>NZ_JBIAGA010000004.1:0-433537 GCF_042869555.1 Nocardiopsis sp. NPDC006938 | reverse complement strand
AAGACGATGAGCGACGGTCAGCCCGGGTTTGGCTGTCCGAGCTTCATCGGCGCAGCGAGAGGCAGCCTGGCCACGCGAGCGCGGAATGATCCACAAAACGGGCCCTAGTCCTGCGCGTCGGTTTCCTCAGTCGACTGGGTCGCTTCGACCTGCTGGAGTTCGCGCTCCTCCAGGTCCGTCAGGCGGTTGTGGGGACCGCCGCCGACTGATTCCCACGTTCGGATACCCATTGTTGCCATCCCTGTTCGCTCGGTCGCCATTCTGGCGTTGAGGGGAATACCCCAGCCTCGCTGGGACACAAACACGGCCGAGTGGTATCGGGGGAATATGATGTTTGCGTGAAGGGGCGGCGAATAGGGTGACCTAGGCATAACCTTCGCCGTGTCGCCCGAGGGATGACCAGTCGCTTCCGGACCCGAGGTACGCGGTGGACGAGGCGTCCGCGGGCCGGCCGGAGCGGGGTGCGGAGGCAGCCCTTTCCCAGGTCCGGGGGCACATGGGTGGTGCGCGTGTGACCCACAGTGGCGGAATCGCCTCCTTGGGTCACTATCGCGACGCGTCGCGGGCACGTGTCGGACCGCACCGGAACGCGGCGAGAAACCCCCGCCGCCCGCCGCGTCTCCCATGCGTCATCTCCCACCCGGCCGCCCGCGTGCCCGCGGAACGACGAACGGGCGGCTCGGGTCCTTGGGACCCGCGCCGCCCGTGAACCGGGACGTCAGCAGCCGGTGCTGCTGGTGATGGTGGTGTTGCCGTAGTAGCGGATGGCCACGCCGTTGAGGACCGCGCGGACCACGGTGCCGTTGACGCGCTGTTCGTAGTGCAGGTGCGGGCCGGTCGAGCCGCCGGTGCTGCCGACCTTGCCGATGACGGTGCCGGTGCTCACCCGGGTACCGACCGAGACCGACTGGGAGTTGAGGTGCGCGTACAGGGTCGTCACGCCGCTGCCGTGGTCGACCACGATGTACTTGCCGTAGCTGGTGTTGCCCCGGTCGGCGACCGTGGTCACGGTGCCGGCGGCGCTGGAGCGCACGTTCTGGTTGAGGGCGGGCGAGCGCTGGAAGTCGACCGAGAGCTGCGGGTTGTGGTTGGTGCGGGTGTTGGCGTTCCACACCTGGCCGCAGTCGAAGGGTGTGCGCAGGTTGACGGAGGCGAGCGCCTGTTCGCTCGCCCCGGCGCCGACCGGGAGGAGGACGACGGTGAGCAGCGCCGCGGACAGCAGGGCGCCCAGACGTCGGAAGAGGGTGAAGCGGGGGAGTTTCACGGGGGTCCCTTCCTCGCGGAATCGGGGGTGCGAGAACTACCCGGGCTCGATACCCGCGTGGGCGACCGCACTCACGAGCCGCCGTCGTCTTCGCCCTCTTTCTCGGCGACCGGCCCGGGCGGTGACCGGGTGGCCCGGATCGACCGGGGAGGGAAGGGGAGATGACCTCGGAGGTCTCGCCCTCTCGGTTCGTGGAAACCCGCCGAAAGGCCTGTTCGTATAAGGACACGGGCATTCACGGAACAAGCCCCACCGCCCCCATGAGCCACCGGAGACGTACGCACGAACCGGAATCCGGGCAGGACCGAAAACGGTCCGGACACACGACGCGGGCCCCGGGGAATCCGGGGCCCGCGTCAGAGGCGTGTGGGGGTCAGGGAGCCGGGGTGGTCTCCACGACCGCGTCCGGGCAGTCCTGCGCCACGGTGTTCAGCGCCTCGCGCTCGGCCTCGTCCACGGTGAGGCCCCAGCGGGTCTTCACGGTGGTCCACTCCGTGACGTACCGGCAGTGCGTGTCGGCCGCCGGCGGCAGCCACTGCGACGGGTCCTTGTCCGCCTTGGAGCGGTTGGACGACGCGCTGACCGCGACGAGCGCGACCGGCTCGTCCAGGTCGTTGGCGTAGGCCTGGCGGCGCTGGGTGCTCCACTGCGAGGCGCCGGAGTCCCAGGCCTCGGCCAGCGGCACCATGTGGTCGATGTCCAGGGCCCGGGCCTCGGTGAAGGAGCGGTCGTCGTAGTAGGAGTACCACTCGCCACCGCTCAGGCGGCAGCGCTCACCGACCTCGGGAGCGGTGACGGCCTCCTCCAGGAGCACCTCCGCGCGGGTGTTGCAGCCGTTCCGGTCGGCGTCCGTCCAGTGCGGGAAGAGGCTTCGGTCGTAGCCCTCGCGCGACTCCTCGGCCACGGTGAGGGCCTCGATCGCCTCGGTCAGGGGTGTGGGGGCCTGGGCGTGCGCTGTGGAGGGCGCCAGGAGGAACACGGCGGCGAACGGGAGGGCGGCGAGGACGGCCGGGCTTCGGAGCATGCGAACGGACCTTTCGTTGGGAGTCACCGAACGTGATGATCGTGGGTGGGGTGCTCGCGGGGCAATCCGACACCCCGCGCACGCGGTGGTGTCGGAAATCCCAGGGCTGAGGGCTATGGGGGGCGAAATCACCGCACGACGGATCGAAGGCGAACCACCGACCGGCCGATACTCTGGGTGCATGATCGTCCGGAGCGCCACCGGTGACGACGGGCCCGCGATCAGCGATCTCATGATCCGGGCCGCACCGCACTTCGACACCAAGGGCTACCCCGATCGGCTGCTGCCTCCCGGAATGGTGGTCCTGGTCGCGGAGGAGGCGGGCCGGGTGGTGGGCTGGCTGGAGGCGGTTCTCGACTGGGCCTACACCGGACCCGGCGCGCCCGCTCCCCCGCCGCACGGGTACGTGCTCGCCGTCGTCGTGGACCCCGCGTGGCGTCGGCGCGGAATCGGGTGCGCCCTGCTGGACCGGTACGTGCGCGAGGCGCGTGAGAACGGGGTCCGGTGGGTGTTCCTGCTTCCGGAGGGCGGTGAGGGGACGCAGGGCAGGCTGGCGTTCTTCCGCGCCGCCGGGTTCACCCCGCTACCGGCCACCGGCGACCCCCTGCCGCCCATGGGGCGCTGGACGTGCCCGGAGCGGGACCCGCGCCGTCCGTCGCCCAGGAGACGTCCTCCGACGTGAGCCGGCGGCGCCGTCGCGGCCCTGTTGCCCAGGCAGGGGTGCGCACCGGTTCGGGCGGTCCCGGTCGGTCCCTCAGCCGAGGGCCGCGACCAGCCCGTCCCCCGCCGGTGTCAGAAGAAGGACCGAGCCCGGGACCGCCAGCGGCAGGGGCGCGCCCTCCAGTTCCATGCGCGTCAGGGCGGGGGAGGTGACCTCGTGGTGCGGGCTGCCGTCCCATGGGTGGACCAGGACGGTGGCGCCGTTCACCGCGTGCACCACCGCGTCGGTCAGGGGTTCGGTGTGGGCCGCGGACGGTGGCCGCTCCAGCGCCACCGGAGCGGTCTCCCGCAGCAGGCGCCCGTCCCAGGCGCGTTCCTCGAACCACACCCGCACGTCCTCCGGCGCGACCTCGGATCGCGTGCCCTCCGTGCCCGGCGTCCACACGGTGTTCACGTAGGAGTCCGCGCCGAAGTCGACCAGGACACGCCCCCCATGCACCGTCGCCCCCTCCAGCGGTTCCCCCTCGCCCGGTGCGGTGCCGTCCCCCGGGTGCAGGACCGTGCCGTCCGCCGCGTCCACGTAGGGACCACCCTCGAAGGCGACGGCGTCACCGGCCCAGGAGCCGGTGTGCGGTGTCGGCCCGAGGGAGACCGCGGTGACCGGTACGGGAAGATCCACCCCTCCGCCCGCACGGAGTTCCGTTCCCGGGCCCGGGTGGTCGACGCTCCACAGCCGCTCACCGGTCGTGGAGTCCAGACCCACCAGCCGGGGCGCTGCCCGGACATCGCCCTCCAGGGGGTCGGTCAGGCCCTCCGCGCACAACAGCGCGACCACGACGGTGTCGCCGACGGCCACCACGCCCTCGTCGTCCAGCCGTTCCCGGCCGCCCGCCCGGGGTAGGCACCCCTCCTCTCCCCCGTACTCCCAGAGCACGTCGCCGCGATGCGCTCCGAGCTGCCGGACCAGTGCCTCCCCGGAGCTGTCGGCGACGGGGCGGCCGCTGCCCGGCGGTGGGACCACGGGCTCGCCCGTCCGGGTGTCCAGGGTCAGGAAGGCCTCCCGGCCGGGCAGCAGCACGTCCACGATCTCGCCTCCGGCCCGCACCACGACCTCCGGCGGCTCCCCGCCTGACGTGTAGGACCAGGTCGTCACGTTCCAGCTCTGGTACACCCCGGACACCCCGTCCTCCGCCACCTCGAGCACGCCATGGGCGGTGGGGTGGAGGGCGGACGCGCGCCCCGGGTACGGGGGCTGTGTCCAGACCACCTGACCGACGGTGTCGGGAACACGCGCCTCACCGCCGGTTCCCGCGGACTCGTGCCCGTAGGGGAGGAGGGTGCCCACCACGAGCCCGACGACCAGGGCCGCCGCCAGTGCGTTCGCCGTCCCGCCCAGGATCGTCCGCCCGGACGCGGCCGGAGGGTGCCCACCGACCACCAGAACGAGGAGGGCGGCGGCGAGCGCCACCCAGGAGGCCGTCAGCCACGCCGTGGTGCCCGGAGCGGACCACACGGGCAACAGCAGGGCGCGCCCCACCACCACGGCACCGTTCAGCGACACCACGAACAGGACCAGGGCCGCCACCCGGGTGAGCGGCCCGAGGATTCCCAGCTCTGCGGGGCCGAGCCCGCGCGCAGCGCGAGCTCCCCCGAGCGAGACGCCCAGCGTGAACAGCGAGGACGCGGCCAGGGCCGCCACCCACACGCGATCCGGGCCGTGCACGAACCGGCCCGCGTCCAGGAACACTCCGACCAGCAACAGCACCGGTGCCAGGACGAGCAGGCCCGTGCCCAGGAGGCGCACCGGGGACGACCAGGGAGCGCCGACCGGCGCTGGGGAGGGGAGTTCGCGCATGGGCGGTACCGTAGCGGCGGCCGCGGCGCCCGGCAGCGCGCTGACCGTATCCGGACACCCCGCTGCCGGAGCCCCGGGCCGCGACGCGTGCGGAGCGGCACAAGACTCACGGCGGATTCTTGGCGGGTTCGGGCACTGCGCGCACCCGCGTCCAGCCCCCAGGATCGTGCCCGTGATGACATTCCACGCTCGCCTGAACGCACTCTCCGACAAGGCCCTCCGGCGCGAGGCCCCCACCCGCGACGAACTCCTGGAGGTGTTGACCGGCTCCGACGACGACCTGATGGACCTGGTGGCCGCCGCCTCACGGGTCCGCCGTCGCTACTTCGGCCGCCGCGTCAAGCTCAACTACCTCGTCAACATGAAGAGCGGCCTGTGCCCCGAGGACTGCACCTACTGCTCCCAACGCCTGGGGTCCCGGGCCGAGATCGTCAAGTACACCTGGCTCAAACCCGACCAGACCCGTGAGGCCGTCGCGCACGGTGTACGGGCCGGGGCCAGCCGGGTGTGCCTGGTGGCCAGCGGGCGCGGGCCCACCGACCGCGACGTGGACCGCCTCGCCCCGGCGGTGGCCGGGATCAAGGAACAGCACCCCGGGGTCGAGGTGTGCGCCTGCCTCGGCCTGCTCTCGGAGGGGCAGGCCGACCGGCTCCGCGACGCCGGGGTCGACGCCTACAACCACAACCTCAACACCTCGCGGGAACGCTACTCCGACATCTGCACCACACACGAGTTCGCCGACCGGGTCGACACGGTCGAACGGGCCAAGCACGCGGGGCTGTCGCCCTGCTCCGGGCTGATCGCGGGTATGAAGGAGTCCGACGACGACCTCGTCGACGCCCTGTTCGCCCTGCGTGACCTGGGCCCGGACTCGGTGCCGGTCAACTTCCTCATGCCGTTCGACGGTACGCCCCTGGAAGGCACGTGGGAGCTGACCCCGCAGCGCTGCCTGCGCGTCCTGGCCGCCACTCGGTTCGTCTTCCCCGACGTGGAGGTGCGGCTGGCCGGGGGGCGCGAGATCCACCTGCGCTCCCTCCAACCGCTGGCGCTGCACATCGCCAACTCGATCTTCCTCGGCGACTACCTCACCAGCGAGGGGCAGGCGGGCCGCGACGACCTGGAGATGATCGCCGACGCCGGGTTCGTCGTGCAGGGCGCGGGCGAGCCCACCCTCCCGGCCGAGCGCCACGACCTCCTGCGCGCCCGCAGGCGTGGCGCGGGAACGGATCTGCCTCCCAACGCCTGACCAGGGCGCGACCCGCCGGTGCGGGGCGGGACCGGGGACCCCCCGGGCGCCGCCCCGGCGGCCGGGGGCCGGGGCCAGAGAAGGGCACCGGGGTCAGAGAAGTCGTCTCTGTGCCCGGGCCGTGCGGTCCGCCGTCGCGGAGGGCCTCCCCCCGCCGGCGCCCTGGTGCCCCCGCCCGGGGTTCAGGCCACAGAGGGGTGCTGGGGGCGGTCGGGGACGAACGCGGACAGGTCCGGCCCCGGGTCCTCCCCCATCGCCAGGCGGGCCGCCACCACCCCCTGGAACGGGCCGAAGGTGAGCCCCTCCGACCCCAGCCCCGTGGCGACCAGCACACCGGGCAGCCGTTCCACGGGCCCGAGCAACTGCTGGCCGTCGTGGGTGCCGGGCCTGAACCCCACGCGGGTCTCCACCACGCTCGCCTCGGCCAGCTCCGGGAGGAGCTCCAGCGCCGACGACAGGTTGTGCAGCAGGCCGGAGGCGGTCACCCTGCGGTCGAACCCCGCCTCGGGCTCACTGGTGGCACCGGTGACCACCCGGTCGGGGCCGAAGGCGCTCACGTAGTGGTCGAGTTCGCCGAACCGCACCACCGGCCACGGGCGGGTGTCCCGCCCCGGGAGCGCGAAGTGGGTCACCTGTCCGCGTACCGGGCGCACCCCCAGGTCGACCCCGGCCACGGACAACAGCCCCGCCGACCACGCCCCGGCGGCCACGATCACCGTCCGGGCTTCCAGGTCCTCCGTGCCCACCCGGACCCCGGTGACCCTGTGGCCGTTCCACAGCAGCCGGGAGTCGCCCTTGTAGTAGCGGAGTCCCCGCTCCCCGGCGGCGTCGAACAGGGCGGACCGCACCCGGCGCCCGTCGATCCGGGCCATGCCCTCCACCCGCACCCCCGAGTAGGCTTCGGGCATCAGGGGGAAGAGGTCTCTGGGCTCCCCCTCGGACAGCCGTTCCACACGGCCCATGGTGGCGAACTCGGGTCGTTGGGAGAGCGTGCTGAGCAGTTCGTACCCGGAGTCCCCGCCCTCGCGGTCCACGGACAGGCCGCCGACCACCTCGTACCCGGTGCTCTGCCCGTCCTCGGCCAGCTCCGCCATGAGCTCGGGGTAGTGCGCGGCGGCGCGGGCCTTGAAGCCCCACACCGGCGGCGCGTCCCAGGGGAACGGCCACGGGAACACGACCCCCGTCCCGGCCGCCGTGGCCTGCCCCAGGTGGGAGGCGTCCACCAGCGCGGTGGACACCCCCTTCTTCGTCAGGTGGAAGGCCGCGCTGGCCCCCACGATCCCGCCGCCGACAACGATCACGTCCATATGTCCACCCTGCCCTGACCTGCGCCGACGAACAAGCCGTTCGGTCCGCGTGCCGGTCCTCCAAACGGGGTAGGGAGTGGCGATACGCTGCGGCTCCCCTCATGGGAGCCCGGCCTCCCGGTCCCCTGATCCCCTGGAGTTCGCATGGACGGTTTCAGCACCTTCGGCGTCGCCCTGATGCGCCGCCCCGGTCCCCGACTGGCCGACGGCATCGTCACCCATGTCGCCCGTACCCCGGTCGACCCGGTGTTGGCGGCCCGCCAGTACACGATCTATCAGGAGACGCTGGCCTCGGCCGGGTGGCGTGTGCACGAGGTGGACGCGGCGCCCGACCTCCCGGACTCGGTGTTCGTGGAGGACCCCCTGGTGGTGTGTGAGGACCTGGCCGTCCTGACCCGGCCGGGGGCGAAGGCGCGCCGGGGCGAGGTCGAGGGTGTGGAGGCCACGGTCCGCGCCCTGGGACTGCGGGTGGTACGGATCGAGGAGCCCGGGACCCTCGACGGAGGCGACGTCCTCCAGGTCGGGGAGGACGTGTACGTCGGGATCGGGGAGCGCACCGACGAGGAGGGCGCCCGGCAGCTCGAACGCCACCTGGCGCCGCTGGGCCGCAAGGTCCGCCGGGTACGGCTGGGGCGGGCCCTGCACCTGAAGTCGGCGGTGACGGCCCTGCCGGACGGCACCCTGGTGGGCCTGCCCGAGCTGGTGGACACCGCCGCGCTGCCGCCGGTGCGCCCCGTCGCCGAGGAGCCCGGAGCGCACGTGCTGCCCCTGGGCGGCCGCGACGTGCTGGTCAGCGCCGCCGCCCACGAGACCATCCACCAGTTGGCCGCCGACCACTGGCGGGTACTGCCGGTCGACATCTCCGAGTTCGAGAAGTTGGAGGCCTGCGTCACCTGCCTGAGCGTGCTGGTTCCCGACCACCCCGCACCGACGGCCACCTGACCGGGGCCGGACCGCACCCGCGCGGAGCCCTGCCCCGGTCACCGTCCGGGGCGGGTCGCACGGAAGGTGCGTCGGTAGGTGTCGGGCGCGACCCCGAGCACGGTGTCGAAGTGGCGGCGCAGGGTGGCCGCGCTGCCTGTGCCGGTACGGGTTGAGCCTCAGGGCGCGCACCCCGTGGTCGGCGAGTTCGACGATGCGCTCGTCGGGGGTGTCGTGCGGGACCTGGGTGACGCCGACGAATCCGGGGCCCAGCTCCCGCAGCGCGTGGAGCAGGCACCCCTGGTCGAACCCCTGGAACGAACCGGAGACGACCGCGCCGCCCACGACCCCGAGCGCGTCCACCCGCCGCCAGTACCGCCGCGCGGGGAACCCGGTCAGGAGTGGAGGACGGAAACCGACCTCCACTCCTGACACACTCGGGGCATGAAGTCGACATCGGCCCGGCTGCTCCAGCTCCTGTCCCTCCTCCAGACCCGCAAGGACTGGCCGGGAGCCGACCTCGCTGACCGGTTGGGGGTCAGCCCCCGCACCGTTCGCCGCGACGTGGAGCGCCTGCGCGATCTCGGGTATCCGATCCAGGCGACCATGGGCACCGGTGGGGGCTACCAGCTGGGGGCGGGCGCCGCGCTGCCTCCGCTGCTCCTGGACGACGACGAGGCGGTGGCGGTCGCGGTCGGGCTGCGCACCGCCGCGCAGGGCGGTGTCTCCGGGATCGAGGAGACCTCGGTGCGGGCCCTGGCCAAACTCCTCCAGGTGTTGCCCTCCCGGCTGAGGCGCCGCGTGGACGCGCTGGGCACCTTCACCGTGCCGATGCCGGGCGAGGGCCCCACGGTCGACTCGCGGACCCTCACACTCGTGGCGGCGGCGTGCCGCGACAGCGAGGTGCTGCGCTTCGACTACGAGCGCCACGACGGCACGACCGCGCGCCGGACCGCGGAGCCGCACCGGCTGGTCTCCCGGGGGCGGCGCTGGTACCTCGTGGCCTGGGACACCGGCCGCGACGACTGGCGCACCTTCCGGGTCGACCGCATGCGCCCGCTCACCCCCACGGGTCCGCGGGTGCCCCCTCGTGAGGCACCCGAGGGCGGTGTGGCCGGGTACCTGGCCGACCGCATGAGCCTGCACATGTGGCCGATCAAGGCGCGGGTGCGGCTGGGTGTGTCCGCCGAGACCGCCATGGAGGGCCCGGCGGCTCGCCACGGCGTCGTCGAGGCGGTGGACGAGCACTCCTGCGTCCTGCTGTGCGCGGGCGAGGACCTGGTCGGCATGGCCTGTTACCTGGCCATGCTCGACGTCGACATGTGGGTCGAGGAGCCCGTGGAGCTGCGTGAGGAGATGGTCCGGTTGGGCGACCGCCTCACGCGTACGGGAGCCCGTGGGCGCCCGGTCCGGGAGGGCGGCGGCCCGGGCGCATGAGTACGGGTGCTCACCGGTGGTGGGTACCCGCACCGATGTCCGGCGGTCCCCTTCCGGCCTAGGTTCGCGGTATGCCCCTCCTGATCGGCCACATCGCGATGGTCCTCCACTACCTGTTCTTCGCCTACGTCGTTCTCGGCGGCTTCCTCGCCTGGAGGTGGCCGCGGCTGTTCTGGCCGCACCTGCTGGTGGCCGTCTACGCGCTGGGGATCGTCATCGTCGGGTGGTCGTGCTTCCTCACCGAGGTCGAGAACTGGTCGCGGGAGCGGACCGGGCGCGCGGTGATGGAGAACGGGTTCATCGACTTCCACATCACGGGCGTCCTGTACCCGGCGCAGTACCTGGTGGCCTCGCGGTTCGTGATCGCGGGCGTGATCGGCTGCGCCTACGCGGGGGTCGCGTGGAACCGGTACCGGCGGCGGTCGGGCGTCTCCCCTGTCCCGGTGTCCGGGTAGTCCCGGGAACCTCCAGTTGGGTCAAGTCGGCCCGAGAACGCCACAAAGCCGCTACGTTAAGGAGTCGTTTACTTTCGTAGAGTAATGAAAGTGGGGCTTCCGCGTGCCCGACCAGATTCGACACCACAGCCTGGAACTGCGCGAACTCAGTGTCGCGCCCACCATCCGCCCGCTCCGGCCCGGCTACCGTGTCGCCCGCTGGGACGACCCCACATCCCTGGCACCCGCGTGCCGGGCACGGCTCCACCACACGCTGCGCGACCTGGCCGCCCGCGCCTTCGGCGCCGACCACTCCGGGTACTGGCACGCGAGGATGGCCTCCGGGTTCTTCGACCAGATCTCCTCGCTCGCGCTCATCCTCGGCCCGGACGGAGTCCCCGTCGGCTGGGGCGGCTACCACCGCCGCCGCTTCGCCGCCCGCCACGCCCTGTACCTGGACGCCGCCGGAGTGGTGCCCGCCCACCGCAGGTCCGGACTCTCCGCCGCGCTAATGACGCACTTCCTCAACCGCGAGGTCCTCGCCCACCCCCTGTCCAGCACCTACGTCGTCCTGCGCACGCGCCACCCCGCCGTCTACGCGGGCTGGCGCAAGGGCCTGGGCCCGGCCCGGGTCTTCCCCCGACAGGACCGTCCCGTGCCCGGTCTGGTCCAGCGGATCGCCGCCGACGCCGCCGAATGGCTCGGAGACGGCCCCGGCCTGGACCCCGAGTCCCTGCTGGTCCGCGACGCCTACCGCATGTTCGACGGCGAGATCTACGGGGTGGCCCCCCGCAGCGGCGACCCCGTACTGGACGCCCGTTTCGCCCGTGAGGTCGGCCCCAAGGACGCGGTCCTGGTCGTGGCCCGCATGGGGGCGCTCCCCCTGGCACGGTTCGCGCTGGGCCGCGCCCTGACCTCTCGGCCGCGCCCCGCACACGCCACCCGGGGCCGGACCGCGCCGGGCAGGCCGACGCGCGACGACTTCGCCGTCCGCGCCACCCCCACCGGAGCGGGGGCGGGCGGGCTCATCCCCGGGGGACGGTTCTAGGGCGTGGACGGGCCGCCCACCAGGGCGCCCACGTCCCTGATCTGGTCCGTGACCCCGGCCAGCCGCAGGCTCTCCGCCCAGGTCATCTCGGAGCTCTCCCGCTCCCCGGCCGCCAGGCAGCGCCCGACCTCCTCGATCTCGTACTCGTAGCCGTTGGCGCGGAAGGGCCGGTGGAACCGCTCCGAAGCGCCGCCCTCCCGGTGCAGGACCAGTTCCGTCGCGGCCCAGAACGACGGGATCTCGATCCACCCGTCCGTCCCGGCGAGCACCGCACGGTTGGGCAGGACGTTGCGCGAAGCGCAGTTCAGGGCGGCGCTCACCCCGTTCTCCCCGTGCACCAGCACGGTGGTCTGGGTGTCGACCATCCGGTCCGGGGACAACTGCCGGGTGGCACCCACCACCGTGAGTTCACCCAGGTACTGCGCCGCAAACGACAGCGGGTACACCCCCAGGTCCATCAGGGCGCCGCCGCCGAGGTCGACGTTGAACAGCCGGTGGTCGGGGTCGTAGGGCACGTTGATCCCGAAGTCCGCCGAGACCGCGCACAGCTCCCCCACCGCACCGTCCGCGACCAGCTCGCGGGCGAGCTTGGAGGCGGGCAGGAAGCGCGACCACAGGGCCTCCATCAGGAAGCGGTCGTTGGCCCGGGCCGCCGCCACCATCTGCGCCACCTGGAGCGCGTTCATCGCCATGGGCTTCTCCACGAGCACGTGCTTGCCCGCGTTCAGCATCAGGAGGGTGTTCGGATGGTGCCAGGGGTGCGGGGTGGCCACGTACACCGCGTCCACGTCGGGATCGGCGGCGAGATCCTCGTAACTCCCGTGGCGGTTCGGCACGCCCCACTCGCGCCCGAACTCCTCCGCCCGGTCACGCGTGCGCGAACCCACCGCCGTGACCCGGGCCGAGGGGACGGCCAGGAGCCCCTTCATGAAGGCGCGGGCGATTCCGCCGGTCCCCACCACGCCCCAGCGCGGCCCACCGTTCTCAAGTGTCATGAGCGCATCCTAAAAAGACGGTCATGTCCGGGTCGAGACGGGGGAGGTCCTCGGATTCGGAGCGCGGGAACCGTACGGTGGCCCAGGAGAGGCCGCGCACGGCCCGGCGCGTGAACGGAGGAGGAATGTCGGAGACACTCGCCCGGAGGTTGGGAGTCGAGCCCGGAGACCGGCTGCTCGTCCTCAACGCCCCGGAACGCTACCTGCGGCTGCTGGACCCCCCGCCCGACCTCCACATCGACCTCGGTCCGGTCGAGGGCGCCGAGTACGACGACCTGCACCTGTTCACCCTGGACCGGGGCACCGTCGACCGGGAGGGACCGCGCGCCCTGGAACTCGCCGGGCCCTCGACCCGCCTGTGGGTGTGCTTCCCCCAGCGGGGCGGCACCATCATCACGGACCTGACCGCCGACGAGGGCTGGGAGACGTTCGTGGACGCGGGGTGGCGCAGCACCGCCCTGGTGCCGATCGACTCCGACTGGGCGGCGCTGCGCTTCGAACGCCGGTAGGTCTGACAGCGTGCCCCGGACCTAGGAACTCACGCGTACCGATCCGCTGGTGGTGGAGACGTCGATGGTGCCGTCGGCTCCGGACCCGGTGGTGACGTCGATGTCGCGCTGCCCGGACACCGAATCACCCTCGACCTCGTACACCCCGTCCGGCACGGTGGCCACGACCTCGCCGCTGACGGTCTCCACCGACAGCAGTTCGAAGGCTTCGGTGGTCCTGATCCTGATCCCGCCGGAGGTCGTGGACGCCTCCAGGGTGGTGAACCCGCCGCCGAACTCCATGGACCCGCTCACCGACTCGGCACGGACCTCCTCGGCGCCGAAGCCCTCGGCGACGACCTCCCCCGAGGTGGTGGAGACGTCCAGCACGGAGCCCGCGCCGGAGGCGGTGATCCGGCCGCTGACGGTGTGGGCCTCCACGGCGCCCTCCACCCCGTCGAGGACGAGGTCGCCCGAGACGGACTCCACCTCGACCGCGCCGACCTGCTCCGTGACGTCCACGGCGCCGCTGGAGGTCTCCACCCTCAGCTCGCCTTCCAGGTTCTCCACGGAGACCAGCCCGCTGACGGTCCGCAGGTCCACACTGGTCCCGGCGGGGACGGTGACGTCGTAGTCCACCGAGCAGGTGTCGAAGAGTCCCAGCCCCGAACAGTCGGCGTCGATCTCCAGGGTGTCCCCCGAGGTCTCGATGTCCTCGTCCGGTTCCGACAGCGGGCTGCCCCGCAGTTTGCGGTCCACCGTGATCCCGCCGTCCTCGCCGCCCCGGAGCACGACCCCGCCGAGGGTGGAGTTGTCGATCTCCAGCGCGTTCACCCCGTCGAAGGAGTCCGCGCGGTCCGACTGGTTGACGGTCATGTTCCCCAGCACCGAGAGCGCGGTGACCACCACCAGTGCCAGCACGAGCACTCCGCCCAGGAACATCCACGGCCCCCTGCGAAAGCCTCCGCGTTCCTTGCTGGAGGAGGCGTACAGGCCCCGTGCCCTGAAAGTCATGTTCTTCCCTTCCTGGAAGGCTCGGCCCTCCCTCTGGTGTGTCCGGTGCCGGATGCGGCGCGGGTCAGTCCCGGTCGGCGCCGCGCAGGTAGCGCAGCACCGCCTGGACCCTGCGGTGGTCGTGGTCGTCCTGACCGAGGTCGAGCTTGGTGAAGATCGATCTGATGTGCTTCTCCACGGCCCGGTCGGTGATGGTGAGCCGGTCGGCGATCCCGGCGTTGTTCAGGCCCTGGGCCATCACCTCCAGGACCTCGCCCTCGCGCGGGGTGAGGCTCTCCAGGGCGCGGTCCCGGTTTCTGCTCAACAGCTGCGAGACCACTTCGGGGTCGATCGCCGCCCCTCCCCCGGCGACCCGGCGCAGCACCCCGAGGAACTCCTCGATATCGGCCACCCGGTCCTTGAGCAGGTAGCCGACCCTCTCCGCGCCGCCGCCGAGCAGGTCGGCGGCGTACCGGCTGACCACGTGCTGGGACAACAGCAGGACCGCCACCCCCGGATGGGTCCGGCGGATGCGTACCGCCGCCTCGATGCCCTCCTCGGAGTACGTGGGCGGCATCCGGATATCGATCAGGCACAGGTCCACGTCGGGGTTCTCGGCCACGGAGGCCATCAGCGCGTCGGCGTCGCCCACCGCGGCGACGATCTCGACCCCAGCGTCCTCCAGCAGCCGAACCATGCCGCTGCGCAGCAGCACGCTGTCCTCGGCGATGATGACGCGCGGTTCCCGCCGCCCGTCGTGTGTGTGGGCCGTGCTCACGGTCACGCCTTCCATGGGATGTTCGCGGTCAGGACGGTGCCCCCGCCGGTCGGGCTGTGGACGTTCAGTTCCCCGTCGACGGCGTCCACGCGGTCCCACAGCCCGTAGAGACCGGTGCCCGCCTCGGGGTCGGCTCCTCCGACCCCGTCGTCGGTCACGGTGACACGCAGCAGCTCCGCCTCGTGGCGCGTGGCGGCGACGTGCTCGACCACCACCGCCACGTGGTCGGCTCCGGCGTGCTTGGCGACGTTGGTCAGCGCTTCACAGACCACGTAGTAGGCCACGCCCTCGGCGCGGGGCGAGGGACGCTCGTGCAGGTCGACGTCGAGTCGGACCGGTACCGGGGAGCGTCCGGCCGCCACCGGCAGGGCCGCACCGAGCCCGTGGTCGGTCAGGACCCGGGGGTGCAGGCCGCGCGCCACCTGGCGCAGGTCGGTCATGACCTCGCGGGACTCCGCCTGCGCCTCGGCGATGAGTTCGCGTGCCCCCTCGGGGTCGTGGGACAGCCGGGCGCGCGCCCGGGTGAGGGTCATGGTGAGCGCGAGCAGCCGTTGCTGGGCGCCGTCGTGCAGGTCGCGTTCGATCCTCCGGCGCTCCGCCTCGGCCTCGTCGACCATGCGCAGGCGGCTGTCCTGCACGTGCAGGAGGCGACGGCGCATGCGGACCTCGGGGGCCTCGAAGAGCAGTAGGCGGTGCAGGAGGACCTCGGTGGAGATCATGTACGGGGCCAGACGCAGCCCGACCACGGCGGCGAGCGGTCCCGCGATGACCAGGACGAGGGGCCCCGTCAGGTCGCCCGGCGAGCCCATCGCCAGGATGTAGGCGACCCCCAGGGACGCGCCGATCGCCGCGGCCCCTCCGCACACCACGAACACCACGACCAGTCCCGCGGCGAAGAGCCCGTGCAGTCCGGCGGCGGTGCTGTAGACGACCATGGTCCACGCCTCCCGGCCGAAGACGAACCGCCACGCTCGGGTCCAGGGGGCGTCGTCGGCCATGGGGTCGGGCGGGTCGGTCTCCACGATGCCGAACACGTTGGCGAGGCGGTCGCGCTGGACCCGGCAGGCCAGCCGGGCCAGGAGGGTGGCGGCGACGGGCAGGGCGACCAGGAATCCCAGCGAGTCCCAGACGATCCGGGAGACGGGGAAGTCGATCCCGAGGTCGGTCCAGGGCAGGTACATCCCCATACCGATCCAGGTGACGACGGTGACCAGCAGTGACACGGGGATCAGGTAGAACAGGGCCAGGGTCATGGAGGTCATCAGGTGCAGGACCTGGACCAGGAGCTGGCGCCGTGCGCTCACGGCCGACTCGGCGGCGAACGGTACCCCGGCCAGGGCCGACAGCCGGGCTCCGACCCGTCCGCCGCCCCGCCGCGCGCCGTGCGCCCGCTGTTCCCGTGTACCGCTCACGGGACCAATCTAGGGATTCGGGGCACCGGGGACGAGGTCAGCAGCACGAGGAACGCGGGTGGTGCCAGCACTACCCGCGTGGTGGCGTGCGGGCCGGGGTGGTGCAGGGTGGTGGTTCGGGTTCGTGGACCGGGGGGCGTGGTGCTGGAACGGGTGTTGGAGGACGTCGGGGACGTCAACGTGTTCTTCCGGGTGCGGGCGGCGCCGTTGGACGGGGGCTGGGAGCCGGTCTCCGGCTGGGCCCGCGCGTCCGGGCGGGAGCGGCTCGCCGCCGAGGTCCACCGGGTGCGGGGCCAGCTCGGGGCGCTCGCCGGCGGCGGGGCCGAGGACGTGGAGTGGCGGGTGGGGGCCTCGCTGTTCCACCAGGGTTTGGCCTCCCGGATGCTCTCTCCCATCCTGGCGGCGGGCCTGTGCCACGGTGCGGGCCTGCGCGCGGACCTGTTGGCGTACCAGCCGGGACGCTCGGGACCACTGGCCCTGGGCACGGCGCAGACCCGTGCCGCCGTGCTGGCGGAGGACGTCGCCGCGGTCGCCGCGTGGCTGGAGGAGACGGTGGTGGAGGGGGTCCTGGCGCGGGTGGAGGAGGCACTGACCGGGCTCGGTCGGATCTCTCCGGGACTGTTGCGGGGCAACACCGGCTCGGCCCTGGCGGGTGCCGCGCGCGCCCTGGGCGCGGCGCGCAGGGACCGGCGCGCGGACGCGGAGGCGGTGGTGCGGGCGCTGCTGGAACGCCCGTGTCTGGCCGGCACCGGCTCCTACACGGGCGTGGACGGCGCGGGAAGGGCGACGCTGCGCAGGACCACGTGTTGCCTGTACTACCGCGTGCCCGGGGGCGGCCTGTGCGGTGACTGCGCCCTTCGTCGTTCACCGGGTGCCCGTTGACCGGGTGGTCCGAGGCCCACCACCGGCCGATGAGGAGGTCGGGTTGGTCAGGCGCCGGACATCCCCCGCGGCGCTCGGATGCCGTCGAGGAGGTAGGCGGTGCGGCGGTCGTAGGCGTCACGGGGCGGCAGCGCACCGTGTTTGAGGGCGAGAGCGTTGTCGACGACGAGCGCGTGCAGGTCGTCCACCGTGAACTCGGGCCGCAGGGCCGCCGAGGCGTGTCCGTCCTCGACGAGTTCTTCGTAGATCTCTCCCGCGGCACGGCAGATGTCCATGAGCTGCCGCGAATGGGGATAGTCCTGTAGCAGGACGTCGTTGGTGGTGGGCTGACGGTACTGGAGGTCGCGGATCGCGGTGAGGTAGTGGTCCATTCGATCCCCGGCGTCGTCCAGGGACCGCGTGTGGTCGATGACGGCGTCGAGCTCGTCGGCGACGACCTCCTGGATGACGGCTTCGATGAGGCCGATCCGGCCGCCGAACCGGTTGAAGATCGTCGCCTTGCTCACTCCCGCCGCCCGGGCCACCTCCTCCAGCGGCACGCTCAGACCCCGCCCCTGGAAGGCGGCGATCGCCGCCCGGCGTATCTGCTCCGCGTTGCGCCGGGCGTCGGCGCGCAGCCGGGGGTTCGCGGGTGTAGCACCGGTCATGGATTCTGCCGCCTCTCGCCACCGCCATAACTTGACTGGCAGAGTCAGCTTATCTACGGTCGTGGGCGGAAGCGAAACTGACCCGGTCGGTCAAGTTATTGGACCGGGCGCCACCAGCTCGGAGGCCGACACGGCACGGGCACGCAAGGAAGGACCGCGAACATGATCGTCGTCACCGGCGCCACTGGCACCCTCAACGGGGGCACAGTCGAACACCTCCTCAGCCGCCTGCCAGCCGAACGGGTCGGTGTGAGTGTGCGGGACCCCGCCAGGGCCCGGCACCTCGCTGAGCGCGGAGTGCGCGTGCGACAGGCCTCTTATGAGGACCCGGCCGCCCTGCGCGCGTCCTTCGCCGGTGCCGACCAGGTGCTCCTGGTGTCCGGGAACGACCCGACGGCCGACATGGTGAGTCTGCACCGCAACGCGATCGAGGCGGCGGTCGCGGCCGGGACCCGGCGGATTCTGTACACGAGTCAACAGGGAGCCGCGTTCGAGGGACCGTACCCCCCGGCGGCCGTCCACGCCGCCACCGAGGAGATCCTCTCCGGTTCGGGGGTCGCCTGGACCTCCCTGCGCTACGGCTTCTTCGGCCACAGTTTCGATGCCGTGCTCGGTCCGTGGCGGGAGACCGGGGTGATCGCGGCTCCGGACGACGGCCCCGTCCCGTGGACCGCCCCCGCCGACCTGTCCGAGGCCACGGCCGCAATCCTCTCCGGCGACCGCTCCTTCGACGGGGCCATGACCCTGGTCGCCGAGGAGGCCGTCACCCTCGACGACTTCGCCGGGATCGTCTCCGCGCTCAGCGGACGCTCCGTCGAACGCGTCGTCGTCGACGACGAGCAGTGGGTCGCGGACCAGGTGGCGCGCGGCATGCCGGAGAGCGCGGCCCGCTTCACGCTCACCATGTTCCGTGCGACGCGGGAGGGGTATTTCGCCGAACGGGACCCGCTGCTGGGCGAACTCCTGGGCCGCGCTCCCCGGAGCGTCGCGGACCAGCTCGCGGCACACATGAGGACCTGAGAAAAACCAGCCCCGGCGTCGAGCGCGCCGGGACTCCCCGGTGGGCTCAGACGCCGTCCGCGGCCCGGCGCACCGCCTCCAGGTCGATCCGGCGCATCGTGAGCATGGCCTGCGTGGCGCGGTACGCGCGCTCGGGTTCGGAGTCCCACACCAGGGAGTCCAGCTCCTCCGGATAGACCTGCCAGGACAGCCCGAAGCGGTCCCGCAGCCAACCACACTGGCTCTCCTCGCCGCCGTCGACGAGCGCGTACCAGTAGTGGTCCGACTCGGCCTGGTCGCGGCAGATGACCTGGAAGGAGACCGCCTCGTCGAAGGTGAACCGGTCCCCGCCGTTGAGCGCGGTGAAGCGTGCCCCGTCCAGTTCGAACTCGACGGTGAGCACGGTGCCCTCGGCGACCGGCATGTCGGGGCCGTAGCGCGTCGTCCTGAGCACACGCGAGTTCTCGAACACGCCGGTGTAGAACTCCGCCGCCTGCTCGGCCTGGTCGTCGAACCACAGACACGGTCTGATGGTGTGCAGGAGCGCCATGGCTCCCCCTCTCCCCCCGTGGATTGCCCTCTCCCCTTCTGTACCCGCTTCTCCCTCGCCGCATCATCTTCCTCAAACTTCCCTAACATCGCGCTTCTTCGCGTACAATGAGGGAATCTCAAGGAAGATAGGCCGTTCGTGAGGAGAGACGTGACCCGGCAGTACTACTCGATCGACCAGGTCGCCGACCTCCTGGGCCTGCACGTGAAGACGGTGCGCGCCTACGTTCGCGAGGGACGCCTGGCGGCCACCCGGATCGGGAAGCAGTACCGCGTCCGCCGCAGTGACCTGGAGGAGTTCACCGGCGGCCCCTTGGCGGAGGAGGCGACGCCGCCCCGGGGAACCCCCCACGCGGAGGCCTCCACCGTCGTGCAGGTCGACGACGTCGACCGCGCCACGGTCGACCGCCTCACCACCCTGCTCACCGTCACCGGACGTCCCGAGGACCGGGGCCGCGTCCACGTGCAGGTCGTGCACGACCCGGAGCGCTCCCGGCTCAAGGTCGTCATCGTGGGCGACCTGGCCTCCACCGCGACCCTGCTGGGCTACGTCGACTCCCTCACGGGAGACCGGTCGTGAGCACGCCGGAACGGTCCGGCCCACACGATCCCGAACAGGAGACCGCACCGATGTCCCTCCCCGAGGTCCACCACCTGGGCGCACACCCGGTCATGCTCTGCCCGGAGCAGGGCCCGCCCCTGCGCGAGGCCGCGGACGTGATCGGGGACGCCTTCCACCACGGGGTCACCTGGGTGGTGGTACCCGCCGAACGCCTCGATGACGACTTCTTCCGCCTGCGCACCGGTGTGGCTGGAGAGTTCCTCCAGAAGTTCGCCAACTACCGCCTGCGCCTGGCCGTGGTCGGGGACGTCTCCCGGCACGTGGCGGCCAGCGACGCCTTCCGCGACCTGGTCCGCGAGTGCGAGCGCGGCACCCAGTGCTGGTTCGTCCCGGATCTGGAGGCTCTGGGCGGACGCCTGGACTCCTGAGCCACCCAGGTTTCGTCTCACTCAGTGAGAAGTGGATCTCGCAGGGGGAGACTCGCGGGTAGGGTCGACCGGAGCCCCCGAGACGAAGGCGGAACGCCATGGCCCGGTACACGCACGGACAGCACCCGATCGTCACCTCCTCCTACCTGTGGCGCGACGCCGAGAACTCGGCCGCCTACGCGCTCTCGGAGGTCCGGCCCGGCCGCTCCCTGCTGGACGTGGGCTGCGGACCCGGCAGCATCACCGTCGACCTCGCCCGCAGGGTCGCGCCGGGGCGTGTCACCGCCGTGGACGCCTCCGCCGAGGCGGTCGAGCGGGCGAGCGCCCACGCGGAGGAGGCCGGTGTGGACAACGTCGACTTCGTGGTCGGTGACGTCCACGCCCTGAACCTGCCCGACGACACCTTCGACGTCGTCCACGCCCACCAGGTCCTCCAGCACGTGGGCGATCCGGTCCGGGCGCTGGCCGAGATGGGCCGTGTCGCCCGGCCGGGCGGGGTGGTGGCCGCCTGCGACAGCGACTACTCCGCGATGCACTGGTACCCGAACCTGCCCGAACTGGACGCGTGGATGGCGCTGTACCAGCGGGTGGCCCGCGCCAACGGCGGCGAACCCGATGCCGGGCGCCACCTGCTGGCCTGGGCGCACGCGGCCGGGTTCACCGAGGTCAGCCATGTCGCGGAGGTATGGAACCACTCCGACCCCGAACGCCGTGCCTGGTGGGGCGGGATGTGGTCGCGCCGCATCCTGGAGTCGACCATGGGCCGGGACGCGGTCGGCCGGGGCATGGCAAGCCAGGACGACCTGGAGTGGATCTCCGCCGGCTGGCGGCGGTGGAGCGAGCACCCCGACGGCGTGTTCGTCATCCCCCGGGGCGCGGTCCTGTGCCGCGTTCCGGGCTGACCCCGTTCCGCGCCCCGCCCACCCGTCGCCCGTCTCACCGCGCGGAGTCCGCGAGCGCGCGCACCTCCTGGGCCACGTTCGGCCAGGTCCGGGCAGGGAGCTCGTGTCCGGCGCCGGGCAGGGGCACCAGACGGGCGCCCCGAACGCGCGCGGCGATCGTCGCGGCGGCGCGCGGCCGGACCAGCGGGTCGTGCGTGCCGTGCAACACCAGCGTCGGCGCCCTGACCTCACTGATCGGCGGCCCGTGCCACTGGGCCCCGATCTGCCTGCTCTGCGCTTCGAGGTCGCGGGCGCCCACGTCGGCCATGGCCTCGAAGCGGGCGCGGGCCGCCCGCTCGTCGAAGGGCTCTCGGGGGCCCGCGCAGAAGCGGGCGATGTTCACGTTCGCCTCGATCGCGCCCTCCCTGGTGTCGGGGAAGCGGATACGGCTGAGCTTGAGGGTGGAGGGCAGGTTCATGTACCGCAGGGTGCCCAGCCCGCCCACGTCGCCGGGGACGGCGCAGGCGGTGGTGAGGGTGCGGACCCGGTCGGGGTGACGCACGGCGACGCGTTGGGCGACGGCCCCGCCCAGGGAGATCCCGAACAGGTGCGCCGAGGGCCACCCCAGGTCGTCCAGTACGGCGACGGTGTCGTCGGTCATGTCCTCGGCGGTGTAGGCGTCGCCGCGCCTGCCCAGCAGGGCGGTCACGGGCATCTTGGTCCGGGTGGGCGGCAGGTGGGTGGACTCCCCGGAGTCGCGCTGGTCGTAGCGGGCGACGGCGAAGCCCTGGTCGGCGAGTGCTCGGCACAGGCCGTCCGGCCACCAGGTCCGGTTGACGGCCAGACCCATGATGAGCAGCAGCGGCTCGCCTTCGGGCGGTGCTTCGACCCAGGAGTCGTGAGCCAGTCGGACGGCGCCGTTACGCGCCCACCTGGTCGGGGTCCACATGTTGGTGTCCATGACGCCTCCCAATACTGCGATCGGTGTTCTCGGTAATAGGATAGGGGTACGCCGACACGTGAAGACAAGGGGCCCGGTGGAAGACGAACCGACGACCGTGTGGAACCGGCCGGAACGCGGGGCCCGGGGCCCGGCACCGGAGCGCAGCCGCGCCCAGATCACCGCCGAGGCCGTGGCGGTGGCGGACGAGGGCGGCCTCGCGGCGGTGTCCATGCGCCAGGTGGCGCGGCGGCTGGGCACCGGACCCGCCTCGCTGTACCGGTACGTGTCCACGCGCGCCGACCTGCTCGATCTCATGGCGGACGCCGTCTCCGGCGAGATCGACCTGGACGTGGCGCTGACCGGGGACCCGGTCGAGGACCTGGCGGCGCTGGCCTCCCGGGCCAAACGGACCCACCTGGACCACCCGTGGCTCCTGGACCTTCCCACCGAGCCGGTCCCCGGCCCCCGGGGGATGGACTACCTGGAGTACGCCCTGCGCGCGCTCGAGCCGACCCGGCTGGCCCACCCCGCCCGGCTGGAGACGATCGGCCTGGTGAACGGGTTGGTGACCCTGTTCGCCCGGACCGAGATCCGACGTGCCGCCACCGAGGGGGACTCCCCCTCCCGAACCCGGGTACCCGGCGCGGCCGCGACCCCGGACCGACACCCGCTGGTCACGGCCGCGCTGGCGGCCAGCCCGGGCGCGGACCAGGACACCCACGTCCTGTTCGAGCGCATGGTTCGCCGGGTGCTCACCGGCCTCGTCGAGGGGCCCTGACCCCAGCCCGGGGCGCCCGGCTCAGTCCACGTCGTAGACGGTGACGCTCACGCCCCGTTCCAGGAGGTGCTCCCGGATCAGGGGCAGCACGTGTTCCCACCGGCCGCCCGCCAGTCCGCAGCCGATCCGGGGCATGTGCACCGTCGCCCCGAGTTCCAGGGCGTGGTCGGCGAGCCTGCCGAGGCAGGTGGCCAGCGCCTCGTAGCGGATCGGCGGGCCGCCGCTTCCGCGCCTGACCCCGTGTTGGGCGACCATGTTGGCCACGTGGACGTCGGGGAGCACCCGCACCAACCGGACCGCGCCCAGGGCGAAGTCGTTGGCGGACCGCCCCCGGTGCCAGGCGCGGTAGTCGCGCTCCGGCGCGGACCAGCGGCGGGACAGGGCGAGGACGAACCCCTTGCCCCAGCCGCCCCGGTTGTTGCACACGTGGGCGATGATCTTGGGCCCGGAGGCCTGGGGGCTGGTCGCGTCGCCGCGCAGGTACCGCGGTGCGGAACGGGAGTCGGGCATGCGGGCACACTACCGGCTGGGTCGGACACCCTCCCGGACCCGGTTCGCCCGCGCCGGACTCGCGGGGTGACACCCCGCTCAAGGGCTGGCGGGGACCCGGGCGGGCGACATATCGTCGATCCGTCCCGAGACCTCGGCCACCCGGAGGCCCCATGTCCGACCTACCGATCGGGTACTGGCTCAAGCACCTGGACCGGCTCATCGAGAACGACCTCGACCGTACCCTCGCCGAGGACTCCGTGAGCCGTCGTCAGTGGCAGGTGCTCAACTCCCTGCACGTCGACCCCGGCACCGTTCTCCAGCTGGACCAGCGCCTGGCGCCGTTTCTGGAGGACGACGAGACGGGCGTGGCCCCGGTGGTGGAGTCGCTGCGCCGGCGCGGGTGGGTGAGCGGGCTGGTCTCCCTGGAGCTCACTCCCGAGGGGCGGCGTGCCCACGGTGAGCTCCTCCAGCGGGTGAGCCGGGCCCGGGAACGGCTGTGCGAGGGCATCGGCGACCAGGAGTACCGCGACGCCGTCGACGTCCTGGAGCGCATGTCGGCCAACCTCGAACCGCGCTGACGGTCAGTCCAGGTGCAGTTCGCGGGTGAGTTCGACGAAGGCCAGGTCGTCCCGGCGCGGCAGCCCGAAGGCGGTGTCGCCGTAGGGGAAGGGTTCGGTCTTCCCGGTCCCGGTGTAGCCGCGCCGCTCGTACCAGGCGATGAGTTCGGGGCGCTGTTTGAGGACCTTCATCCGCATCAGGCGGCAGCCCCACTCCTGGGCGGCCGTGCGCTCGGCCTCGGCCAGCACGGTCCGGCCCAGGCCCGCCCCCTGGAGCTCCGGCCGCACGGAGAACATCCCGAAGTAGGCGCCGTTGACACTGCGTTGGAGCTCGCAGCAGGTGACGATCTCGCCCCCGGACTCGCCCACGAGCACCAGGGTGTTGGTACGGCCCAGCAGCTCGGTCATGGCGGAGGCGTCCACGCGCTGCCCGTCGAGGAAGTCGGCCTCGGTGGTCCAGCCCCGGCGTGAGTCGTCGCCCCGGTAGCAGGAGTTGACCAGCTCGACCAGCGCGGGGACATCCTCCGGTCGTGCGGCCCTGAACTCGACCCCGCTCCCGTGCTCCCGAACGTTCCCGTCGCCCTGCGTGGTGGTCACGCCATCCCCCCGAATCCCTTGGAAACCCCGTGTCGGCATCCAGTATGTCCAAGTCCGAGGGGTGGCCCGTCCACGTCCGGTACGGACCGGGGCGGCTACCGCCTGCTGGACTCGACGTGGGTCAGGAAAGCGCGCAGTCGGGCCCGCGCGGTGTCGGGCGGGACCTGGTCCGGGTTGACCATTATCTGGAGTGAGAGCCCGTCCACGAAGGTGTGCAGGAACGAGGCCCAGTCCTCCAGCCAGGGGTCGGGGTGCGTCCTCGCGGGGTCGTCCAGGCGGGGAAGGCCTCCTAGGGCGCCCACGAGCTGGCGGTACAGGCCCCGCTGCTGGTTCCAGCGCTCCTCCAGGCGGGGATCGCGTTCGCCGATGATCCCGGTGGCCTCCCAGACGCGGTACTCGGCGCGCCGGATCTCGTCCAGGGGGAGCATGTGCTCGGCGAACCCGGCGGCACGTTCGACCACGGTGGCGTCGGGGTCCTGGTCGCGGGAGTGCTCCCGCATCCGCCGGACCACCCGTTCCTCGGACAGGTCCAGGGCGAAGACGAGGAGTTCCTCGCGGGTCTGGAAGTAGTGGCGCAACGCGCCGGAGGACAGACCCGCCTCGGCGGCGACGGTACGGATGGACACGGTCTGCGGTCCGGAGCGGGCGATCACCCTCCACAGAGCCTCGGCCAGCGCGCGGCGGCGTTCTTCGTGATCGACGATCTTGGGCACTCCACTTTTTTAGCACACTTGTGTTATTTTATTTCGCACAGTCGAGCTGAAAAGATCCGGAGTACCGCATGCCTCCCCTGGACGTCCTCCTTCCGGTCGCCGGTCTGGCGCTCCTGGACACCCTGAGCCCCACCACGCTGGGTGTCTCCCTCTTCGTACTGCTCAGCGGAGCCCGTTCCGTGGCCCGTCCGCTGTTCGCCTACCTCGGAACGGTGGCGCTGTTCTACTTCGCGCTCGGGTGCGCGCTCATGCTGGGTCTGGGCGCGGTGATGGACCGCCTCACCCCCCTGGCCGACAGCCCTCTGACGGGCTGGGGCATGGTGGTCCTCGGAGGCGGGCTGTTCGCCTACTCCTGGGTGATGCCGAACAGCAAGCGGCCCCCGCGTCGCCCGGCCTCGTTCCGCACCACCACGATGATCGGGCTGGGCCTGGCCACCGGGTTGCTGGAGGCCGGGACCGCGCTCCCCTACCTCGGCGCCATCGGCATCATGAGCGCCTCGGGCCTGGCCGTCCACGCCTGGCTGCCCGTGCTCGCCGCCTACAACCTGGTGATGGTGCTCCCGCCGGTCCTGCTCTACCTGGCCCACCGTGCGTTCGGCGAGCGCCTGCGCCCGAGGCTGGACCGCTGGCGGGAGCGGATCGACGCGGGCTCGCGGGAGGCCCTGTCCTGGGTCGTCGGCATCGTGGGCCTCCTCCTGCTCGTCAACGGGCTCCAGCAGGTGGGTGTCGTCGACCTCATCGACTCGCTCAACCCCTGACCCTCCGGCCCGGGCGGGGCGAGCCCACCGGCCGGGCACACCGACGACCGGGGTGGTTCTCCCGGCGGGTTCCCGGCCGCTCTCTAGCGGGCGTACAGCTCCGTGAGCAGTGCGACCGCCGCGTGCGTGGCCGGGTGCGGGTCGTGCCGCCGCCAGACCAGCCGCACCGGGATGAGCGGTGCGTCGCGCAGCGGTCGGAAGACGATACCGTCGCGCCGGTACTGGGTGGCGGTGCTCTCCGGGGTGATGCCGACCGCCCGGCCGGTGGCGATCTCGGCCAGCCAGTCGTCGATGTCCCGGGTGGGTTCCATCTCCGGCCGGGCGTTGTCGGGCCACAGGTCCGCGGTGGTGGTGCCGGTGCGTCGGTCGTAGAGCAGGACCCGGCCGGTCAGCTCCTCCAGGCGCAGGGACCGGCGGCGCGCCCAGGGGTCGTCGGAGGCCATGGCGCAGTGCCGGAGCTCGTGCCCGACCACGGCGCTGTCGAAGCGTCGGCCGTCGAAGGCGGCGCGGACCACCGCGAGGTCGCACAGCCCCTCGGCGAGCCCTCCCGTGGGGGTGTTGGTGCGGATCAGGTGGAGGGCGATCCCGGGGTGCCGGTCGGCCCAGCGGCGCTGGAACTCGGCGGTGTGACGGCCCACGGCCGACCACGCGTGCCCCACCCGCAGGCGGGTGTGCCCGCTGGTGGCCTCGCTCACCAGGTTGTCGGCCTCGGCCAGCAGGTGGCGGGCGCGGGCCAGTACCTGTACTCCCGCCGTGGTGGGGGTGACGTGGCGACTCGTCCTGTGCAGCAGGCGCACACCGAGGACCCCCTCCAGGGCGGCCAGGTTACGGGAGACCGCCGCCTGGGACACGCCGAGTTCGAGGGCGGCGTCGCTGAACCCTCCGGAGTCCACGATCGCGACCAGGCAGCGCAGGTGGCGGAGTTCGAGATCCATGCGTTCAGCGTATAGAAGATCGCTCGTATGCATTTTGCGTATGCGAACCGCGGGTGGATGCTCGCGCCATGACGACTTCCACCGACACCGACGGGCACACGGCCGGGGAGACCGGCCGGGAGACGGGCACCGGACGCTGGCGCGGTATGGCGGTGATGCTCGCCGGAGGCGCCTCCAACCAGGTGGGAGCGGCCACCGCCGCGCTCGCCTTCCCCGTGATCGGTCCCGTGGGCGTGGTCGCTGTCCGCCAGTGGGTGGCGGGCGCCGTGCTGATGGCCGTGGGGCGGCCCCGGCTGCGGACGTTCACCTGGCGGCAGTGGTGGCCGGTGCTGGCGATGGCGGCGGTGTTCGGCTCTATGAACCTGACCCTGTACCTGGCCGTCGACCGGATCGGACTGGGTCTGGCGGTCACCCTGGAGTTCCTCGGCCCGCTGGCGGTGGCCCTGGCCGCCACACGCCGCTGGACCGACCTGGTGTGCGCGCTGGTGGCGGGCGGCGCGGTCGCGGTCCTGACCCGACCGCAGCCCACCACCGACCACCTCGGGATCGCCCTGGCCCTGACAGCGGCGGCGTGCTGGGCGGCCTACATCCTGCTCAACCGGACGGTGGGGCGACGGCTGCCGGGGATCGAGGGGTCGGCGGCCGCCGCCGGGGTGTCGGCTCTGGTGTTCGCTCCGGTGGGCGCCCTCGTGCTGTACCTGAACCCGCCCACGTTGGCGGCGCTGCTGTGCGCGGCCGTGGCGGGGGTGCTCTGCTCGACGGTGCCGTTCCTGGGCGACCTGTACGCGTTGCGCAGGGTCCCGGCCCGCTTCTTCGGCCTGTTCATGAGCGTGCACCCGGTGATGGCGGCGCTGGCGGGCTGGTGGGTGCTCGGGCAGACGCTAGGCGGTGCGGAAATCGCGGCGGTCCTGGCGATCGTGGCCGCGAACGCGGTCAGCGCGGGCACGGCGGCCCGGGCCGGTTCCGCTCGTCCAGGAGGAACTCCAGGACCGGCGCGGTCAGACCGGTGAGGGCGTGCCCGGCGCCGGGCACTACCCGTACCCGGGCCCCCGGGACGCACGTGCGCACCCGCCGGGTGGTCTCCGCGGAGTCGAACATCCGGTCGCGCTCGCCCACGTTCACCAGGAGCGGAAGGTCCAGGGTCCGAAGGTCGGCGTCGATGACGACGGGGAGGGGGTCGGTGCGGGGGCGGAACCGGGTGAAGACCGCCATCACCTCGTCCAGGACCCGCGCGTCACCGGAGCCGTCGAGCCCGACGAGGTAGCGGACCGAGCGCTCCCTTGCGCGGGGTCCGCCCAGCATGAGCAGCCCGGCTCCCAGAACACGCCACCGGCTCTGCGCCCAGTCAGCCCGGGCAGGACAGCACCAGGCGTGTGAGGCGTCCCGGGCGGCGCACGGCGTAGTCCAGCGCGGTCCAGCCGCCCAGTGAGGTCCCGACCATCGCGGTGCGCTCCACGCCGAGCCCGGAGAGTACGTCGTCCAGCCACAGGGCGCCCGCCTCCGTGGACAGGTCGGGGAGGGAGGGCGCGCTCAGCCCGGGCTCGCCGACCAGGTCGACCGCGTACACGCGGAAGTGCTCCGACCAGGCGGGCAGGTCCGCGAACCAGTGGCTCGCGTTGGCTCCCGACCCATGGAGGAGGACCAGCGGCGGCGCCTGCCGCGGACCGCAGGCGAGTACGGAGGTCTCCCCCTCGCGGGTGGGAAGGCGGAGCCGCCGGATCGGTACGATCCAAGAATCCGACTCCGAAAAACGCGGAACACACCACTTAGGACCATGCCGCTGGAACCGGTAGTGGGCGCTGCGCTCGTGAGGACGCCTGTGACGTCCAGTGCCCAGAGCCCCTTCGGAAGCCTTCACACGAATGGTCCGGGGGCGGGGTTGGGCAGAGTGCAGGTCCGTGGCCAGGTGGTAGCCCAACCCCAGGACTGGAACTTCCACCCCGGTATCCCCGCCCCCACCCCCCGGCTGCTCTCTGAAGCGAAGCGATGGTCGGGCACAGTCCCTTGGCTGGACTCGTCACGCTCGCTCCAGCACATGTACATCATCGTGTGAACGGCGACCGCCGCCAGCCACCGATAGTCCTTATGTCCCCGCGAATGCCGACACTCCGGGCTCGTATGACCGAAAACACCCGGGCGAGGCTGCACTGCCCTGAGCGAGGTGGGTCGGACCACCGTTGTGCGGGTGCCCGGACGCGCCGTGGACGCTACCGAGCACCCGGTGCCATGGTGCGGTGAGTAGGACGTGGCCGCACGTCACGGCGGGCGCGATCACCACCAGTGAATCGGGATCATAGAGGCGTGTTCACCCTCGGCAGTGCCGATCTCGACGGGTTCTTCTCCACCAGCCGCAGGCACGCTGAACCAGGACACCTTGCCTGCGCTATCGGTAGAGCGGAAGAGGAGCTGGTCTCCCTCCGGTGAAAGAACGGGATGCTCGTTGGTGCGGTCGCTGCCGGGCAGGATCTGTCGCAGCACCACAGGTGCGGGGTCCCCGAAGAATGCCTCCTCCACCTCCTCGGCGGGGTCGAGAGACCAGACCGTGAACTCGTTGTCGTCGAGCATCAGCTCGTACTCGCCGACGGCGAACAGTGCTCGGGGGAGCCCCTGGCCCGAGGAAGCTGTGCGCGAGAATTTGAGGTGCTCCCAGGCTCCTTCGGAAGGGCGGCCGTTGTTACTTCTACCGGCGGGCACGACTGCGGGATCTCCCTCAAGGCCTTCCGAGAGACTGATCTCCCCGTCTCGCATTTGGAACACCCCGGCGATGCCTGATTCGGTGAACGCGAAGTGCCGGTTATAGAAGCTGGAGATCTTGGCTGGTCCGCTGGGGTTCTCCGTGTCCTGGACGACGACGGTTCCGAAAAGGACGCCGGACTGCGGGTCAATGATCAGGCGCTCGCATCGCATCCCGCAATCACCCAGGTCTCGGACCTCCCCACTGGTGGGGTCAAGCGTCTTCACAGTGTGGGTTTCCGTCCCGTGGTCGATCTCTACGTAGTAGAGCCCACCATCAGCGTGCGAGTAACGGGGCGACTTCTTCTCGGTGGCACTACTGAAACCGGACGGGGCATCAGCAGGCAGGAGGGCCTCGACCCCGCCGTCAGCGGACATCGCACCGACAGTGGTGGTCTCTGTGCCGTCGATCTCCTCCACGATCGTCACCAACAGGAGCGACTCGTTAGGCAGGACCAGCGCCGCCAGTTCGTGGGCCTGATCGAAGGTGATCGGGAGAGTGCCAGTGATCGTGTCCTCGAACGCCTCGGTCGAGCAGCTCGGGAGTTCCACACTCTGGAGGGACTCCACTGGACGGCTATGGGCGAGCACAGGTTCGTCGGTGGCCACGGCATCGGCCACAGAGAACACGTGTTCGGCCTGGACGGTGCCGTCCTCTCTGGAGAACCGTGACACGGTGATGGAGTCTTCTCCGCAGGCCAGCGCGAGGAATCCATCACCGCTGAGGGGGGCTACTTCGGTGCTGCCTCCACTGACCTCCTGCTCTGCCTCCCCCGCGTTGCTTCCGTCGTCACCGCAGGCCGTGACGACGAGGAGCGCGAACAGCGCCACACCAGACATCAGTCGTGAGGATCTGGAAACTCGGAGCACAGAGCCACCTATTCACTGAGGAGTGGCACCCCGGCCGTCCACGGCTGGGTCGTGGTCCGGTCGGCAGGGTCATAGAGCAAGGGCGGTAGCACTTTACCTTCGAGTCGCGGGCGGTATCGGGGGGAACCTCTCTCCTCCGTCTCGGGGCGAGCTCCCAAGCGACAGGACTTCCGCTGCTCACAGGCGGGTAGGAGATCCAGAGGAACACTTTGCCCGACATTGACTCCACGAGGTGGCGCGAACACGTACCGTCCCCGGGACACTGCGACCCTGGGAGGACCCCCTTGTCCATCGACTCCACCACCATCGACCTCGTGCGCGCCCTGACCGTGCACGACACCATCGCCGAGGCGGCGGCCGCGGTCTACCTCAGCCCTACGGCCGCCTGCCGCAAGATCAGCTCTCTGGAGGCGCTCGTGCAGGGAACCATCGTCAACCGCGGCGGCCAGGGCCGCCCCGTCCAGCTCACCGAACTCGGCCGCCGCTATCTGTCATGGGGCGAGAGCGCCCGCCGCCGGTTCGACCGGGTCGCCACCCATGGCGAACAGGAAGCCGGCACCGAGCTGATCCGCGTGGCGGTCCTGGGAGCCGCGCTGGCCGACACCGGCCCAGCCATCCTGGAGGAGTGGCGGGCCCGCTGGCCTGACGTGCGTCTGGCCCACGTGCCCGTGCACTCCCACACTCTCGCCGACCCGCTCGCGGCCGCCGACATCGTTTTCGGGCAGCTCCTGGGCGATGAGGCCCACGAACTGGGCTACCGCGCCCACACCACCACCACCGCACCCCGGGCCGTGGTCGTGCCGCGCAGCTCGGACCTGGCCGACGCCGAATGGCTCAGCCCCCACGACGTCGCCGACGCCGAATGGCTCTACGCCGACCCCGGAGGGGCCCGCTATGCCCGGTGGATGGACGACCTGCCCCTCGCGGAGGCCTCCCGAGCCACCACCCTGGAATCCCCGGAGGAGGTGAGCGCGGCCGTGGAGGTCACCGGCAACGTCGCGCTGCACACCATGTTCGCCGCCCCCGCCTTCGAGACCTCACACACCCGGTTCGTGCCGCTGGCGGGACGCGCGGTCAAGTTGGGGGTGGCCATCCGCTCCGACTCTCCCCCGCCCCCGGCTCTGGAGGCCCTCTACGAGCTGGCCGTGCTCTGCCACAACAACCTCGACGCCCTGAACGAGCTCAACAACGAGTGACCTGCATAGAACAACCCGACACTGTCCTGTCAAGGGGTTCCGGTTGCGGATATCGCATCCCACACCGGACCCCGCCGTGGTGACCTGATCCCAGGTCGCCCCACCGAACCCTGTACCACCTGGGCGGCCCCGCCGCACGGACCAGGAGGTAGCCAGGATGGACGCGACGCTGACCCGCACCCACCACCACACGCACAGCCCCGGGGCGCCCACCCTGAGCCGCCTCAGCAGCCGGGTGTGGACCACACGGTGGACCGCGAGCCCGGGCGCCAGCCTCCTGGTCGGCCGCGGCGCCGAGCTGACGGTCGTGGACCACGGCATGAGCACAGAGGCCACCGAACGCCTCCTGACCGAGGTTGCCACCGCCGCCCCGGCCCTGCGACTACGCCGGATGGTGTGGCTGCGCTGGGACCACGGCTCCGGGGAGCGCACCCCCGAGCACGCCGAACGCCTGCACGCCGACCAGATCCGGCCAGCCGCCAGCTTCGCGCCCGGCTCGCCGCGTGTACTGAGCCACCGGTTGAACATCCCGAGCTTGCCGGGGGTCAGCGCGCACGCCCCCAGTGCCGACCAGCTGCTGCTGTGGGACCGTACCGACCGCATTCTTTTGGCCGGGGACCTGCTGGCCCCCGTCGCCCCCGAACTCTGGGGGCTCACCCCCTCGCAGGCCGAGCAGGCCCTGCGGTGGATCAGCGACTGCGCCCCCCACCAGGTCGTGGGCAGCCACGGCACCCTGCTCTCCGGCGCCGACATCGAACGCGCCATCACCAGCCGGCTGACCTACCTGCGGGTCCTGCGCCAGCAGGCCATCCGAGCCCACCGCAGCGGCGCCACCGAACGCCTCGCCCTGCACCAGGCCCTGACCGAAGGCGTCCTGGCGCAGTGGGCGGTCGCCCCCGAGCGCCACCTGATCAACCTCCACGCCGCCCTGGCCGAGCACACCGGCCGGGCCCTGGACATGGACGCCGTGGCCACTGACGTGCGACGGGTCCTGGCCGAACGGGGCACGCGCCTGCTTTGACCACACGGGGCCCGCCCCTTCCCTCCCCGGGCGGGCCTTCCCAGCGCTCCACCCCGCTGGAGTGCAGCCCCCGGCGGTGACCGACACCGGGGGCTCTTCGCTCGCCCGTTGGGCGCCTTCACGGAGCAGTCGGCACAATCGTCGCGTCTACCGATACGCAGTCAGAATGCCGAGAACCCACATGCGATGAACTCTCGGTCTCGCCGCGCCAGATCCGGGGACGCCCCAACAACGAAGCAGTGCCGCTGTTGGGGAGTTCGCGCATGTTGCGACAGCGGTACTGTCCCCGCTAATGCTGCCCGCAGAGACGGCCAGGACGGGGGCGGCACCATCTTCCGCCCGTGGGTGGAGTCATATCGCGCCAGAACCTGTTCGAGCGGTGGTGCGGCGTACAAGGGGGTCACCAGGATGGGGAAGACGGCGCTGCGGCTTGACCTGAACTATTATTCAGGTTCTACGGTTCTGGGGTAACCAACAAGACGGACCGGTGGACCCCATGAGTATGGAAATGGCCGCGTGGAACTCGATCTACCACGCCATGCACGCCCACGAGGATCAGCGCCCCTTCTCCCGAGCGGTCCTGCGCCGGATCGCCTCCTTCGCCCGACCACACGGGCGCCCACTGGCCTGGTTCCTCGGTCTGAGCGTGCTCATGGCCGCGCTCGCGGTGGCCGCACCGCTCCTGGCCGGAGAGGTCGTCAACGAGATCGTCGCCGGGGCCGCGCTCCGACCGGTCCTCGTCCTGGCCGGGCTCATCGCCCTGGTCGCGGTCTCCGAGGCGGTTCTCTCCCTGGTCGTTCGCTGGCTCTCCTCCCGGATCGGCGAGGGGCTCATCCTCGACCTGCGCACGACCGTCTACGACCACGTCCAGCGCATGCCGGTCGCCTTCTTCACCCGTACCCGCACCGGCGCCCTGGTCAGCAGGCTCAACAACGACGTCATCGGTGCCCAACGCGCCTTCAGCGACGTCCTGTCCGGGGTGATGAGCAACGTCGTCACCCTCGTCCTGGCCCTCGCCGTCATGGTCACCCTGTCCTGGCAGATCACCCTGCTCTCGCTGGTGCTGCTGCCCGTCTTCGTCCTGCCCGCCCGCCGCATGGGTGCCCGCCTGGCGCGGATCGAACGCGAACGCACCGTCCACAACTCCGCCATGAGCACCCAGATGACCGAGCGCTTCTCCGCGCCCGGCGCCACCCTCGTCAAGCTCTTCGGGCGCCCCGACGACGAGTCGGCCGAGTTCGCCCGGCGCGCGAGCCGCGTCCGCGACATCGGGGTGCGCACCGCCATGGTCCAGGAGGTCTTCTTCACCGCCCTGACCCTGGTCTCCGCGCTCGCCCTCGCCCTCGTCTACGGCCTCGGCGGCCTCTACGCGCTGCGGGGGCAGCTGGACGCCGGGACGGTCGTGGCGATGGGCATGCTCCTCACCCGCCTGTACGCCCCGCTCACCGCCCTGGCCAGCGCCCGGGTGGAGGTGATGAGCGCGCTGGTCAGTTTCAGCCGGGTGTTCGAGATCCTCGACCTCAAGCCGCTCGTCGACGAGAGCCCGGACGCCCGACCGGTCCCGACCGGCCCGGTCTCCCTGGAGTTCGACGACGTCACCTTCGGCTACCCCACCGCCGACCGGGTCTCCCTGGCCTCCCTGGAGGAGGTCGCCACGCTCGACACCACCGACAACGGCCCGGTCCTGCACGGGGTGTCCTTCCGGGTGGAGCCCGGACAGACCGTGGCGCTGGTCGGCTCCTCCGGAGCGGGCAAGTCCACCATCGCCCAGCTCACCCCTCGCCTGTACGACGTGGACGAGGGAGCGGTCCGCCTCGGCGGCACGGACGTCCGCGAACTCACCTTCGCCTCGATGCGGGCCACCCTGGGGATGGTCACCCAGGACGGGCACCTGTTCCACGAGTCCATCCGCGCCAACCTCACGCTGGGCGCCCCCGGTGCCACCGACACCCAGATCTGGGACGCGCTGCGCCGGGCCCGTCTCGACGCCCTGGTCGGCGGCCTGCCGGACGGGCTGGACACGGTGGTCGGCGAACGCGGCTACCGCTTCTCCGGAGGGGAACGCCAACGGCTCACCATCGCCCGCCTCCTCCTGACCGGGCCCGAGGTCGTCATCCTCGACGAGGCGACCTCCGCGCTGGACTCCACCTCCGAGGCGGCCGTCCAGGCCGCCCTGGCCGAGGCCCTGGAGGGACGGACCGCCCTGGTCATCGCCCACCGGCTCTCCACCATCCGCGCCGCCGACGCCATCCTGGTGGTCGAGGCGGGGCGGATCGTGGAACGCGGCACCCACGCGGAGCTGCTGGCCCGCGACGGACGTTACGCCGAGCTGTACCGGACCCAGTTCTCCCACGGTGACACCGAACCGGCGGCGGCCGGGTAGGTCCCCGGCCGCCCGCCCCGACCCCGTCCCCCGGTGGCGCCACACCGGGGGACGGTCCTCCGTCCGCGTCAGCGCGCGGGCAGCGGCTCCCCCATCAGCTCGTACAGGGCGGCGACGCTCTGGTCGCGTCGGCCCCGTGCCACGGCGCGCTCCAGCAGCTCGTGCATGGGCGCGTGCCAGGAGTTGTCCACTCCGGAGTTCTCGGCGATCTCCCGGTCGTGCTCGATGGTCTCGTGGAAGGTCCCCACCGTGGAGATCGGCCGGGAGTAGTCGCCCGAGTCGATCTCCTGGGCGAAACCGGGCAGGATCGCGATGATCATCTCCAACCACTTCGCGGAGTAGCGCACCAGCGACTCCGCCTCCAGGCCCCGCTCGCGCACCATGTACGCCCCCTCGAAGAAGCCCAGGAGCGCGGGCAGGAGCATGCCGCCCACCGCCGCCTCGTACAGGGCCGACAGGTCGGGGTCCTCACCCAGGTGGACGGTGTCGCCGCCCAGAGCCCGCAGCGTCCGCACGTGCTCGTCGAAGACCTCCCGGTCACCGCTGTAGTACAGCAGGGTGTCGGGCAGACCCACGGCTCCGGGCACGTTCTTGACCGCGCCGTCGAGGAACCGGGCTCCCCGGTCCTTCGCCCACGCGGCCATGGCGCGCGCCCCGACCGGGGTACCGGAGTTCACGGTGACCAGGGTGCGCCCCCGGAGCACCGATCCGGCCGGTTCGAGCGCCGCGAACGTGGCGTCGTAGGTGCTCAGGCAGGAGACGACCAGCGGGCTCGCCGTGACCGCCTCGTCGATGGTGCGGGCCTGGACGGCCCCGGCCTCGACCAGGGCCGCACCCTTCTCCGGGCTCCGGTTCCACACCGTGGTGGCGTAACCGGCGTCGACGAACGCGCGGGCCAGCGCCGCGCCCATCAGCCCGAGCCCCACGACCGTGACCGCCGTTCGGTGTTCCTGCGTCATGTCCGTTCCCCGTCTTCCCTGTGTACTCGCGTCCCCTGCGGGCCCCCGGAGCCCTGCTGTCCGGGGCGGTCCCCATCCTTGGGGAGTGCGCACCTTCGTACAAGTACCGATATTTTTGTCGGGTACTGTCATTCTCAACGGGTACTTACCTTTGGTGCAGTGAGGAGGACTCCGTGGCCGACAGGACCTACACCTGCGGGATCGACGCGGCCGTCGACGTCATGGGCGGTAAGTGGAAGGGGCTCATCCTGTGGTGGCTCCAGGAACGACCGCTGCGCTTCGGTGAGCTGCGGCGCACGGTCGAGGGCATCAGTGAGCGGGTGCTCATCGTCCAGCTCCGGGAACTGGAGGCGCACGGCATGGTGCACCGCGAGGTCCACCAGCAGGTTCCGCCGAAGGTGGAGTACTCGCTCACCGAGTTCGGACGCACGCTGTTGCCTGCGCTCAACGCCCTGGGTGAGTGGGGCGAACACAACATGGACCGGCTGCGGACGGGGGCCCCGGGGTGACGCCGGTCCGCCTCCGGGTGGCCACAGAGGAGGTGCGGGGACTTTACGAACACCCGGGCTGGGAGACGGTGTTCGAGGTGACCGCCGCCCGCCCCGTTGATTCCGCCGCCCGTGGAGCGGCACCGGGTTCCTCGCCCATCGGACCCGGGACCGCGCCGGTTCCGGGCTCAGATCTCCTTGACGACCCGCGCCGGGTTGCCGACCGCCACCACGTTGGCGGGCAGGTCCTTGGCGACCACGGCCCCGGCGCCCACCACGGTGTTCTCACCGATGGTCACGCCCGGACAGACGATCACCCCGCCGCCCAGCCACACGTTGTCGCCGATGGTGATGGGTTCGGCCGCCTCCCACTTGGCCCGCCGCGGCTCCGGGGCGATCGGGTGCGTGGGGGTGAGCAGCTGGACGCGGGGGCCGATCAGGACGTCGGCGCCGATCGTGATGGGGGCGACGTCGAGCATGACGGCGTCGAAGTTCACGAACGAGCGCGGTCCGATGGTGATGCGGTAGCCCAGGTCCACGCGCAGCGGCGGACGCACCTCCGACCCCTCCCCCAGTTCACCCACCAGGTCGGTCAGGGCCTTGTGCCGCCCCTCGACGTCGTCGGCCGCGCAGGAGTTGAAGGCCTCGGAGCGCCGGCGCGCCCGGGCCACGTCCGCCTCGATCTCGGGGTCGTCGGCGAGGTAGGGCTCACCGGCCAGCATGCGTTCCTTCTGAGTGGCCACGGGGGTCGGGTCCTTCCCTTGGGAGTTCTGCTTCGACCCTAACCCCGCGGCCACGGCGGCGCCTCGCGGTTCCCCGAGGATCAGAGGACGCGCCTGGCTCCCGGCACCGCCCGCACGGCGGCGGCCACCACCCAGCACAGCGGCACGGCCAGCACGGCCATCCCCGCGAACTTGGTCAGCGCGGAGGCCTCCCAACCGCTCAGAGCCACCCCGAGCGCGACCAGCACCACGGCGTGGAGCACGTAGACGGCGAAGGCGTTGTCGGACAGGAACTCCAGGAAGCGGTTGCTTCGGTCGAACAGCCGACGGAAGGACACCAGGAGGGCGACGACCACGCCCATGGCGAAGAGGTTCTCGGTCAGGATCTGCGCCAGCGCCTGCCAGCTTCCGGGGGTCAGGGAGTCAGTGCCGACGATGACCAGGACCGCCGCCATGGCGACCAGTCCCGTGGCGGCCAGCCCCAGCCCGCCCCACCCGGCGCTGTTCGGCAGCCGCACGAGCCAGTTGTTGCGGTAGGCCAACACACTCACCGTGAACAGTGCGGCGTACTGCGGCAGGTACCCGGGGCTGGGCAGCCCCACGACCGGCCAGTACGGTGCGGGGAAGGCGAAACGCCACGCGAAGGTGAGCAGCGCCAGGCCCACGGCGAACAGCACGACCGGCCCCAACCAGCGCAGCGGCGCGGAGTCGGCGGGACGCGCGGCCGCTCGCTCCAGGGCGCTGGTTACGACGGCGGGGCGGCGTTCGCGCAGGCTGCGGAGGGCCACGTAGACCAGGCTCATGACCAGCAGGACCTCCACGAACCACAGGGGTCCCGGGTCGATCCCGAACACGTAGAGCATCCAGTACGACAGGCTCGGGTCGGCCGCGAGCAGCTGGGCGTGCGCGGGCGCCATCGCCAGCGGCCGCAGCAGGACCACGAAGAGCAGCAGCGGAACGCCCAGGCGGACCATGCGCTCGCGGAGGAACGGGCGACCGCCCCTGCGGTCCACGGCCCCGGGCACGAAGTACCCCGCCAGAAGGAAGAACAGCCCCATGAAGAACGTCTGGTTGAGGATCACGAAGACGTCCAGCAGGCCGCCGGTGGGGTCCTGGGCGGGCTCGGTGTAGAACCACAGCGGGATGTTGCCGTAGGTGACCGCGACGTGGTGCAGGATCACCAGCACGGTCAGGAAGACCCGCAGGTTGTCGACGAAGAACAGGCGCGCCCGTGTGGCCGGGGGCGTGGTCGCTGGGGTCACGGGCGGGTGGTGCTGTGTCATGGTGCCCTCGTGTTCGGGGGTGGTCGGGCTCGGTGCGGTCAGTCGGCCCGGGCGGCACGGACGAGGAGCTCGCCCAGTTCGTCGGCGTGGGCGAGCAGGTCGTGGTCGGGGTGGACCCGCCAGTACTCGAACATCGCGTCGATGGACGCCTGCTGGCTGACCGCCATCACCCGCACGTCGAAGTCGCGGAACTCGCCGCTCTCCTGGCCGTGCCGGTAGAAGCCCTCCAGGCCCTGGTAGAGCGGTTCGGCCTGGCGGCCGCCGTAGCGGGGTCCGCCGTCGGCGTCACGGGCGTGGATGAAGATCTGGGCCAGCGCGGCCATGCGGTCGCGGTGCTCCATCGCGTACTCGGCGACGCCGCGCACATGGGCGCGCAGCATCGTCTCGGCGTCGGGTTGGGCCGTGACGCGGGGGACGATCGACTCCGCGATCTCCGTGTAGACGCTCGTCACCACCTGGTCCACCAGTTCGTCCTTTCCGTCGAAGTGGTACGAGATCACGCCCTTGCTGATCCCCGCCGTTCGCGCGATCCGCGCCAGGGACGCGTTGGGGTAGCCCATCTCGGCGATGGTCTCCACCGCCGCCTCGATGATCTGCGCCCGTCGGGCCTCCTCGATGAAGGACCGCTTCTGACTGCCCGGCTTGTTTTCTGACTGCATGGCCAGAATTCTATACAGCCGGACAGGAATCCATGAGGGATCGCCCTGAAACACCCCCTGAACCGACCCTGACACTCCAGCGGTCACGCCCCTGACGCGAGGAGGCTCCCCCGGGGACGAGCGGGCAGGTCGGGCGCGGTGGGTGCACAATGACCCCATGTCCTCATCCGCACGGGGGTCCGTGGCGCCCCTGGTCGCCGCCGTGTCCGCCGGCGGTGCGCTGGGCGCGCTGACCCGCCACACCCTGGACGCGCTCTGGCCGCCCGCGAGCTCCGGGGTCTCCTGGACGATCCTTGCGGTCAACGTCACCGGCTGCCTGCTGATCGGCCTCCTCATGGAGCTGATCGTGCACCGCTGGCCCGGCAACCGCCTGGTCCGCCCCTTCTGGGGGGTGGGGTTCCTCGGCGGATACACCACCTTCTCCGCCTACGCCGCCGACGTGGTGACGGCCCTGGAGCGCGGGGAGCCGCGCGTGGCGCTGGCCTATCTCCTCCTCACCGTGGCGGGGGCGCTCACCGCGGCCTGGGCCGCCTCGGCGTTGGCCCACCGCTTCCTGACCCACGGCGGGGGGCGCAACCCGTGAGCGCGCTGATGGTGGTCCTGGGCGCGGCCGTGGGGGCTCCGATCCGGTTCCTGGTGGACCTGGAGCTCAAACGCCGCCTGGGCGAGGGTTTCCCCTGGGGAACCCTGCTGGTGAACGTGGTCGGCAGCCTGGTCCTGGGCGCGGTTCTGGCGCTTCCGCTCTCCCCCGCGACCACGGACCTGCTCGGCGCGGGGCTGTGCGGGGCGCTGACCACCTACTCGACGTTCGCCTACGAGACGGTCCAGCTGTCACGCACCGGCGCCCGGGGCCGCGCCCTGCTGAACGTGCTGGCACACCTGTCCCTGGGCGTGGGGGCGGCCTGGGCGGGGGTGACCCTGGTCGGGGTTCTGCTCGGCTGAGGCGGCACGGCGCCGCTACCGTGTCCGGTATGCCCTCACCGACACCCGTGGCCGCCTGGCTGAACCGCGTCAACCGACGGCACCCGTGGAGCCACAACGACCGGCTCGCACCCTGGGTGGTGCGCCGGGTGGCCGCCAGCGGGGCGCGCGAGGTCCTCGACGTCGGGTGCGGCACCGGAAACCTGCTGGCCCGCCTGCGCCGGAGGGTCGACGCGGTCACGGGACTGGAACCCGATCCGGAGACCGCGAACCTGGCCGTCTCCCGCTTCGCCGACGTTCCCGGGATCACCGTTGTCCGCACGGGCCTCGACGGGCGCGCACCGGGGCGGCGCTGGGACGCCGTCACCATGGTGGCCGTCCTGCACCACCTGCCGTTGGAGCCGACCCTGCGGGAGCTGCGCTCCGTCCTGGTTCCCGGCGGCCGCCTGGTGGTCGTGGGGTGCCACCGCGACGCCACCCCCGCCGACCACCTCCTCGGGGTGCTCTCCGCCGTGCTCAACCCGCTGGTGGGCCTGCTGCGACACCCGGTTCCGGCCAGTGAACCCCCCGCGCACATGCGCGCCCCCACACGCGAACCGGAGTGGACCCTCGACCAGATCCGTGCCGCCGTCGCGCGGGAACTGCCGGGCGCCCGGGTGCGTCGGCGCCTGTTCTGGCGGCACACCCTGGTCTACGACCACCCGTCCTGAACAAGGTTTTTGCCGTTATCGCACATTTCCTTGCCGAATCACCCCGTCGGGGGCACCGTGGTGGCGGAGGGGCCACCCGGCCTCCTCGACCCGTGAGGAGACCGGTATGGACGCGCGATTCTGGGACGACAGGTACGGCAGCCGGGAACGGCTGTTCAGCGGCGAGCCCAACGGCGTCCTCGTCGCCGAGCTGGACGACCTCACACCCGGGCGGGCCCTCGACGTGGGGTGCGGCGAGGGCGGCGACGCCCTCTGGCTGGCCCGACGGGGCTGGAGGGTCACCGGGGTCGACATCTCGCGGGTGGCCCTCGAGCGCGCCGCCGCCCAGGGCGCCGACGTCCGCGAGCGGCTCTCGTGGCAACACGGGGACCTGACCACCGCCCCGCCCCCGCCGGGCCGCTTCGACCTGGTCACCGTGCACTACTTCCCGCTCCCCCGCGCACCCGAGCACACCGCCCTGCGCGCCCTGCTGGCCTCCGTCGCCCCCGGAGGCACCCTCCTGTTCGTCGGGCACGACATCACCCCGTTGCCCGAGCGGCTGGAGGACGGGCACGTTCCCGCCGACTACTACCAGCCCGCCGAGGTGGCCGGGCTCCTGGACGACGACTGGACCGTCACCGTCAACGAGACCCGGGCCCGGGTGGCCCCCGCTCCCCCGGGCTCGCACCACACCCACGACACCGTGCTGCGCGCCCATCGCGCACGGCCCTGACCTGGGAAGGGGTGGCGGCGCGGCGGGGGTCGGGGTAACGTGGGACACGGCGCGGTCCCGCGCCCAACCTCCGGCCCCGGCGCCCACGCCGTCGGCCTCGCGGAGGCAAAGGGGGCCCTGGAGCACTCGGGACGCCGGTGTGACGTGTGAGCCCTTCCGGCGGGCGACGGGGGCGTGGGCTCCGCCGTGTGCCGCCGAGGAGCCGTCATGACCCGCCAGAAGTCCTTCAAGCAGACCGTGCGCGACCGCATGGAAAAGACCGGCGAGAGCTACACCGCCGCCCGGGCACAGCTGCTCCCCGAGAGCGAGCCCGCGCCCGACAGCGCCGCCGCCCCGGGGACGGGCGCCGCGACCATCCGCGACCGCGTCCGCGGGCACAAGGTCGCCGAAGCCACCGGCCGCGACTACGAGGGCTGGTTCGCCCTGTTGGACGCCTGGGGCGCCACCTCGCGCACCCACACCGAGATCGCCGCGTGGTTGGTCGACGAGCAGGGCGTGCCGGGCTGGTGGGCGCAGACCGTCACGGTCGCCTACGAGCAGGAGCGCGGCCTGCGCGTACCCGGACAGAAGAAGGACGGTTTCGCGGTCAGCGCCAGCAAGACCGTGGACGTCCCGGTGGAGCGGTTGTTCGCGGCCTTCGCCGACCCGGACCTGCGCGCTCGCTGGCTGCCGGTCGAGGCCGCCGAGCGCACCGCCAAGCCGGGCAAACGCTTCACCGCCGACCTGCCCGAGGACACGCGCGTCGCGGTCACCTTCCAGGCCAAGGGCGAGGCGAAGTCGTCGGTGGGGGTCGAGCACACCCGCGTCGCCAGCGCCGAGCGCGCCGCGGAGTGGAAGGCCGACTGGCGTACCTGGCTGTCCGACCTCAAGAAGGTCGCGGAGGACCAGCCCGCTTGAGGCCGACCTAGACCCACGCGTAGGTGTCGTCCGTGGCCGCTGGCAGGGCGGCGTCCGTCACCGGGGCGTGCGGGTCGGGCAGGGCCGCCAGCGCCGCCCCCACCAGGGGGAACAACGGCAGCTCGGCGGTCCTGCGGTGGTCGATCCACTCCACGGCACCGACCTCGTACCCGCCGTCGGCCCGCTCGTCGTACTCCTCCACGGCCAGCACCTCGCGCACCTCGGGCGAGACGTGCAGTCGGTAGAGCAGGTGGAGCTTGCGCGGCGGCGGGGTGGGGCCGGGGCGGCTGACCCGCTGGTCGGCCACCCACAGCAGCTCCGGTGCCGTGGCCTGGTGCGGGTGCAGGTCCAACTCCTCCGCCAGTTCGCGCCGGAGCGCGGCCACCAGGTCCTCACCGGGCTCGACGTTCCCGCCGGGAGGTGTGTAGTGCACCGACCGGGGCCGGTCGCGCCGGATGAGCGCCACCTCGTTCCGGCAGAACACCAGGGCTCCCACCCGGATCTTGACGCGGGAGAAGGGCGGGGGCTCGGAGCTGGCGGAAGTCGACATACGGCCCAGTATCGCGCGGGCGCCCGGGACCGACCTGGCGCGGGGCGTGTCCTGCCCGGGCATCAGGCCACCTGGAACAGCTCTGAACTGGAGTAACGGTTACCCGGTGCTCGCGGTGGGTACGTGGGGCGGACACGCCCTCACGCACCCCCGCGACGGCGACCAACGGAAGACACCGCGCACCGGAGTCCGCGACCGGGCCGACCGTTCGAAGACACCCCCCGGAAGGGCGCTGAGACAGCTGGGTGTTCCCAGCCACGCGGAAGGTTGTGGGAAAGGTGGAAGAGACTCCAAGGACCGGAGGAAGCACACGCGAGGACGTCGAGAGGGTCGCGGAGGACCCGGCACCGGAGGGTGTGGGAACCGAGGCCGTTCCGGCGCCGCGCCGGGAATCCGACGGCGAGTCGGCGAGAAGCGGCGATCCGGACGTCCTGCTCGAAGTCCCGAACCTGCGGGTCGACGAGATCGATCTCGAGGTCGACAACCTGGTCGCCTCCGTCTCGCTCCAGGCCGAGGTACTGGACCTGCTCAAGCTGAAGGTGGGGGCCGACGTCGGACTCGGTCGCGTCCACCTGAACATCAAGGGAGTCGAGGCCGAGGCCCTGCTCAAGGTCAGACTCGACAACGTCAGGGAGATCATCGCCCGGGTCCTCCACACCATCGACACCAACCCGCAGGTCCTGGAACACGTGGCTCGCGGTGTGGAATCCGGTCTCGAAGAGGTGGGCGGTGGCGCGGGTCGTGCCGTCGGAGCACTGGGGGAGGGGGCCGGAGGCGCTGTCAGGGACGTCGGACAGGGTACGGGTCGCGCGGTCGAGGACGTCGGCTCGGGAGCCGGAAGCGCGGTCGAGGACGTTGGTCACGGTGCCGGGAGCGCCGTCGAGGATGTCGGACAGGGCGCTGGTGGCACCGTAGAGGACGTCGGAGACACCGCGCAGGGAGCTGGCTCAGGTGCCGCGCACACGGTCAGCGACGTGCTCCCGGCCACCGGGGACACGGCACACGACGACGGGTCCGGTGCCGAAGAGACGGAGAACCCCGACCCCGACCCGGACATCGAGGACGAGGCGCCCGACGAGGCCGGAGGGGACGAGGGCGTCGACGACCCGCCCGAGGATGTCGGCTCGCTCCCCGCCGACGCGGTGGGGTCCGTGGAGGCCGCGGCGAAGCGGGCGGAGCAGGCCGCGAAGAGCGCGGGAGAGGCCGCGAGGGCCACCGCGAACGTGTTGCGCGACGTCGCGAAGCGGGCCGGTGACACGGTGCGGCGCCCCGGTGGCGGGGCCGACCGGTGAACCGGGGGTGGTCACCGTGAACAACCGGAAGGAACCCGGGTACGACGTGGAGATTCGCGCGTCCGTCACCGCGCGCGAACTGACGTTCCGCGAGGTGCCGCAGGTCGAGTCGAGGTACAGGGGTAGCCCCCGGTCGGAGGGCACGGCGGGCAGCGACCGGTCCGGCGTCCCCAGGCCCGTCGAGACCGGGACCGTCTACGAGGACGTCCGTGTGGACTACCGGCTCGCGGGCCGGGTCCGGCCCGACGAGGACGCGCTCGAGGAGGACTGAGCCGTCCCGGTGGCCCCGCTTCCTGAGCGGGGCCACCGGTGGTCGTGGATGCTCCTATGGATGTCAAGCAGCTTCAGCGAAGTCATCTCTGCCCCGGGATTTCGTCGTGTTCTTCGAGTTCAGCACTTGGAAGACCTCCCGAGCCACATAGCGTTTCAAACACCGCATGATGTCCTTGGTGGCCAACCCCTGGCCGGTGCGCCGCTCAACGTAGGCGCGAGTGCGCTCGTCCCATCGCATCCGAGAGAGCACGATGGTGTGCAACGCGTGATTGGCGGCCCGATCCCCGCCCCGATTGAGCCGATGCCGGTCCCGCCGCCCCGAGGAAGCCGGGATCGGCGCCACCCCGCACAAGTGCGCGAAGGCCGCCTCCGAACCCAAACGGTCGGGGTTATCCCCACACGTGGCCAACAGCTGGCCGGCCACATCAGGACCCACACCCTTGACCTCCAACAACTCCGGGGCAGCTTGACGGGTCAAGGCTTTGAGTCGAACATCCAGCTCCTGGAGCTCCTCATCAAGGGCACCCACACGCTTGCCCAGCCGACGCAGCGCGAACTTGACCGCTGGGACCGGATCGGTCAGGTCAGTGCCCGGGCGCAGCCGGGCGCACCGGGCCGTCAGCTCCTTGACGGGAAGGTCACACAACGCCGCACGCACCTGTTCGGGGGCGGTGACCACCAGTTGGCGGGTCTGGTTGATGGCCTGGGTGCGGGCCTTGACCGCTGAGCGGCGCACCACCCGCAGGGCGCGGATGGCCTCCACGATCCCGTCGCGGGTCTTGGGGGTACCGGTGGCCCGGCCCGAGGCGACCGCGGTGGCCGCGGCGTAGGCGTCGATGGGGTCGGATTTGCCCTTCATCCTGCGCATCTTGCGGTCGGGCCGGTCCACCTCCACCACCGTCAGGCCCGCTCGGGCCAGGTGGCGGGCCAGTTCGGCTCCGTAGGCGCCGGTGCCCTCCACTCCGACCGCCGCCACGGTTCCGAACGATTCCAGCCAGGTCAGGAGCTGGTGGTATCCGGGGCCGGTGGCGTCGAACTCGGCGTCGGCCAGGTGCCGGCCGAGCGGGTCGATGATCGCGGCGTGGTGGGTGTGGCCGTGGGTGTCCACGCCCGCTGTGACATCGAGGGGTTGATCGGTCATGCTGGTACCTGCCGCCTTGTCGCTGATCCCGTTGGGGTGGCACGCGCCGGCCGGGCGGGCGGACAAGACTGTGGTGGGGCTCCTAGACCAAGCTCCTATGAGGTCACGATCGCCCGTCCGGTCGCGTGTAGCGGCCCCTCCGAACGGGCCGACAAATCCCCAACAGGACAGAAAACGTCGGTCAGTCCGTGAGTCAGACCCGTCGGAGAAGCCACTACACATCCTCACAGTCAGTCCAGGACGGCGAAGGCCTCCAGCTCGACGAGGACGTCGGGCTCCCAGAGGTAGTCCACACCGATCAGCGACACGGGCGGCAGCGGCGTGGGCAGGCGCAGTTCCTCCGTGACGTTCTCGATCCCCTTCATGAAGGCGTCGGCCTTCTCGGGCTTCCAGTCGACGGCGAAGAACCGCAGGCGCACGACGTCGTCGAAGGTCGCGCCCGCCGCGGCCAGGCCGCTCGCCGTGTGGCGCAGGACGATCTCGACCTGGCCGGTGAGGTCGCCGGTGGCCAGCCGGTTGGAGTCGCCGTCGCGGGCGATCTGTCCGGCCACGTGCACCTGGCGGCTGCCGGTGCCGATCGCGACGTGGTGGTAGGGGACGGGCTGGAACAGGCCCGCGGGGGAAAGCAGCTGCACGGTCATGGAAGGGTCCCTCCGGTTGGCGTAGGTCAGGTATCTCATGTGTACTAGGTGGCCCAAGGGAACCTCAACGAGACCAGGTATCATGCGCGAAACCCCGACCGGCCAGCCCGCCCCGCAGATCACCGCGGAGCACCGTGAACTCCTCGACCAGATCCTCGACAAGTGGTCGCTCCAGGTGCTCGACCACCTCTGCGAACAGCCCCTGCGCTTCAACGGCCTGCGCCGCGCGATCCCCGTCGTCACCCAGAAGTCCCTCACCGCGACCCTGCGGCGCCTGGAGCGCAACGGGATGGTCGACCGGGTCGTGGTGAGCACTCGCCCCCTGGCCGTGGAGTACCGCATCTCGACCCTGGGCCGAACCCTCCAGGACCTCGTCGACGCGCTCCTGGTCTGGTCCACCGAGACCATGCCTCAGGTGGAGCGGGCCCGGGAGCGCTTCGACGAGCTCGCCTGAGGCCGGAGCGGTCGGCGGGTCACATACGGTCCGCGGCCCATCGCGAGGGGTGCGTCCCGGTCGGAGACCCCGGCCCTTCCCAGCGCCCGAGCGGGGCCCCGGCCCGTCCCGGCGGACGCGCTTGAACCTCGGCGGGCCGGGGCCTCAGTCCAGGTTGAGCCAGACGGCTACGGCGTCGTGCTCGCCCTGGTTGGAGATGCGGTGCGGGGTGGTGGAGGGGTAGGTGATCGAGTCGCCCGGCCGCAGCTCGTAGGTGTCGAACCCGACGTCCACGGTGAGCACCCCGCTCACCACGTTGCCGATCTCGTGGCCCCGGTGGCGCACGTATTCGGCGTTCTGGCTGGAGTAGGAGCCGGGCGGGTACACCGACTCGAAGTAGTTCATGCCCGGGACCGGGCCCGGTGTCAGACGCCGGTAGCGCACACCGTGGCCGAGTTCGAGGGTGGCCGCCTCGTCCCGCCTGGTCACGGAAACCGGGCCCACGGCTGCGTCGCCGTCCGGCTCCCAGCGCGGACCAGGAGCCTCCCCCATGGGTGTCGTGTACGCGTCGGGCGCCGCCGGTGCGCTGGTCTCGGGGCCGAACACCGCCGCCATGGGCACGTTGAGCTCGCCCATGATCTGGTACAGCCGGGTCACCGAGGGCCGCATCTTGCCGCGTTCGATCTGGGACAGCGCGCTCGCGCTGATCTCCAGCCGGCCGGACAGCTCGCGCAGGGACAGGCCGCGCGCGGTGCGCAGTTCGCGGACGCGTTCGCCGATCCTTCGTTCGTCGAACCGTGGGGGCGCGGGGTTCCCGATGAAGTCAGCCATGGCGAGTTCAGTATAGATGCCGGTCTTGTGAAGTCATCGCTTTAACGATATTGAAGTAATAGCTTCAAATGTGGGCGGGGTCACTCTTCCCTGTCACGGCTCACGAAGGGACCGCATGCGCCTCCTGATCGTCAACGTCAACACCTCGACGGCCATCACCCGCGCCCTGGCCGACCAGGCCCGCGCCGTCGCCCGACCCGGAACCGAGGTCGAGGCCCTCACCCCGCACTTTGGCCCCGAGTCCGTCGAGGGGAACTTCGAGAGCCACCTGGCCGCCGTCGCCGTCATGGACCGCGTCATGACCTACGACCGCCCCTACGACGCCGTCATCCAGGCGGGGTTCGGCGACCACGGCAAGGAGGGGCTCCAGGAACTGTGCCCCACCCCCGTCATCGACATCACCGAGGCCGCGGCGCACACCGCCTGCCTGATCGGCCACCGCTACTCCGTGGTCACCAGCCTCGACCGCACCGTGCCCATGATCAGAGACCGCCTCACCCTGGCCGGACTCCACACCCGCTGCGCCTCGGTGCGGGCCAGCGGTCTGGGCGTGCTCGAACTGGAACGCGACCCCGAGGCCGCCGCCCGCGCCGTCGCCGACCAGGCCAGAGCCGCCGTGGAACAGGACGGCGCCGAGGTCGTCGTCCTGGGGTGCGGCGGCATGGCCGGAATGGCCCTCACCCCCGACGACACCGCGGGAGCCCCGGTCGTCGACGGCCTGACCAGCGCCGTGGCGCTAGCGGAGTCGCTGGTCGGCCTCGGACTCTCCACCAGCCGGGTCCGCACCTTCGCCGAGCCCCGCCCCAAGTCCGTCACCCACTGGCCCCTGAGCCCCGCGCTCGACGCGCCCCACCACCCCTGACACCCTCGCCGGAGGAGCCCAGGTCCATGCAGACCCCCACCCCCCGTCAGAGCGCCCCCGCCCCCACCAACCACCTGCTCGAAGAGTCGATCCTGCCCACCTGGCTCAACCAGCGCCCCGTCTCGCTGCTGGGCTTTGTCTGGATGTGGGTGGCCCTGGCGATCGTCATCGTCACCTTCCAGTACGGCGCCAACGGCGTCGAGGGCGGTCTTTCCCTGCCCGTGGTGATGCTCGTCGTCCTCGCCGCCACCGCGGCCCTGGCCGTGGTCATGACCCTCACCGCCGACATCGGCACCGAGCACGGCCTGTCGTTCGCCGTCTACCTGCGGGCCCCCTTCGGTACCGTCGGCACCCACGTCCCCTCGGTCTCACGCGGCGTGGTGGCCGCCTGTTGGTTCGGCATCCAGACCTACATCGGCGCCCTCGCCATCAACGGCCTGGTCGAGTACTGGACCGGTTTCGCGTCATGGCCGCTCTGGTACGCCCTGTTCCTGGTCGCGCAGGTCGCCAACGCGGCCCTGGGGATCAAGGCGATCGAACGCCTGGCCTCCTTCGCCGCCCCGTGCATCCTGGCCATCTCGATCTGGATGTACTACACACTGGACGGCCTCGCCGACCTGGAGGGCACCAACATCTGGACCTTCGCCTCCGGCGGGGACCTCTCCCTGGTGGCGTTCTTCCTGGTCAACATGGTGGTCTGGGCGCCGCTGGCGGTGGACATCCCGAGTATCACCCGCTTCGTGCGCACCGTTCCCGGCGAACGCCGGTTCCTGCGCCGCAACCGCGCCGTCCTCACCGCCCACTTCGCGGCGCTGCCGCTCATGCAGGCCTGGATCTCCTTCATCGGCGCGGTGTCCTTCATCGTCACCGGTGACTGGAACCCCGTCGACGTCATCCAGGGGCAGAGCACAGGTGTCGTCCTCGGCGTCCTGCTCCTGATGATCGTCCTGGCCCAGTGGTCCACCAACACCGCGGCCAACGTGGTGCCCGCCGCCCTGAACTTCGTCAACGCCGCCGCACCGCACCTGTCCTACCGGTGGGGGGTGGTGCTGGCCGGGGTGGTCGGCACCGCCGTCATGCCCTGGCTGCTGCTGGACAACCTGTTCACCTTCCTCAGCTACTACGGCGGGTTCATCGCGGCCATCGCCGGGATCATGGTCTGCGACTACTACGTGCTGCGGCGCCGTCGCCTGAACGTGCCCGCGCTGTACGACCCGCACGGACAGTACCGGTACGCGCGCGGGCGCAACCCGGCGGCGCTGACCGCCTGGCTCGGCGCATCGGTCGCGGCCCTGCTGCAACCGGACTACGCGTACGTCATCGGCTTCCCGGTGGCCTTCGTGACCTACCTGGTGCTCATGCGCGCGTGGGTCCTGCGCCGCCACCCGCAGGCCGAGATCGACGACCCCGGCGACGCCTACCTGGCCACCAGCGTGGGCCGCAGCTGGGTCCACGACCCCGAATCGGGCACCTTCCACCGACTCACCGAGGGCGAGCTGCCAGGCCAGGGCCACCGCACCGACATCTGACCCCCGCCACCCCCGTGAGGACCCCCATGAGCGACACCGCGCACCCACCGTCCGCCGACTCCGAGGTCGGCCCCGACGGCACCGACCTGACCGTCCACTCCCCCGATCCGTCGCTGCACAACGACGACCTCGCACCCGTCACCAGGCGCGGGCGCAGCTAGGACGCCTTCGAGATCTTCAACTAGCTCCAGTGAGGAATCCCGATCGTTCACGGACGGGAGGAATCGCTCCGCTCTCTGGCCCGTGCGGGTCGACCGCCATAGGGTTCGCGGGAAGTTTTGCGGGTCCGCCCCCACCACCATGGTGGTTTCGTTAACGTGTTCGATCATGAAGATCGTTACACAGGTGAAGCTGCTCCCCGACGCCGCCCAGGAGGCGGCGCTGTGGGAGACGCTGAAGCTGTGCAACCAGGCGGCCAACCACACCTCCCGCCGCGCCCACGAAAGCGGAGTGAAGGCCAAGGCGCCGTTGCAGCGCCTGCTCTATGCCGAGCTGAAGTCGATGGGCCTGTTCGCGCAACCGGCGATCCACTGCGTACGCAAGGTCGCCGGGGCCTACGCCACCGTGAAGACCCACCTCAAGGCCGACAACCACGGACCCGAGGGGTCCAAGCGCCGCACCCGGGTGGAGAACACCCCGGTGCGGTTCCGCAAGGACGCCGCCCAACCCTTCGATGACCGGTCCCTGTCCTACAACTGGACGCGCGCACCATCTCGATCTGGACCGTTCAGGGGCGGATGAAGGGTGTGCCGTTCACCGGCTCCCCAGACCAGTTGACGATGCTTGCCAAGTTTCGGCAGGGTGAGTCCGACCTGGTCCGACGCGGTGACAACTGGTACTTGTACGCCACCTGTGAGGTGCCCGTAGCCGAGGAGTACACCCCCGAGGGGTTCGTCGGTGTCGACCTCGGGATCGCCAATATCGCCACTACCTCGGACGGCACCGTCTACTCCGGCAAGCAGCTCAACCACGTCCGCCACCGCCACCGTCATCTGCGCAAGCGCCTGCAGCCCAAGGGCACCAAGTCCGCCAAGCGTGTGCTGCGCCGCCTCTCGGGCCGTGAGAGGCGGTTCGCCGCCGATACCAATCACCGCATCACCAAGCGGATCGTGACCGAGGCTCAACGCACCTGTCGCGGTATCGCCCTGGAAGATCTGGGCGGAATTCGTTACAGGGTCCGGCTACGCAAGCCCCAGCGGGTCACGCTGCACTCCTGGTCCTTCGCCCAGCTCGGCTCCTACATCGCCTACAAGGCGAAACGGGCCGGGGTGCCGGTGGTCTACGTCGATCCGGCCTACACCTCGCAGGGGTGCAGTGAGTGCGACCACATCGACAAGAAGAACCGGGCCGACCAGGCCACCTTCCAGTGCACGTCGTGCGGCTTCGCTGAGCACGCCGACGTCAACGCAGGCCGTAACATCGCCCAACGTGGTGTTGCGGTCTGGGCAGTGAGTCACGCTGCCGACGACGCGGACTAGCATTCACCATCCAGGTGTGGGCTCGAGCTGCAAGCTCGGTCCTTCAGGACCGAGAAGCTGACCGTCTGGACTAACGACATCCAGAGCCTGTTCGGCTGCACCCTGGCCGTCACGCTCTTCATCTCCTACGGGCCCAACGGCTGGGCGGGCTTCGCCGGGATCATCGTGATGGTCATGTGCGACCCAGCGTGCGCTATAGCACCCCCTACGCCGTCATCGCCCGCGCCCGCGAGGCCGTGCCCGTCACTTCCTGCCCCTCCCCTCCCCCGCCCCCACCCTGCGGCACCCGAGCACACACGGGGCCCGCCTTCGGAAGTTCTCCGACGGCGGGCCCCACCTGCTCGTTCAGGGACGTTAACGGCCCAGGTAGGCGCGCAGGTGCCGGGCGGTGAGGGTCTCCCCCTTCTCCACGAGCTCCGCCGGGGTGCCCTCGAACACCACCCGACCGCCGTCGTGCCCGGCCCCGGGGCCGAGGTCGATGAGGTGGTCCGCGTGGGCCATCACCGCCTGGTGGTGCTCGATCACCACCACCGTGTTCCCGTCCTCGACCAGGCGGTCCATCAGCGCGAGGAGGCGGTCCACGTCGGCCAGGTGCAGGCCGGTGGTGGGTTCGTCCAGGACGTACACGGCGCCCTTCCTGGCCATGGAGATGGCCAGCTTGAGCCGCTGGCGCTCGCCGCCGGACAGGGTCGTGAGCGGCTGCCCCAGGCCCAGGTACCCCAGGCCGACGTCGTGCATCCGGTCCAGGATCACGCGGGCGTTGCCCGAGGCGAAGAAGTCGCGGGCCTCCACGACGGACATCGCCAGGACCTGGCTGATGTCCTTCCCCCGCAGCTTGTGTTCGAGCACCTCGGCCTTGAACCGGCGCCCCTCGCACTTCTCGCAGGTGGTGGCCACACCCGCCATCATGGCCAGGTCGGTGTAGATCACCCCGGCGCCCTTGCACTCGGGGCACGCCCCCTCGGAGTTCGCGCTGAACAGGGACGACTTCACCTTGTTGGCGCGGGCGAAGGCGGTGCGGATCGGGTCCAGCAGCCCGGTGTAGGTGGCCGGGTTGGAGCGGCGCGACCCGCGGATCGCGGACTGGTCGACGACCACCACGCCCTCCCGGCCGGGCAGGGCCCCGTGGATGAGCGAGCTCTTGCCCGAGCCCGCCACCCCGGTGACGACCGTGAGGACGCCCAGTGGAACGTCCACGGACACGTCCCGGAGGTTGTGGGTACTGGCGCCTCGGATGGGGAGGCTCCCCTTCGGGGTCCGCGCCCGTTCGCGGAGGGCGACCCGGTGGTCCAGGTGGCGCCCGGTGAGGGTGCCCGAGGCCCGCAGCCCGGCCACGTCGCCGCTGTAGGTGACGGTGCCGCCGGTGGGTCCGGCGCCCGGCCCCAGGTCCACGACGTGGTCGGCGATGGCGATGGTCTCGGGCTTGTGCTCGACCACCAGCACGGTGTTGCCCTTGTCGCGCAGGCCCAGCAGCAGGTGGTTCATCCTCTCGATGTCGTGCGGGTGCAGCCCCACGGTGGGCTCGTCGAACACGTAGGTGACGTCGCTGAGGCTGGAGCCCAGGTGGCGGACCATCTTGACCCGCTGGGCCTCGCCGCCGGAGAGCGTCCCCGACTCGCGGTCCAGGCTCAGGTACCCGAGCCCGACCTCCACCAGCGAGTCCAGGGTGTGCCCGAGGGTGTCAGCGAGCGGCTTCACCGAGGGCTCGTCGATCGCGTGGACGAACTCCGCCAGGTCGCTGATCTGCATGGACGCGCATTCGGTGATCGTGCGTCCGTTGACCTTGACCTCCCTCGCCGCGGCGTTGAGCCGGGTGCCCGCGCACTCGGGACAGGTCGAGAAGACCACGGCCCGGTCCACGAACGCGCGGATGCCGCTCTGCATCTTCTCGCGCTCCTTGGTGAGGTAGGTGCGCTTGATCTTGGGGACCAGACCCTCGTAGGTCAGGTTGCTGGTGCCCACCCTCACCTTGGTCACGGGGTGGCGCAGGAAGGTGTCCCACTCCCGCTCGTCGTAGTCGCGGAGCTTCTTGTCGGGGTCGAGCAGGCCCGAGGTGGCGAAGATCTGCCAGTACCAGTTGTCCACGGCGAACCCCGGGACGGTGATGGCGCCCTCGTTCAGGGACAGGTCCCGGTCGTAGAGCTCTTCCAGGTCGATCTGGTTGGTGCGGCCCAACCCCTCGCACTCGGGGCACATGCCCTCGGAGTTGTTGAAGCTGAAGGCGCTGGCGGGCTCCAGACGGGGTGTGCCCACCCTGCTGAAGACGATGCGCAGCATGGCGTGGGCGTCGGTGGCGGTGCCCACGGTGGAGCGCGAGTTGGCGCCCATGCGCTCCTGGTCGACGATGATCGCGGCGCTGAGGTTGCGCAGCGCGTCCACGTCGGGGCGGCCCACGCTGGGCATGAAGGACTGGAGGAAGGCGGTGTAGGTCTCGTTGATCAGCCGCTGCGACTCGGCGGCGATGGTGCCGAACACGAGTGAGGACTTCCCCGATCCGGAGAGCCCGGTGAACACGCTCAGCCTTCGCTTGGGCAGGTCCACGGAGACGTTGTCGAGGTTGTTCTCCCTGGCCCCTCGGACCTGGATGGTGTCGTGGGAGTCCGCCAGGGTGGTGGGTTCGGAAGACAAGCTGCTCCTCAGGGTCCTCGGGAAACCTTATGCGGTAAACTAACGGCCCGCGAACGTTAGTTTATTCCATAAGGAGATGCAAGTGGTTGTCTACGCCGGGCAGGGAGACCCCCGTCGCTCCATGCGGCTGCTGTGGCGCGACCACGAGCCGGTCGAACGCTCCGGACCCGGGCCACGGGCCCAGCTCAGCGTGGATCTGGTGGTGGAGACCGCCATCGAGGTCGCCGACGCCGAGGGCCTCCAGGCCCTGTCCATGCGGGCCGTGGGAGAACGGCTCGGACGCACCGCCATGTCGCTGTACACCTACGTGGCCAGCAAGAACGAGCTCGTCGACCTCATGTACGACCACGCCTTCGCCGAGCTGGTCCGCGAGTGGGAGGAGAACCGCGAACCCTCCGAGCCGAGGGTAGGGGGCGCCACCGACACGACGGGGTGGCGCGCGGAGGTCCTGGCCTGGAGCGGTCGACTGTGGGCCTTCTACCTGCGCCATCCCTGGACCCTGGAGATCTCCCAGGCCCGCCCTGTCCTGGGCCCCAACGAGTACCGGCTCTTCGAGGCCCTGGCCGCGGTCCTGCACGCCGCGGGGCTCCCCGCCCGGGCCATTGGCGACGCCTACGGGAGCGTCCTCAACCTGGCCCGCGGCATGGTCCGCACCGCGGCCGAGGCCCGCCAGGCCGAGGCGGTCACCGGGCAGCCCGAGGACCAGTGGTGGTTCGCCCGCAGCGCTCAGCTCGAGGAGGTCTCCGAGGACTTCGCCGAACGCTTCCCGGTCCTCACCCTCATGACCGGGGCCGGGGCCTTCGAGAACGCCGATCCGGGCGAGCCCTACCTGGAGCAGGAGGCGTGGGAGTCCTTCCAGTTCGGCCTGGGGGCGCTCCTGGACGGGGTGCAGCGACGCATCGACGCCGTCGCGGAGGGGTCGGCGTGAGCGCTCACGCCGACCTTCTCGCCCCCTGGGACCCCCTGGCACCCGACGAGGTCGCTCTCGCGCTGGACGGCGTGGCCGCCCCCTGGTGGATCGCGGGCGGGCACGCCGTCGCGTTCGCCGTGGGACACCCCTTCCGCGAGCACGCCGACACCGACGTGGGGCTGCTCCGCCGCGACCAGCACACGATCCGGGCGGCCTGGCCCGACTGGGAGTGGTGGGCGGCCGACCCGCCCGGCACGCTACGCCCCTGGCCTGCGGAGGAGACCCTGCCCGCAAGCGTCCACGACCTCTGGTGCCGCCCCGGCCCCACCGCTCCCTGGCGGCTCCAGGCCATGCTGGACGACTCCGAGGGCGAGCGCTGGGTCTTCCGCCGGGACACCCGGATCACCCTTCCCCTCACCCGGTTGGTCCGGCGCGCACCGGAGGGGCCGCCCTACCTGGCCCCTGAGGTACAGCTCCTCTACAAGGCCTCGGCGCGGCGCCCCAAGGACGAGCTCGACCTCACGGCCGCGCTGCCCGTGCTGGACGCCCGCCAGCGCCGGTGGCTGACGGCCGCGCTGGCCCGGGTCCACGGGGTCCATCACCCGTGGCTGCCACGGGTGAATCCGCGGAGCCCCTGAGAGAACGGGGCCCGGTCAGATCCAGCCCAGCAGGTAGAGCACCAGCACCGTCAGCGCGGCCGAGAGCAACAGGGAGGTCACACAGCCCAGACGGCTGCTGTAGAAGAAGAACACGCACGCCTCCTCACGTGGTCGGTCGGCCACCAGTATCCCGCCCGCCGCCGCGCCGGAGGCACCGAGGGGAGGGTGCGGCCCCGCTCGAACGAGGCCGGGTCAGGCGGGGCGGGCGAAGGTGATGATCTCCATGCTGGCGTCCGTGAGCGGTTCGCGGTCCCAGTATCCGTACTGCGCGGTCACCGTGAACCCGGCCTCCTCCAGGAAGCCGTTGAGGCGGGCCGCGTCCAGGAACCGTAGCGTGCTCCGGCTGACCACGGGTTCGGGCCACCCGTCGACGCTGTAGTCGGAGGTGAAGGTGACCAGCTCGCCGTCCACTTCGCGCAGCCGGTGTACGCAGGTCGCGTCCCGACCGTCCGGGCCCCGCACGGTGCGCGAGCGTTCGGGCGACCAGGCCTCCCAGGCGCGGACGGCGGGGTTACGGGTCTCGAACACGAACCGTCCCCCGGCGGTGAGCGCCCTGCGGACGGCGGCCAGGTTGGCGCGCACCTCCTCGTCGGTGACGAACACCTGGAAGGCGTGCCCGGACATGATGACCAGGTCGAACTCGTCCTCGAACGGGCCGCTCGCCTCGTCGTCGTAGGGCCCGGCGACCAGGTCGCCGAGAGTCCACTCGACGTCGTCGCGGTCCCGGCGGCCCACCTCCAGCATGGCGTCCGCCGGGTCCAGGCCCACGAGTCGGCCGGTGTGTCCACGCTCGCGCGCCACCCGCTGGATCTTTCCGGTGCCGCAGCCCACGTCCAGCACGGACCGGGCCTCCATCACCAGGCCGAGGTAGAAGTCGTCCTGCGGCGAGCTCTGCCAGTTGCTGAAGTGATCGTAGAGCTCGGCGAGGTCCGGGGAGGAGAAGTGTCGATCGACCATCCGCCCATTGTCGAAGCGCGATCGCCCGTCGGCAAAGGGTTTTCTGCCGAACGCGGGCGACAGGTTCGGACGATGATCGCTCAGGTGCACGGAGAAGGAACTCCGCTCTTCATGGTCCACGGGTTCGGTGTCGACCACCGAATCCTGCTCCCGCTCGAGGACATGCTCCGAGGGCAGGCCTGGAAAAGGATCTACCTTCCCCTCACCCGGTTGGTCCGGCGCGCACCGGAGGGGCCGCCCTACCTGGCCCCTGACGTACAGCTCCTCTACAAGGCCTCGGCGCGCCATGGGCGGAAGGCTCCGTCGACAGCGGGGAGCGGACTCCGCGGGAGGGGCGCTCCTCCGTGACCGGCTCGAGCGGATCGGCGCGTCCCGTTGACCGGGCCGTGAACGGTCGCCCGGTGACCGACTCGCGTTCGAACACCCGACCCGAGGCACATCCGACGCGACGCGCGCGGTCGTCGCGGCCCCGCGAACCGCTCACGGCGAACACGGTTGCCGACAAGACATCGACTCGGGCACTGTGGCCGTCATGACCCCTACTTCTGGTTCCGCTCCCCCAGAGCCCTTCTCCGTCGCCCACCTGAGCGACCCGCACATCTCGTTGGAGGACCCGGAGTCGTCCGCCGTCACCGGGCTGGCCCTGGCGATCAACAGGGTGCTGGCCCTGAGACCGCACCCGACCTGCGTGGTCATCACGGGCGACCTGACCGACACCGCGCACCCAGTGGAGTACGGCGCCCTGCGTGCGATCATCGCGGGGTTCCCGATCCCCGTGCACGTGGCGACCGGCAACCACGACGACCACCAGAACCTGATCTCCGCCTTCAAGGGAGGTGTCCAACTCGGCGGCGGCGACAGCTGCCACTACCTGGTGGAGTACCCCGGCTTCACGCTCGTGGTCCTGGACTCGCTCGTGCCGGGCGCGGCGGGAGGGTTCCTCGGGACCGACCAGCTGAACTGGTTGGACGCGGCCCTGGAGAAGCGTCCCGACGTCCCGGCCCTCGTGTGCGTGCATCACCCACCAGTGCCCGTCGGCATGCCCTTCGCCGACGGCATGCGGCTCGACGACGGTCCGGCTCTGGAGGAGGTGGTGGCCCGTCACCCGAACGTGGTTCGGGTCCTGGCCGGGCACGTGCACCGGCCGACCGTCACCGGGTTCGGTGGAAGCATCCTCGCCACGGCGCCCAGCACCCACCAGCAGAGCCGCCTGAAAATGGAAGGGGAGGGCCCGATGGGATTCACGGAGGAACCCACCGCGTTTCTGCTGCACCAGGAGACCGAGCACGGATGGGTGACCCACACCGTGCAGGTCAGCCACTCAGAGGGTGTCCCCGACCTCTCCTCCTGAGGCTCTCCGCTGGCCCCCGGCAGGGGCGGGTCTTCCTCTGGCCCGCTCCGGCCGGGAGCCGACCCGCGCACCGGCCGTCCACAGCCCGCTCCGCGCACTTTCGCTCCTGCTTCGCGCGACCTAGCCTGGGGGCATGACCCCTCACCCCGATACTCCCCGGCCCGAGCACCCCTTCGACGTCGACGCCTTCCTGTCCCGGCCCCTGGTGGCGCGTGTGGCCACGGTCAACGCCTCCGGGGCACCCACCGTTCGTCCGGTGTGGTTCCTGTGGGAGGAGGGCGTGCTGTGGTGGATCACCGGGGAGTACGCCGTGATGTCCCGCCACCTGGAGAAGGACCCCCGGGTGGCCGTGGTGGTGGACACCTGCGACCTGGAACGGCAGGAGTTCCTCCAGGTGATCATGCGCGGTGAGGCGCGGGTGGTGCCCTTCGACCCGGTTTTGAGCAGACGCAAGCTGGCCCGGTACCTGGGCGACGACGAGAGCGGGTGGCACCGGGACTTCCGGTACTACGCCGACGACGCCCGGCTGGTCCGCTTCGTGCCCGAGCGCACCGTGGTCAAGGACCTGTCCAAGTCCTTCGCCTGACCCGGGGGGCGGCGCGGCACCGGCCACGCCGTCCCCGGTGCCTGCCAGGGCCGGGGCCCGCGGGAGCTACTCCCCCGTGGTCCCGTCGACGCGTTCACGGATGAGGTCCGCGTGCCCGTTGTGGCGGGCGTACTCCTCGATCATGTGCACCAGTATCCACCGGAGGGAGATGTCCTCCCCGTGGCGTTTCGCCCTGCCCACGGTGTCTAGCGAGAGTCCGGCAGCGGCCTTCCGGGCGTTGTCGATCTCCGACCGCCACACGGCGAAGGCCTCCTCGACCGAGGCGTCGTCGGTGCCGAGGAAGTCGCCGTCCCTGTCGTCGGCGGACTTGATCGGAGAGTGGTAGTCCTCTCCGGCCAGGACCACGCGGAACCACATGTGCTCCACGTAGGCCATGTGCCGCACCAGCCCCAGCAGGGACAGGGGTGAGGGCGGGGTGGAGCGTTCGCGCAGCTGTTCGTCGGTGAGCCCCTGGCACTTGACGGCGAGGGTCTCCCGATGCCAGTCCAGCCAGGAGTCGAGCATGGTGCGTTCGTCGGCGGACGGGGGCGGGTCGATGCGGGGATCACTCATGGACCGCGACTCTAGACCCGGCCCGCCGCCCCGGCAACGCGCGATGTCCCGCACCGGCCGTCGCGCCCCCGACGCAGGGAGGCCGCCCCCGGGGGGGCTCGGGACCCCACCGTGCGGGGTCCGTCCCGCACGTGTACCGCGAGCCCCCGGGCGTCTCCGGTGAGGGAGCGAGCGGCGCCCGAAGGCCGGCGGCCCGCTTGGGGCCTCCTCACGCGGGGGTCAGCGGCTCCGGAGGGGACCACGACACCGCGCTCATACCGACGGGGACCAGGGCGTTCGCCGGAATCAGGCGGAAGGCGGCGTTGCGTACCCGCTGACGCCAGCCGCCGCCGAGGTCGGCCCCCACCCGTGCGACGAGACGAGCCTGGCGGGCGATGGCCCGGCACCGGGGACGGCGCAGGGCGTCGAACTCGGCGAGGGCGCGCCCCAGGTCCCCCTCCCGGGCGGGCCCGGCCAACCGGGCCAGCACGGCACCGTCCTCCAGGGCGGTGGCGGCGCCCTGCCCCATGGTCGGCAGCGCACCGTGGGCGGCGTCCCCCACCAGCACCACCCGCCCCCGGTGGTAGCGGCGCGGCCCCCGCACCAGGTGGTGGACGTCGTGCCGCATGAGCTGGTCGGGCGCGGTGGACTCGATGAGCGAGACCACTCCGGGCGCCCAGCCCGCGAAGTGGGCCCGTGCGGTGGCGAGCTCGTCGTCGAAGACGCTCCCCTCGGGCTGGCGCTCGTACCCGTACCAGTACACGAGGTCGGCGCTGACCCGCATCACCCCGAACTCCGCGCCCGGCCCCCAGTACTCGACGAGGCGCCCATCCATCCCGGTGCCTTCCAGCGCCCCGACGGGAACCAGGGCCCGCCAGCTGGTGCTACCGCTGTACCGGGGCCGCACCTCGGGGTGGAGTGCGGTGCGCACCGCACTCCACATGCCGTCCGCGCCCACGACGAGATCCGACTCGTCCCGGTGGTCGACGGTGTCCCGCCGCCAGTGGACCACGGCGGGCGGGCCTTCGGGGCGGCCCCTCTCCACGTGTGTCACCCGAGCCCCGTCCACGCGCTCCACTCCGGTGTCGCGGGCCGCCCGACTCAGGAGGGCGTGCAACCGCTGGCGGTGGAACCCCCAGACGGTCACGGCCCGGCGCACCCGGGGGTCGTCGGCGGGGATGGTCAGCACACGGCGGCCGAGGGTGTCCACGAACCCGGTCCCCACGGTGCGATGGCCCGCCTCGTCCACCCGCTCCTCCCCGATCCCCAGCGCGCCCAGGGCGGTCACGCCGTTGCGGGGCAGGGCCAGGCCCGACCCCACCTCGCCCCCTTCGGGGCGGCGCTCCAGCACCCGGACCCGCCAGCCCGCCCGGGCCAGACCCACCGCCGAGGCCAGACCGGAAAGGCCTCCGCCGACGACCGTGACTGTGCGATCCCGCATGGCACTCCCACTCCTCGTCCCGGGCGGCGGTCGACCGCCACCCATTTCAATACGATGGTAGTGGTATCGCTCCGCGCCCTATAATCGCCCCATGCCCCGCCCCAACCCGCACCGCCGCCGAGCCCTGGCGGACGCGGCCGTCACCCTTCTGGCGCAGCGGGGGGCGCACGGGCTCACCCACCGTTCCGTCGAAGCCCGCGCGGACGTGCCCGCAGGCACCGCCACCAACTACTTCCGCAGCCGCGAGGGCCTGCTCGTCGCGGCCGCCGAGCGGATCGTGGAGCTCCACGTGGCCGAGGCGGAGCGCGCCACGGGCGAGGTGGTCTCCGATCCCGACCGGGTCGCGCCCTCCGGTCCGGGCCGCGCCGAGGCCACCGTCCACACGATGGTGGACCTGCTCTCGGCCTCCCTGTGGACGGCCGCCACCGCCCTGCGCGACCGCTACCTGGCCGTCTTCGAACTCCAGATGGAGGCCCGGCGCAGCCCCCGGTTGGCGGCCGTCCTCGGCCGCCTGGAGGAGGCCACCTACTCCAGCACCGTCCGACTGCACGAGGACCTCGGCACCCTGGCCACGAAGGACACCGTCGCCACGCTCGGCGCGCTGTACGCGGGCGCCCTGTTCACACTGGTCACACGCCCCGTCGAGCAGGTGGACCGCGCCGCCGTGCGCGCCCTGGTCGAGGCGATGGTGCGCGGGGCCTTCGCACGCGCCTGACCGTTTCCGGCCACGCGCAGGGAAAAAGGGTCGGAAACCGGTGGTTTCCGGGCCCAAAGACCTGAGTGGGAGCGATTCCAGAGGACTTAGGATCACGGCCATGGACACACGTGAACTCGGTACCGTCGGCCGTGTCGGAACCGTCGGATTCGGTGCCTGGCAGATCGGCTCCGCCTGGGGCGAGGTCAGCGAGGCGGACGCCATGGGCGCCCTGAACGCCGCGGTGGAGGGGGGAGTCACCTTCGTCGACACCGCCGACGTCTACGGTGACGGGCTCAGCGAACGGCGGATCGGCCGACTCCTGAGGGACCACCCCCACCTGACCGTGGCCACCAAGATGGGCCGCCGGATGGCCCAGGACCCGGCCCACTACAACTCCGGCAACCTCCGGGCCTGGAACGACGACTCCCGGCGCAACCTCGGGGTGGACACCGTCGACCTGGTCCAACTGCACTGCCCGCCCTCGGCGGTCATCGCCAGCGACGCCGTCTTCGACGACCTGGACGCCATGGTGGACGAGGGGCGCATGCGCGCCTACGGAGTGTCGGTGGAGACCTGTGACCAGGCCCTGGCTGCCATCGAACGGCCGAACACGGCCAGCGTGCAGATCATTCTCAACGCCTTCCGCCACAAACCCCTCGAACGGGTCCTACCGGCTGCCAGGGCGGCCGGCGTCGGAATCATCGCGCGGGTTCCGCTGGCCAGCGGCCTGTTGTCGGGCCGGTTCACCGCGGACAGCACCTTCGGCGCGGACGACCACCGCACCTTCAACCGCGACGGCGAGGCCTTCGACCGGGGTGAGACCTTCTCCGGCGTGGACTTCGCCACCGGCTTGGAGGCCGTCGAGCGCCTGCGCCCCCTGGTGCCCGAGGGCGCCACCCTGGCGCAGTTCGCGCTGCGCTGGATTCTCGACCAGGAGGGGGTGAGCGTGGTCATCCCCGGCGCACGTGACGCGGACCAGGCCAGGGCCAACGCGGCCGCCGCGGCCCTGCCGCCGTTGGACGCCAAGGTCCACGAGCAGGTCCGCGAGGTCTACGACGACCTCGTCCGCCCCCGGGTGCACCACCTGTGGTGATCGGCTGAGGGGCGGGCCCGGTGGCACACCGGCACCCCGCCCCGCCCTGTTCCCGTTCCGAGGAGGAGACGCGTCCCCCGACGTCCAGGCCCTGCTCGAAGCGCTGCGCGAGGCTGTCCGCGCCGGTTCCGACAACGCCGCGGAGGACGGCCGGGGTTCGTGGCGTCCGCCCCCGCCGAGAGCCGGGCGGAAACCTCCGCGACACCACGGGGGCGGCCCGGAACCCCTCCAGCCCCGGCACGCCCCCGACCCTTCCGGCGCTCGCTAGATGAGGCCCTGCGCCAGCATGGCGTTGGCGACCATCTCGAACCCGGCCACGTTGGCGCCCAGCACGTAGTCGCCCTTGGACCCGTGCCGCACCGCGGCATCCTCGCAGCGGTCGTGGATACCGGCCATGGTCTCGGCCAGCTCCGACTCCGCGTGCTCGAAGGACCACGAGGTCCGCCGGGCGTTCTGGCGCATCTCCAGCACACTGGTGGCCACACCGCCCGCGTTGGCGGCCTTGCCCGGCGCGAACAGCACGCCCGCCTGGCGGAACACCTTGACCGCCTCGGGCGTGGTGGGCATGTTCGCGCCCTCGGCCACCGCCCGGACACCGTTGCCGACCAGCGTCCGGGCCGCGTCGGCGTTCAGCTCGTTCTGGGTCGCCGAGGGGAGCGCCACCTCACAGGGGACGTCCCACACGCTGCCGCCCTCGACGTAGGACGCTCCGGCGCGCCGCTCCGCGTAGGCGCTGATCCGCGCGCGCTCGACCTCCTTGACCTCCTTGAGCAGGTCCAGGTCGATGCCCTTGTCGTCCACCACGTATCCGCTGGAGTCCGAGCAGGCGACCACGATGGCGCCCAGCTGCTGGGCCTTCTCCACCGCGTAGATCGCGACGTTGCCCGAACCGGACACCACCACACGGCGTCCCGCGAGGCCCTGACCGGACCGCTCCAGCATCCGCTCGGTGAACATGACCGTGCCGTACCCCGTGGCCTCGGTACGGACCGCCGAACCGCCCCAGTCCAGGCCCTTGCCGGTGATGACCCCGGCCTCCCAGCGGTTGCTCAGCCGCCGGTACTGCCCGAACATGTAGCCGATCTCGCGGCTTCCCACACCGATGTCACCGGCGGGGATGTCGGTGTACTCGCCCAGGTGACGGTGGAGCTCGGTCATGAACGACTGGCAGAAACGCTCGATCTCCGCGTCGGAGCGGCCCTTGGGGTCGAAGTCACTGCCGCCCTTGCCACCGCCGATCCCCATACCGGTGAGGGCGTTCTTGAAGATCTGCTCGAAACCCAGGAACTTGATGACGCCCAGGTTCACGCTCGGGTGGAAACGCAGACCGCCCTTGTACGGACCGAGGGCGCTGTTGAACTCCACCCGGAATCCACGGTTGACGTGGACCCTGCCCTGGTCGTCGCGCCACGGGACACGGAAGATGATCTGCCGCTCGGGCTCGCACAGCCGCTCCAGCACGCGCTGGGTGACGTACTCGGGGTGGCTCGACAGCGCGGGGGAGAGCGTCTCCAACACCTCGAGGACGGCCTGCTGGAACTCCGGCTCGTCGGGGTTGCGCCGGGCCACGTGTTCGAACGCCGAACGCACGCCAGGGTGGTGGTTCTCCATCTCGGAGTCGCTGACACGGGTCATGTGGGTTTCGGGTCCCTTCGGCGCTGGCGCCCCTTGCGGGTCACCGCCCTGGGGGACGTCAACGCGATTCGGTGATGGCGGCCACGTTCGAGGCCCTCAACGACGTTACACGTCCGCGTCCGGCCCCCTCCGACCGCTCCCCGCCCAGGCTAGGGAGGCCCCTCGCCGACCGACCTGCGGGCGACCGCCACGGTGGCCCGGGGGCTCCATTCCCACGAGGTGTACAGCGCCCGCCCGCTCGGCGACCAGCAGCCCGTCGCGGCCGGCGAGGGCGTGTCAGCTGGCGGGGTCCCGGTGGCGCACCCACGCGTACACGTGCCGGACGCGCTCCAGGCGCGGGGTGTTGGCGCCCTCCGGTTCCTCGGCCTCCACCCGTTCCTCCAGCTTGCCGAGTACGTACTCGGCCAGGGTCTGATCCCGCCACTTGCGCCACACGTGGAGCTCGGCGGGCGCGCGGCGCTCCACCCTTTCCTGGACCTCGGCGCAGGTGCGCGGGTCGAGGGCGCCCCGGGCGGCGGCCAAGGCCTCGGTGGCGCGTCGACGCGGCACCCGTACCTGGCGCCGTTTGTTCCGGGCGATGTTGCGGCGGGAGCTCTTGTCGTTCTCGCCGTACCCGTTGCGCCGGTCCCTGGCGTAGCTCAGAAGCTTCTTCTCCTGCGGTGAACGGCGGCGCGGCGCGGGACTCACGGGTCCCCTCCCCAGCTGGCTTGGTGCGATCGACGGCACGACACTAGGTTGGTGGTGCGCGAGGCACAACGGGTTTTCCCACGGAACGCGATCGACGGGCGGAGACCAGACGTGGAGACCGGACACCACGAGCGCGATCAGGCGCTGGTCGGCGGGATGATGAACACGGTGGTGCGCCGGGGCGACCGTGTCGTGCGACGGGCGACCCCGCACGCCGGGGCCCTGCACCGCTATCTCACCGCGCTGTCCGACCACGGGTTCACCGGTGCGCCCCGCCCCCTGGGCCTGTACCCCGGCGACGGCACGGAGGAACTCACCTTCGTCGAGGGCGACGTGGCCCTGCCGCCCTTCCCCGCCTGGTCCCGCACCGACGACACCGTGACCAGTTCGGCCCGCCTGCTGCGCCGGTACCACGACGCCGCCGCGCGCGTACCGTTCGACGCCGGAGCGGCCTGGCCCACCGCGCTCGGAGATCCGGAAGGGGGCACTGTGCTGTGCCACAACGACCCCTGCCTGGAGAACCTCGTCTTCCGAGGCGGCGCGGCGGCCGCCCTGATCGACTTCGACCTGGCCGCGCCGGGACGCCCGGTCTGGGACGTGGCCGCCCTCGCCTTCTATCTGGGCCCCGCCCTGCCTCCGGAGGCCCTGGCCCGCACGGAGTTCGCCGGTGCCGACGTCGCGCACCGGCTGCGGTTGGTGGCCGACGGGTACGGTCTCTGCGACACCGAGCGCCGAGCGCTGCCCGAGACCCTCGTGCGGTACCACGAGGTCTCCCACGTCTTCGTCAGGGACATGGTCGACCAGGGCAACCGCGCCTTCGTCGACGCGGTGGAGCGGGCGGGCGGCTGGCAGGTGTGGGACCACGCCAGGGAACGGCGGGGTGCGTGGCTGCGCGGCCAGCGAACGGCCTTCCTCGCCGCTCTGACCGGCCCCGAGCCTAGCTCCGGCGGGTGACGGCCACCAGGTAGCGGCAGGTCCGTCCGGTCGGGTTGCGGTACACGCAGGGCGCCGGCGCCCCGAGCTGGAGGCAGTCGCCGCGCTCTAGGAGGTGCGTCTCATCGCCCTCGTGGAAGGCGAGCGTGCCCTCCAGCACCCAGATCTGGTGGTGCGTGAAGGCGAAGACCTCCTCGGGGTAGGCCACGCGCGCGCCCGCGGGGAGTTCCACCTCGACGAGTTCGAGCGATCCGCCGGAGGTGGGTGAGACCGCGCGGCGGCGGTAGCCGGTCTCGGGGTCGGTCCATAGGGGCTGCTCGTCTCGGCGGGCGAGCCTGCGTTCGCCCTGTTCGGCCTGGGCGACGAGTTCGGACAGGGTCAGGCCCAGGGCTCCGGAGAGGCGGCCGAGCAGGGAGGCGGTGGGCTGGGCCTCGCCGTTCTCGATTCGGCTGATCATGGCGCGGGAGACCCCCGAGAGGTCCGCCAGGGCGGCACCACTGAGCCCGCGTTCACGGCGCAGGCAACGCAGTGTTCCGGCCAGTGCGGGCCCGATGTCATCGCTCATGCGTTCACCATAGTGGACACGTTCGCCTATCATCGTCAATCATGAACGCCCTGACCACGCACGACGGTATCCGCGACGCCACCGTCACCGACGCGGCGGCGTGCGCGGCCGTCTACGCGCCCTACGTCACCGACACCTCCATCACCTTCGAGCTCGTACCGCCCTCCTCCGAGGAAATGGCCCGGCGCATCACCGAGGCCCAGCGCGACCACGCGTGGATCGTGTTGGAGGACGAGAAGGGCGTGCTCGGCTACGCCTACGGGGGCACCTTCCGCACCCGCGCCGCCTACGACCGGACCTGTGAGGTGAGCGTCTACCTCGAACACGGACGCCGCCGCCGGGGCGCGGGACGGGCGCTGTACTCCGCGCTGATGCCCCGACTGGCGGAGCGCGGTATGCGCACCGCCGTCGCCTGCATGACCCTGCCCAACGACGCCAGCCTCGGGCTGCGCCGGGCCATGGGCTTCGAGGACGTGGGCGTCATGCGGCGGGTCGGGCGCAAGTTCGACGCCTGGCACGACGTGGCCTGGGCCCAGCTGGATCTGAGCCCCGCGCGGTAGGACGCGGCACCTGAGGCCGGGGCGGCCGCCCCCGCCCCCTATGCTCGACGAGATCCCCTCTCCCCACCTTTGCCCGGAGTGCCCTGTGTCCGCCCACGCCGCCCGCCACCGCCCCTCGGGGCTGGCCTTCGCCTTCGCCGCAGCCCTGGCCTTCGGAGGAGCGGGGGTCTTCGCGCGCCCCCTGCTGGAAGCGGGCATGGACCCGCTCCAGGTCACCTGGCTGCGCGTGGCCGGGGCGGCGCTCGTCCTGCTTCCCGTCGCGGTGCGGCACTGGCGCACCGCACGGAACAGGCCGCTGCTGGTCCTGGCCTACGGGGTCTTCCCCATGGCCGGTGTCCAGGCTCTCTACTTCGCCGCCGTCGCCCGTATCCCCGTGGGCATCGCCCTGCTGGTGGAGTTCCTCGGACCGGTCCTGGTCCTGCTCTGGGTTCGGGTGGTGCGCCGCCACCGGGTCTCCCCCGCCGCCGTGGTGGGCGTGGTCCTGGCCGTCACCGGCCTCGGTCTGCTCCTGGAGATCTGGGCGGGCATGAGCCTGGACGCCGTCGGCGTCGGCCTGGCCCTGGGAGCGGCCGCCGCCCAGGCCGCCTTCTTCCTCCTCGGGGACGCCATGGGCGAGGACACCGACCCCCTCGCGGTGATCGCCTTCGGAGCCCTGGTCGCCGCGGTGCTGCTCGGGGCGCTCGCCCGACCGTGGACCCTGCCGTGGGAGTTGCTCGCCGACCCGCTTCCTCTGGGCGCGCTCACCCTGCCCGGCTGGGCCCTCGTGCTGTGGTTGTGCGTGGTGTGCACCGCCATCGCCTACTTCGCCGGAGTCTCCGCGATCCGACGCCTCTCACCCCAGGTCGCGGGCGGTGTGGCCTACCTGGAAGTGGTCACCGCCATCGTGCTCGCCTGGGCGCTGCTCGGCGAGGCGCTCACCCTGGTGCAGGGGATCGGCGCGGTGGTCATCGTGACCGGCGCGTTCATCGCCCAGACCGCCGTACCCGGCGTGCCGGGTTCCGCGCCGCAGGAGACCCCGGCCGCCCCGGACCCCGAACACGCCCTGGATCAGGACTGAGCCCCGGCCCGCCCGTCCCCGAGGGGCGGGCCGGGACCCCGGATCACCGCAACGGGACGTCCTCGAAGTCACCGAACAGCCCGGCCCGGAACGTCACGGACCCCACCTCCAACGGCGGCGCCGGGAAGTACAGGTTGACCCGGTTGGTGGAGCCGGGGTCGATCAGGTACGGATACCCGATCGGCTCCACGTACGGGGTCCTGTCCAACGTCGTGCCCAACCACGGGTCCTCCTCGTCCACCCGGGCCTGTCCGATCCGCACGGACCGGTACACGTCGCCGGTGTCGGGAACCTCGACACCGAACCCGCCGAACCGGCCGCCCTGGACACCCGCCGCACCGAAGTGCGCGCCGTGGACGTGCGTGATCGTCCTCGCGCTCCTGTTCGTCAGGTCGATCTCGGCGACGACGAAGGCACCGTCGCGGCGCAGTGAGTAGAGGTCGAAGTCGTAGTCGAAGCCGACCGTGACCTCCGCGCTCCCGCTGGCCACCGCCTCCGTGGCGGGTTCGGCACCGTCGGCGGGCGCGGCGGTGTTGCCCGTACCGATCACCGCCGAGACCGTCTCCTGCGCGCCGTCCCGGACGACCTCCGCCTCCGCCGCGACGTTGTACGCGATCTCCACCCGGCGGTTACGGGCCCTGGCCTCCTCGTCGTCGTCCCCGCCCTCCTGGAGGAGCGGCCGGCTCGAACCACGCCCCTCCGACTCGTACGTGTACGCCGTTCCCAGCTCCTCCTCCAGGTAGTCGCGTACCGCCCGGGCGCGGGACTCGGACAGGGCCTGGTTGTGGGCGTCGCCGCCCCTGCCGTCCGTGTGCCCGACGATGGTGATCGGTGGCAGATCGGGGTCGGCCTTCTCCCGGGTCTCGGCGACCACCGCGTCCAGGGTGGCGGTCGCCTCGTCCGTGAGCTCGTCCTCGTCGAACTCGAAGAGCACGTCGGTGTCCAGGTCCACCCGCTGCTCGCCGAAGGAGGTCTCACGGACGGCCTCGGTGCTCTCGACGATGCTGTACAGGTCGAGGCCCTCCTCCGGGACCGGGCCGTCGCTGACCGGCATGGTGACGGTCTGCCCCGGCACGACGTCCGAGGGCGCCGGCTCCCTCTCGGTGGGCGCCTCACCGGGGTCCCAGGGCTGGTCGAAGCGGTCGTCCACCTCGATCCCGGTGAACACGCCCTGGGTGCCGGGGGTGGACAGACTGACCCGTTCCGTTCCGGCGGGCAGGGGGGCGAAGTGCGCCTCCAGCTCGTAGTGCGCGCCCACCACCGTGTTCGCGGCGATCCGCGAGCCCACGAACCCGGAGTCACTGTGCGCGGGCACGTAGATCCTCTGCCCCACCGGGTCGATGACGGTGAAGCCCAGCGGACTCGTCACGTGTTCACCGAGCACGCCTCCGGCGAAGGCGTTCAGGGCGTTGATCGACGCGCCCTCCTCTCCTTCGGGCGAGACGGTCAGGCGCAGGACCGTGCGGTCGGTGTGGCCGACGACGGCGTCGACGCGCAGGGTGGAGTCGAACCGGTTGCTGGCGCCGCCGGTGGTTCCGCGCCGAACGTGGGAGACCACGGAGCCGGAGTCCGCGGTCTCCTCCTCGACGGCGTCACCGCTCTCCGACGGAGCGGGCCCGTCGGCACGGTCCGGCAGCGAGCATCCGGTGGCCACGAGGACCAACCCGACCAGTACGCCTCCGGCTCGGGACACCAGGCCCACCGGATCACGGGGCCGACCGGGGGCGGGTACTACGGAATCGGGCTGGGGGGCCATGTCACGCCTTCCAGAATGGGGGACAACGACTCCTCTGACTCCCCGCGCACGCGCCTGGTTCGGTCGGGTCGCCGGTCGATCAGCGCCTCGGGGGCAGCGCGATCCGGTCCAGGTCGGCGGCGAGCACCACCCGGCCCTCGAACTCCTCGCCCGCCTGGGCGGCGAACAGGGCCTCCTCGGCTTCCTCGTATCGCTCCGAAAGGTGCGTCAGCACCAGCAGACGCACCCCCGCCCGAGCGGCGATCCGACCGGCCTGACGCGCCGTCAGGTGCCCGTACGCCTCGGCCAGGTGCTCCTCCGAGTCCAGGTACGTGGACTCGATGACCAGCATGTCCGCGCCCCGCGCCAGCTCCACCGCCTGCTCGCACTCACCGGTGTCCATCACGAACGCGAAGACCTGGCCGGGCCGGGGCACCGCGCACTCCGCCAGCTCCACCACACGCCCGTCCGCCAGTTCCAGCTCTCCCTCACGCTGGAGCCGCGCGATGTCGGGCCCGCGCACGCCCAGGCTCCGCAGGCGCTCCGGGAGCATCCGCCACCCGTCCGGCTCGGTCAGCCGGTACCCGTAGGCGGGCAACGAGTGCCGCAGCGGCAGGGCCGTGACCGTGAACGGCTCCTCCGGACCCACCGGGCAGCTCCCGGAACCGCCCACCGGCTGCGGCACGACCACCCCGGTGTCGTGGAAGGCGGTGGCGTGCCGCAACCGCCGCCAGTACTCCTCGCCCGCTCCCGGGTAGGCCACCCTGACCGTGTGCGCGACCCGGTCGCGGGCGACGCGCTGGATGACTCCCGGCAACCCCAGGCTGTGGTCGCCGTGGAAATGCGTCACGCACACCCGGGTGATGTCGCTGGCCGCCAGCCCCGCCAGTCGCATCTGCCTCTGGGTGCCCTCACCCGGGTCGAACAGCACCCCCTGGTCGCCCCAGCGCAGGAAGTAGCCGTTGTGGTTGCGCCGACGGGTGGGCACGGCGCTGGAGGTCCCCAGGACCACGAGTTCGCGTACGGACATGACCCGCATCCTCCCACCGCCCGCGCCGGTCTCCGCGACCACGCGAACCGGTCCACCGGAAGACGGGAACGTCAGCGCACGCCGGTCGCCCGCGCTCGGATCGCCGCCGCCCGCGGACCGTCCCTGAACGGCGCGCCGTGCCCGGGTAGCAGCACACTCCGCTCGGGCAGGTCGGCCAGACCTCCCAACGACTCCAGAGCACGGGCGCTGTCGTGCGTGGACATCCGGCTCACCACCCGGGGCCCCTCACAGCCGATGCTGGGATCAGAGGTGACCAGGGCGTCCCCCGTGAACACCACCCCGCGCTCCTCGAAGACCACCAGCACACTGCCCGGGGTGTGTCCCGGAGCGGGCACCACCCTCGGGCACCCCGGAACCTCCCCCAACACCTGGTCGTCGCCGAACTCGGAGAACTCACTCACCCGGTCCGAGGTGAAGGCCCCCGACCGCCCCAGCCGCAGCAGCGTACGCACCGACGCCGGATACTTGGCCAGGTAGGGCAGCAACGGCCGCTCGGGACGGGCGTGCACCATCGCACTCGTCGGACCGTCCGCCAGGATCGGTGCGTCGGCCGCGTGCACCCACACCCGGGCGCCCGCCTTGTCCCGCGCCCGCTCGGCCAGACCCGTGTGATCCGGATGGGCGTGGGTGAGCACCACCGCCCGCAGCCGACCCCCCACCCAGGCGACCGCGTCCAGGAAGCGGCCGCTGTGCGAGGGCAGGCCGGCGTCCACCATCACCAGCCCCTCCTCGGTCTCGACCAGGTAGAAGTTCACCAGCGGATCACCGATCCGGTGCACACCGGGAGCGACCTCGTCGGGGACATGGGTCATGGTTCCTCCCGGAACGGCACACACGGCGGCCCGGACACGGGCCCACCCCCACTCCTACCCCGAACGCCCCGTGCGGTACGGCACGACCCGCCCACCTCGCACGTCACACCTTCGACCGCGTGCGACCACGCCCGGGCTGGACTAGCGTCGGACGGGTGAGCAACGTCGAACCCCACCCCGTCGAACAGCGCGTCTGCGAAGCGGACCGCACCGGCCCCGAGCCGGACACCGAACTCCTCGAACCCCGCGAGGTCCCCCTGGGCGGACCGCGCGCCATGCTCGTCAACCGCGCCCTGCCCGGGAAGAACCGCCGTATGGTCGGCGCCTGGTGCTTCGCCGACGTCTACGGTCCCGCCGACGTCAGCGCCGGTCCGGGAATGCAGGTCCCGCCCCACCCCCACATCGGCCTACAGACCGTGAGCTGGCTGGTCCAGGGAGTCGTCCACCACCTGGACGGACTGGGCTCGGACCAGCTCGTGCGCCCGGGCCAGCTCAACCTCATGACCGCTGGGGACGGCATCGCGCACTCCGAACGCACCCCGGACGGGGCGCCCGACCTGCTTCAGGGGGCGCAGCTGTGGGTGGCGCTGCCCGAGGACGACCGCGCCGGCGCCGCCCACTTCGAGCACCACGCCGACCTGCCTCGGTTCTCGGTGCCCGGTGCCCAGGTCACCGTCATCATGGGCGAGCTCCACGGACGCCGCTCCCCCGCGCGCACGTACACGCCGCTGGTGGGCGCCGAGATCGTCGTCGAGGCGGGTCGGAGCGTGAGCCTTCCGGTCCGTCCGGGGTACGAGCACGGTCTGCTGCCCCTGGACGCCCCCGTCCACGGGCAGGGCCACCGCGTCGTCCCCGGCTCCCTCCTCTACCTGGGCACCGGCCGTGACCGCGTCGAGTTCCACGCCGCCGAACCCACCCACCTGCTCCTGATCGGCGGGGAACCCTTCACCGAGGACCTCGTGATGTGGTGGAACTTCGTGGGCCGCGACCACGACGAGATCGTGCGCGCCCGCGCCGACTGGGAGGCGCAGCGCGACGGGCGCGACCGGGACGGCGGCTTCCGCTTCGACCCGGTGCGCGCCGACGGCGGCGCGGCACTGCCCGCGCCGGAGCTGCCCAACGCGCGACTGCGCCCGCGTCCGCGCCATCGCGGAGCCTGATCCGCCCCTCACGACGCCCTCCGGGTGAGCTCCGCTGAACGTGGAAGGTAAGCGCGCCTCACCCGGAGGGCCACCGCTGCGCGCTGGACGATCCCGCACCGACAGCCCGGTGAGCTGCGACATCCTGTGCCCGAAGTCGCCTCAACAATGCCCAAAAGCCCAAATCCTGCTACCGTGCGGATCGCGAACTACGGGATGATTTAGGAGACCTGAACATGGGGCAACAGCCTCGCGAGCAGTGGGGGACGCGCGCGGGATTCCTGATGGCCGCGATCGGATCGGCCATCGGACTGGGCAACATCTGGCGATTCCCCTACGTCGCCTACGAAAACGGGGGCGGGGCCTTCCTCCTGCCCTACCTGATCGCGATGCTGACGGCGGGTATCCCGCTACTCATCCTCGAGTACAGCATCGGGCACCGGTACCGTTCCTCGGCCCCGCTGTCCTACCGCCGCATCTACCGCCCTGCCGAGGCCATCGGGTGGTGGCAGGTGGCCATCTGCTTCGTGGTCGCCGTCTATTACGCCGTCATCATCGCCTGGGCCATCCGCTTCACGTGGTTCTCCGTCGACCAGGCCTGGGGCGAGGACCCCGACGGGTTCTTCTTCAACGACTTCCTCCAGATGAGCCCCGAGCCCGGACTGGTCTCCGGGTTCGTCTCCGGTGTCGCCTGGCCGCTGGTGGCCGTATGGTTCGTGACCCTGACCGTGCTGGTCATCGGCATCCGCCGCGGCATCGAGATCCTCAACAAGATCACCATCCCGCTACTGGTGGTCCTGTTCTGTCTGCTCGTCATCCAGGCGCTCACCCTCGACGGGGCGCTCACCGGCCTCAACGCCTTCTTCACCCCGGACTGGGAGGCGATGCTCACCGGCAAGGTGTGGATCGCCGCCTACGGCCACGTGTTCTTCTCCCTGTCCATCGGCTTCGGGATCATGGTCACCTACGCCTCCTACCTGCGGCGCAAGTCCGACCTGACCGGCTCGGCGATGGTCGCGGGTTTCGCGAACAGCTCCTTCGAGCTCCTGGCCGGCATCGGCGTCTTCGCGGCCCTCGGCTTCATGGCCACCGCCGCCGGGACCGCCGTGAACGAGGTCGCCACCTCCGGTATCGGGCTGGCCTTCATCGCGTTCCCGCAGATCATCTCCAGCCTGCCCTTCGGCGGTTCGCTCTTCGGTGTGCTGTTCTTCGGCTGCCTGGTCATCGCGGGACTCACCTCGCTGATCAGCATCGTGCAGGTCATCGTCTCGGCCGTGCAGGACCGCACCGGCATGGGCCGGACCCAGACCGTGCTGCTGGTCGGCGGTGCCACCGCGCTCGCCTCGATCCTGCTCTTCCCGACGCCCGAGGGCCTGCACTTCCTCGACGTCTTCGACCACTTCATCAACCAGTACGGCATCGCGCTCGCCGGACTGGTCCTGGTCATCTTCGTCTCCTGGGGCGTGCACAAGCTGCCGCTGTTCCAGGCCCACGCCAACTCCGTCTCCAGCATCCACCTGGGGCTGTGGTGGAGGATCACCCTGGGCGGCGTCACCCCCGTCCTGATCGGCGTCATGATGTGGGACAGCCTGCGCACCGAGCTGAGCACCAACTACGGGAACTACCCCACCGGATACCTGCTCGCCGCGGGGTGGGGCGTGGCCATCGGTGCCGTCGTCTTCGGCATCGTGATGTCGTGCTTCCCCTGGAAGCGCGCCGACGTCATCGCCCGCCACGACGCCGAACGCGCCGCTGAGGCCAAGGACGCTCAGGACCCCGTCCAGCTGGAGGAGCCCAACGACATCGCCCCCTCCGGTGCCAGCGTCGCGGCCGTCGACAAGGAAAAGGAGGAGGACCGCTGATGTCCACCAGCGCGATCGTCATGATGGTCGTCTCCATCGCCGTGCTCTGGGGCGGCCTGGCCGCCGCCGTCATCCACCTGCGCCGTCACCCCGACGAGCCCGATTCGGAGTAACCGCACCCGAGCGTCCCCCGTGGGGCCGCGAACCGCACCGGCGGTTCGCGGCCCCACGGCCGTTCCGGGACGGCGGCCGGCGGGGCACCGGGTCGGCAGCGGTCCGGGACGGCGCGTAGACGCGGGTGCGCGCCGGGGGCCGGGGAGCGCGGGTCACGCCAGGGCGTGCCGTCCACCGCATCGGTCTGTCCGTACTCCGTTCGACCCGCTCAGGCACGACCGGAAGAGGACACACACCTGGGAGCTCCGTCGCCAAGCGGTTACATTGGCGTAGTACCACAACCCCCTGGACCCGCCGGTACCCAGGCTTCACGTTCCGCGACCGCACGCGGTGAGGACCCGGCCGCCGTGCGACCCCTCGGAGCCGTCGACACGTCATCAGCCCGCGCGGGCTTCCTCGCCCGTCTCGGCGACGCCGGAACGGGCAGGGTGTACCCGGCTCCGCAGACGGCTCCTGGGAGGTGGCGACCGTAGAGGAGGTGACCTCTGGAGACACACTGCTCGTCGACCATGTCTCCCGCGCCCCGAGGGCTCCGCCACCTTCGCGAGGGACGCGCTGCCCCCCAGACCTTCGACGTGATCATCGAGATCAGCTGAGGCGACCTTGCATCCACTCACCGCGGACGACCCCCGCCGCATCGGCCCCTACCGGACCCTGGCCCTGTTGGGCTCCGGAGGCATGGGCCACGTCTACCTGGGCACGGACGGAGCCGGTCGGCACGCCGCCGTCAAGGTCGTCCGAGCCGAGTACGCCTACGACCCCGACTTCCGTGAGCGCTTCGTCCGAGAACTGGCACTGGCCACTCGCGTCCACGGCGAGCAGATCCCCCGCGTGTACTCGGCGGGCCCCTACGACGAGGTCCCGTGGCTGGCCACCGAGTACGTTCCGGGCCCCTCCCTCCAGGAGCTGGTGGAGAGGGCTGGTCCGCTGCCGGAACCCGCCGCCGTCGCCATGGCCCGCGGTATCGCCCGGGTCCTCGTCGGGGTGCACGACGCGGGCTTCGCTCACCGGGACCTCAAACCAGGCAACGTGATGGTGGCGCCGAGCGGCCCCCGGGTGATCGACTTCGGCATCGCCCGCGCCGTGGAGGAGTCACGGCTGGCCCGGGACGACGAGGAGACCAAGATCCTCGGCACCCCCGGATACATGGCCCCGGAGGTGTCGAACGGTGGTGAGGGCGGTGCGCCCGCCGACGTGTTCGCCCTGGGCGGCCTGCTGGTGTTCGCGCTCACCGGGATCGGCGCCTTCGGCGACGGCCACCCCTCGGCGGTGCTCTACCGCACCCACCATCTCAAGCCCCGCTTGGACGGCGTGCCCCCAGCCCTGCACGACCTGGTCGCCGCCTGCCTGGACAAGGACCCGGCGCTGCGCCCCACCGCCTCCCGAGTCCTCCAGGACCTCGGCGGCCCGTTGCCGTCCGCGCCGAACGCCCGGGGATGGCTGCCCTCGACCGCCGCCGCGGTCGTCGACGGGGTGGGATCGGAGTACCGGGCGCTCCTGCGGACCACCTCCCCCGGCCGGGACCTCCCCGGGTACCGGGCGCGCAACCTGCTGACCGTCGGTGCGGCGGCCACAGCCGTCGTCCTCATGGTCGGGTTGGGGGTCTGGACACAGGCCCGCCCGCTGGCCTCGGCGATCAGCGCATCGCTCACGGCGGAGGAGCCAGACGATGCCGTGGCTCCCGAACCGTGCGATCCCCGAGACGTCGCCGACACCTTCGCCGAGGCCTCCGCCCCGGTGCCGACCATCCCCGGTGACGGCCACTGGGCCAGACTGGCCTTCTCCCACGGGGGCTCGGTCCTCGCCGTGGGCGGAACCGACGGGATCGCTCTGTGGGACTGGGAAGACGGCACCGAGGTCGCCCTTCTCGACCTGTTCGTCCTCCAATACACGAGCGTCACACCGGTGTTCAGTCCCGACGACTGCCGGATCGCCTACGCCGACCGCGACGGAGTCCACCTGTACACACTCGCGACCGGGGACTACGAAGTGGTTCTGGAGGGGAACACGGTGAACGTCGCCGCCTTCTCCCCGGACGGGCGGTCCCTCGTCACCGACCCGGGGGTGGGTCTCCAGGCCGTCGAGCTCGACAGCGGTAACCGAACCGTATACCGGGGTGACGACCTCACCATCTTCAAACAGGCCGCCTTCTCCCCGGACGGTACCCACATCGCCGGGCTCAGCCGGGACGAGGGACTGTGGTTGTGGGATACCGGGACCGGCGAGACGGTCGTGCACCTCTCGAACGCCGTGTTGGGGGACGGCCACAACAGTTTCGCCCTCCTCGACGACGGCGGGGTCCTGTACATGACCGAGGACCACCCCGTGGTGTGGCATCCCGGGTCCAGCGGAGACGGCGAGGCGCTCGAGGTGAGCGAGGAGTACCAGGAGGAGACCGCGGGCCTGATGCACGAGATCGCGTACAACCCCACCCACGACCTGGTCTACGCCCTCTACGTCTCCGACCCCCTCCCGGACCTGACCAACGACGTCCATCTCCTCCTCTGGCACGCGTCCACGGGTGAGCCCTACGAGAACGAGGACCTGGAGCCCCCCGGCCCCCCTGCGGGCATCGTCGCGCACCCGGACGGGGAGACCGTCGCCGCAGCGGCCACGGGCGCGGAGGGCGTCATGCTGCTGGACGCACTCACACTCCAAGAAGACGGCCGACTCGGCTGACCCCACGACCACTGGCGAGGGTTCCCCGTGTATCCCCTGCACCCCCACGATCCGCCACGGGTCGGCCCGTACCGGCTGCACGCCCGTCTCGGCGAGGACACGTGCACCCGCGTCTACCTGGCCTCGGCACCAGGACGGCCCGCGGCCGCGCTCAGGGTCGTGCGCTCCGAACACACCTCCGACCCGGTTTTCAGGGAGACGTTCACCCTTCTGGTGGAGACCGCGCGGGACCAGCACAGCACCTACGTCGCCCCCGTTCTGGACGCCGGCCTCCAGCGGGCCACCCTGTGGGTCGCGGTGGCCCGACCGGCTGGTCCGACCCTGGCCGAGCTGGTGAACGGCCACGGGCCCCTGCCCGTCGAGGCCCTGCGTCCCCTCGCCCTGGCGCTCGCCCAGGGGCTCGCCGACCTGCACGCGACGGGCCGCGCCCACGGTTCTCTCCGGCCGGACGCGGTGCTGGTCTCCCCGCACTGCGCGCTCATCGCCGATCCGGGCTTCGAGCGGGCGGTCACCGAGCCCGAGTACAGCGCCCCCCACCCGGTGTTCGCCCCGCCGGAGGGCGGCCCATCCCCCGCCGCCGACGTCTTCGCCTGGGCGGCCACACTGTGTTTCGCGGCCAGTGGAGTCGAAGGACCCCGGGGTCTCGACCGGGTCCCCTTCCAGTTCCGCGGTCTGGTGGACGCCTGCCTGAAGATCGACCCGAACCTCCGCCCCGCCGCCACGGACCTGGTGCACATGCTCGGCGGCCCGTACCCGCCCGACCCCTGGCCGCCCGCCGTCCGGGAGGTCGCCACGCGCTCCGAGGAAACCATGCGGCGGTTGCTGTACGCGGCCCCGCCCGCGGCTGCTTCGCCCGCTCCCCGCCGACGTCGGACCGTCGCCCTGGTCGCGGGTGGGGCAGCGCTGACGCTGGTCGCCGCGGGTGCGGTCTGGGCCCTCGGTCCGCGAGCCGCTCCAGGACCGGCCGCCCCGGACACAGATCGCGCGGCGACGGGCCGCATCACCGAGGCGGGCTGCCTGGAAGGCACCGGTTTCCCCGACCCTCCTGGGGAGATCGACGACCTGGACGCCATGGACGTCGCCTTCTCCCCCGACGGTGATCTCCTCGCGGTGACCAGCAACACCCACGGGCTCACCCTGTGGGACTGGCGGGAAGGAGTGGAGATCGCCCGCCCGACCGAGCACGTGTACAAGACGGGCGACCCGGTGTTCGCGCCCGTCGGCTGCATGGTCGCGGTGGTGCTGCCCAAAGAGGTCGAGAGCAGGGTCTCGGACATCGGTTCGGTGTCCACCTACGACATCCCCTCCGGAGAGACCGTGGAGCGCCCCGAGCCGCCCACCCCCGCCAGGGAGTCCGAGTACTCCGGCAGGACTGCCCGTTTCTCCCCGGACGGCACCCGTCTGGCGATCGCGAGAGGCGGCAACATAAGCCTCATCGGGGACGAGGCGACGGTCGGGTTGGTCGACCTCAGCACCAACGAGATCACCGGAGCCTGGGGGACGGAGCCGGTCACGGACGCCGGGTTCACCGACGACGGCCGCTTCCTCACCCTCGGCCCCGCGGGCGTCACCGTGTGGGACTCCGGCACCGGCGAGGCCCTGCACACGGAGCGCCGTTCGAGCTCCACCTTCCTGGCCGCGGTCCCCGGACACGACCAGTACGTCCACGTGGACCGGGGCGTCGTCACCTGGTGGGACTTCGGCCGACGCGCCGTGGTCGGTTCGTTCGAGCTGACCAGTTACATCGGGACCGCCAACACCTACCTCACCCACGTCACCCTCGACCCGGAACGCGAACGCGTCCACGTCGGCTGGGCGATCCGCCACCCGGACGAGGACGTGTGGAACGACCCCGAGATCAGCGACAGGAAGTCCACCAACCACGGGCACCTCTGGGACCTGGAGACCGGGGAGGACCTCATGGCCGACGAGGGCGAGCACCACCTCGCCCGCCCCCTGGCCCTCCACCCCGACGGCGGGGTCATCGCCGCGATCGACCAGGACGGGAGCGTCAACCTCGTAGATGCCGACACCCTGGAGATCCTCCACCCGCTCCTGTGATCCCCGCGACCCGGAACCCCCATCCCACGGCACCAGGTGAGACCACATGAAACCCCTGACCCTCTCAGACCCGGACCACATCGGACCGCACCGGCTCCTCGCCCGCATCGGCGCGGGCGGCATGGGACACGTGTACCTGGCACGCTCCCCGGGCGGGCGGCTGGCCGCCGTCAAGGTGGTCCATAAGGAACTGGCCAGGAACGCCGACTTCCGAGCGAGGTTCGACCGCGAGATCCGGGTCGCCCAACGGGTGCGCGGCCCCTTCACCCCCGCCGTCACGGACGCCGGGCCCGAGGACGCCGCCCCCTGGATGGCGACCGAGTACGTCCCCGGCCCCACCCTCAAGGAGGCCGTCCTCGACGGCGGTCCGCTCCCTGAGGAGTCCCTCTCCGTGCTCGCCCTGGGCCTGGCCCGCGCTCTCCAGGCGATTCACGGCGCCGGTCTGATGCACCGCGACCTCAAACCGGGCAACGTGCTGCTGTCGCCGCGCGGCCCCCAGGTGATCGACTTCGGCATCGCCCGCGCCGTCGAGGGCACCGTCCTCACCCGCACAGGGCAGTCCTTCGGCACCCCCGCCTACGCCGCGCCCGAGGCGGTCCTGGGCGAGGAGCAGACGGCCGCCAGCGACGTCTTCGCCCTCGCCGGTGTGGTCGTCTACGCTGCGGTAGGTCGGCCCCCTTTCGGCAAGGGCACCGCCGTCCAGGTGCTGCGGCGCGTGGTGGGTGAGGAACCCGACCTCGGCGGGTTCCCGAACGGCGACCTGCGCGACCTGGTCGCGCGCTGCATGGCCAAGGAGCCCGGCGACCGGCCCGGCTCCGAAGAGATCGTGCACGCCCTGTCCGCCGGTCCCCTCCCCGCAGCCGAGCACGGATGGCTCCCCGAACAGGTGAGCAAGGAGATCAGCGACCGCGAGCGGGAACTCCAGGGTGTGATGCGCACGGTCCCCGTCGCCCCGCCCGCCGCGCCCCCCGTGCCAAAGCCGAACCGGACCCCACTGGTCGTCTGCGCGGCCGCGGCCGCGGCCGTACTGGTCGCCGGGACCGGGCTCGCCCTCGTCCGCACCTGGGAGGGCGAAGGCGCGGTCGACGGGGCGACCGGGGGACCAGACGGGAGTTCGGCAGCGGGGGATTCGTCGCAGGAGACCGACAGCGAGATCTCGGGCCGCCCCGGCTACCCGGACCTGCCCGGTGTGGTGCGCGACATCCGCTTCTCCCCGGACGGCGACACGATGCACGTCGTCACCAGCCAGAACCACACTGAGTGGGACTGGCGTGAGGGCGAGCTCCTCGACTCCACCGACGAACCGCCCACCTCCCTCGACATCAACGCTCGCGGCATGTGGGCGGTGGGCGCCATCGTGAACGTCGGCATCTGGCGTGACGGCGAGGGCGACGAGCTGACCCTCACCTACGACCCCGAGGACCTCGACGACGTCCGGTCGCACGAGTCGGTCTCACTCGCCGACAGTGTGACCCGTCTGGCCTTCCTGCAAAGGGGTTTCGAGACCAACACCGTGATGGTGTGGGACTGGTCGAGGAGCCTGGACGGCGACGAGATCATCATGGAGGTGGAGTCCGCCGTCTTCGCCGGCGGGTCCACCAGGGTCGAGATCAGCCCCGACGGCGCGCACGTCGCGGTGACCAACATTTTCGAGGACGTCGGGACCGTGGTGCTGGAGGTGGACAGCGGGGAGACCGTCGCCGAGTTCCCTCAGGGCGGGCTCCAGGGCGAGGTGCAGTTCACCGACACCTTCGTCTCGGCCTTCGCCCCTGACCGGCCGGTCATCGCCGTCCACCAACCCGACCAGGGCACCCTCGTCCTGTACGACCTGGACGAGGGTGAGACCGTGCTCGAACTCGACGCGCCCGGAGAAGTGAACAGCCTCACCTTCACCCCCGACGGCTCGGAGCTGCTGTCCGGCGGCGGCCCCAACGGCGTCGGCGAGGACTACGGCGGCCGGAGGTGGGATGTGGTCGCGGGCGAGGAACTGACCTCGGGCGACACCCTCCTCCTCGATGAGGTCACCGTGCACCCCGACGGGGAGACCGTCGTCGTCGTGGAGCGGGGCGATCGCGGTTCCAGCCTGCTGTTCCTCGACCCGCAGACCCTCCTGGACACGCACACCATCGGATGAGGTCCCGGACCGGACCGGCCCCTTCCTCGCGCTCCTGGGCTCCGGTGGCACGGGCAACGTCCGCCTCGGGCCCGGACCCCGCCGAGCCCGTGGCGGTCAAGGCGGTGCGGCCCGAGTTCCGTGAGTGCTATCGAACCGGCGTTCACCGTGAGCGGGGTGGCGACCGCATCAGCGGTTCGCGACCCCCGCCCCCGGAGCCCGTCCGGGAGCGGGGCGCGTGTCAGGCGGCGAACTCCCGGACGATCCGCGCGCAGAACGCGGGCAGGTCGTCCGGGTTCCGGCTGGTGGTCACGCCGTGGTCGGTGACCACCTCCTCCTCCACCACGGTGCCGCCCGCGTTGCGGACGTCGGTACGGATGCTCGGGTAGGAGGTGACGGTGCGCCCGCGCACCACGTCGGCCTCCACCAGCACCCAGGGACCGTGGCAGATGGCGGCGACCGGTTTGCCCCGTGCCACGAAGTCACGCACCAACCGCACCGCGTCGGCGTCCGACCTCAGGTTGTCGGGATTGATCGTGCCGCCCGGGATCACGAGCGCGTCGTAGTCGTCGACACCGACCCCCGACACCTCCCGGTCCACGTCGAACCGGTCGGCTGGTTCGATGTCCCCGTTCATGGCCTGGATCTGCCCGCTGTGCGGCGAGACCAGGTCCACCCGGGCCCCGGCCCCGACCAGCGCGCGCCGTGGTTCGACCAGTTCCACCTGTTCGACGCCGTCCGCGGCCAGGATCGCGACCTGTCGTCCGGCGAGTGGGTCAGCCATCGTGTCCCCCGTGTACTTCTCGGATACGCGGCCCCGTGCGGGTCCGCCGACATGTGCGGCCCTACCCGCTCGGGCCGCTCCCCTCACCCGCGCGCCGCACCCGAAACACGCACGGGCGAACCACGCGCCCGCGAACCGAGTCACAGGAGGGAACGCTCTCAGCGACCCAACGGAAGGGGGCCGCCCGTGCCCGCCACCCGTCATCTCTACCTGGCCCGTCACGCCCAGGCCGATCCGGAGTCAGGAGAACTCACGGACGTCGGACGCCTCCAGGCAGACCTACTCGGAGCACGCCTGGCCGGGTTCGCCCCCCACACGCTCCGGCACGGCGGCCTGCCCCGTGCCGCGCTGACCGCCGGTCTGGTGGCCGCGCACCTGGAGGACGTGGTTCCCGTGGAGCTCCCGGAGGCCGGTGACTACGCCCCCTACCTGCCCCGGCGCGAGGAACTCCCCGACACCCACGCCGACGGGGTGCTGGACTTCCTGGGCCGGGTACCGGCCGCCGAACGCTCGCCCGAACTCGGACGGCGGGCCCTGGAACTCCTCACCGGCCCCGCCGAGGGGGAGTCCGAACGCCGTGAGGTGGTCATCACCCACGCCTACCTCGTGGGGTGGCTGGTGACGTCGGCCCTGGACGCCCCGCCCTGGCGGTGGGTGAGCGTGGGCGCGGCCAACGCCGGACTCACCGTCATCCGCTACACACCGGGCTCACCGGCCTCCGTCATCACCCTCAACGATCTCACCCACCTGCCGGAGGAACTGCGCTGGACGGGTTTCCCGCCCGGTATGCGCCCCTGACCTCAGCCCCGGGTCCCCTCCCAGACCTGGGCGGGGACCCGCTCGACCAGGTCGATGAGGGTGTCGGCCCCGGCCACCACGGTGTCCGGATCGATCCTGCCCGAGCTCCAGCCGAGGAGGTGGTCGCCCGAGAAGCGAAACGGAACCCGCCCCTCGGGGTCCTCCAGCAGCCACGCCCGCACTACCGGCTCCAGCACCGCCAGGGCGAACGCGTCCTCCTGTGCGGTGATCCGGAAGGCCTGGTCGAAGACCCGCTCCCCCACCTGGAGGTCGTGCACGCCCACGAGGCCCAGCAGGGCGTGCCCGAGGTGTTCCAGCCGCACCTCCAGTACCGGGGTGGCGGGGGTGGACACCGTCACCACGGTGAAGCAGTGGGTGGTCGTGGTCGTGTTCTGACCGTTGTGGCTGGTCGTGGTGTAGCTGTACTCGAACGCCAGGACCCGCTGCCCTCGGTGGTCGGCGGTCAGGACGTGCCGGGCCTTGGCGTTGGAACGACCCGACCGGAAGGGCGTGCCGCTGAACCGGTCGACCAGCTCGGGGCGTTCCCGGTCGTAGTTCCAGCCCCGTTCCCGGGCCCAGGACTCCAGCGCCTCCGCGCGCTGCCGTTCGGCGGCGGAGGCCATCACCGCGATGGCGATGATGATGACGACGGCGATCGCCAGGATCGCCAGGGTGCCACCAGACATGGGGGATCTTCCTCTCAGTGGTGCTCTCCACCCCTGAGACGCCGCTCACTCCCCGCCCGGTTCCGCGCTCTTTTCCGTGTCCTGCCGGGGGCGCACCCGCACGTGGGCCCGCTCCCCCTGGGGACCGAACAGGCCGAGGTACTCCACGGGTCCCGGCCCGGGATTGACCAGGGCGTGCGGGATACGGGTGTCGAACTCGGCGACCTCGCCGGGCTCCAGCACCATGTCGTGCTCTCCCAGAACCAGCCGTAGCCGCCCCTCCAGGACGTAGAGCCAGTCGTGGCCCTCATGGGTGCGCTGCTCGATCTGGTCGGCCGGGACGCTGAGCGGCGCGTTGGGCGTCGGGTTGGTGATGCGGTAGGCCTGGAGCCCGCCCGGTCTGCGGTTGAGCGGCACGTAGGTGACTCCGTGGCGCACGAACGCACCGCGTCTGACCCGTGGGTCGTGGACCGGCGGCTGCCCCACGAGCCGGTCCAGGGGCACCTCGTACACCCGGGACAGGGGCAACAGGAGCTCCAGGGTGGGGCGCCTTCGCCCCGACTCCAACCGGGACAGGGTGCTCACCGAGATCCCGGTCTGCTCCGACAACCCCGCCAGTGTGGTGCCCCGGTCCCGGCGCAGGGCCCGCAGCCGGGGCCCCACCGCCTCCAGTACCGGGGTGAGTTCGTCGTCCATACCCCCGAATCTGCCACAGCGTCCGCCGTCCGGCACACACCGTCCTCTCGGACCCCCGGAACCGGGGTCGGACGGTCCGACCGGCGGTGGTGTTCAGGCACGTTCCAGGTACTCGGCGAAGGTGGTGCGACCCACGGCGTTCTCGGGAGTCAGGTGTTCCCCGGATCGGTAGGCGGCGAAGACCGCGCCGGGCAGGCGCAGCGGCAGGAGGCGACGCCGGGCCCCGGTGGCGTCCAGGTAGGCGCGGGCCAGGTCGTGGAAGGACTCGACCCGGGGGCCGCCCAGGTCGGGAACGCGTCCGGCGGGTTCCTCCTGGGCCAGGCGGGCCAGGCGCAGGGCGACATCGGCGGGGTCGACGGGCTGCACGTCGACGTCGGGGTAGGGCATCACCGGCAGACGGGCGGCCCGGGCGCAGACCGCCGCGACCAGCTGGTGGAACTGGGTGGCGCGCAGCACGGTCACGCCCAGGCCGGAGGCGAGCAGGGCCTCCTCGACGGTGTGCTTGGTCCGGTAGTAGCCGAGGGGGACCCGGTCGCAGCCGACGATGGAGACGTAGACCAGATGGGCGACGCCGTGGGCCCGGGCGGCGCGCAGCAGGTGGGTGGCGGCGGGGATGTCGCCGCCGGTGGGGGTGCTGGCGCAGTGGACGACGGTGTCGACGCCCTCCAGCGCGGTGTCGAGCCCTTCCCCGGTGCGTAGGTCGACGGCATGGGAGAGCGGGTCGCGGGGGTCGGGGTGGCGGCTGAGGGTGTGGACCCGGTGGTCGGTGCGGCGTAGTCGTTCGACGACGTGGGTCCCGAGGGTGCCGGTGGCGCCGGTGACCAGGATCGTGCTCATGTGCCCACCTCCGCGGCCGTGGGTGGTGTCCGGGCGTTGGTCGACCAAGCTAACACCGAGCTGGTCCGGTTTTGGTGATGTCTGGCCGGTTTTCGTCGTGCTTTGCCCAGCTGTGGCGTGATGGTTCGTGGGTGTTTGTCCTGATACTCGGGTGACGGGTGCGAGGTCGGGGCCGGTTAGAGTGCTGGGCAGCGTCGGCGCAGTGAGCGCCGCCACACAGGGTGAAGGAGGGGTCCCATGCCGGGGGTCGTCGAGGAGCTGGTGGCCGCGGTCGGTACCGGACAGGTGGTCACCGATCCCGCCGTGATGGAGGGCTACTCGCATGACGAGGCCGAGTGGGCGCCCTACGGAGCCCCCGCGGCCGTGGTACGGCCCCGGGACACCGCCGACGTCGCCGAGGTGGTTCGCGTGTGTGCCCGGAACGGGGTCGCGGTCGTGGGACGCGGCGCCGGGACTGGGCTCTCCGGCGCGGCCAACGCCGGTCGGGGCTGGGTGGTGGTCTCCTTCGAACGGATGGATCGCGTGCTGGAGGTCGACACCGTGCAGCAGACCGCCACGGTGCAACCGGGGGTGGTCAACGAGGAGCTGCGCGCGTTGGTGGCCCGCGACGGCCTGTGGTACCCGCCGGACCCGGCGTCCGCTCCGTGGTCGACCATCGGCGGGAACGTGGCCACCAACGCCGGCGGGCTGTGCTGCGTGAAGTACGGGGTCACCCGGGACTACGTGCTCGGCATGGAGGCTGTGGTGGGCTCGGGCGAGGTCGTGCGGCTGGGCAGGACCACCGCCAAGGGCGTGACCGGGTACGACCTGGCCGGGCTCATGGTGGGCTCGGAGGGCACGTTGGGTCTGGTGACCGAGGTGACGCTCCGTCTGGTGCCGTTGCGCCGGGGCGTGGAGCACACGGTGGTGGGCTACTTCGACTCCCTGACCGACGCGGGCCGCGCGGTGGCGGCCGTCGCCGCGGCGGGCATCGTGCCCTCGGCACTGGAGCTGATCGACCGGTTCTGCCTCCAGGCGGTGGACGAGTGGAAGAACATGGGGCTGTCCGCCGAGGGCGAGGTACTGCTGTTGGCCCGCAGCGACCTGCCCGGGACCTCAGGCCAGGAGGAGGCCGACCGCATCCTGGAGTGCTTCGAGCGGGAGAAGGCGGTGTACGCGGTCCGCTCCACCGACGAGGAGGAGGCCGAGGCGCTGTTCCAGGCCCGGCGGCTGGCCTACCCCGCGTTGGAGCGGTTGGGGCCGCTGTTGACCGAGGACGTGTGCGTGCCCAAGTCCCGGGTCCCGCACATGTTGGAGGCGATCGAGGCGGCGGGGCGGCGGTTCGACACCCGTATCGGGAACATCGCTCACGCGGGTGACGGAAACCTGCACCCCCTGTTCATCGTCCCGGCCGGTGACGAGGACGCCAAGAGCCGGGCCAAGCAGGCCTTCGAGGTGATCGTGGACGAGGCCCTGGCGGTCGGCGGTACGGTCACCGGTGAGCACGGGGTGGGGCTGTTGAAGATGCGCGGCGCGGCCGACGAGCTGGGGCCGCAGGTGCTGGACATGCACCGGGCGGTCAAGGCCGCGCTGGACCCGAGGGGGATCTTCAACCCGGGCAAGGTGTTCGCCCTGGAGCCGGGCGCCGACCCCTTCGGTGAGTGAGCGGGCGGCCCGGCGCGGGCCCGGGTCACGTGGTGCGCGCGTAGTCGTCCAGGAGGGCGGCGGCGGTGAGCATGGCCCGGGAACGCCGGACGAGCTCGTCCGCCCGCTGGGCCAGGGCGGTGCGCAGGGCCCGGCTGTCGCCGCCCCGGCGCAGCTCGCCGAGCACCGGAGGTATGTCCGGGAGCGGGTAACGGACCTGGCGCAGCAGGTGGACCATGCGGGCCTCGCGGACGTCGGCGGGAGAGTAGAGGCGGTACCCGGTGGGGTGCTCGCGGCGGGGGGCGAGGAGTCCGGCGTCCTCCCAGACCCGCAGCGTCGAGGTGCGTACCCCCAGGTGGGCGGCGAGTTCACCGATACGCAGGTCGCCCCCGGGCGCGGTCGGGGCCTCGGGGGCGTGCTCGGCGACCGCCTCCAGGGCACGTCCGGCGGCGCGCAGGGCGGTGCGTTGCTCGTGCAGCGCGTGGTGGGCGGCGTCGATCGTCTCCAGGGCCCGGGGGAGGTCGCCCTCGTGCACGGCGGCCATGACCGTGCGGGCGGCGGTACCGCCGAACCCGGTGTACAGGGCGCGGAAGGCGAGCAGGGCCCTGCGGTGCCGGTCGGTGAAGACGCGGTACCCGCTGGGGGTGCGGTCGGTCGGCGGTAGGACCCCCTCGTCGGCGTGGTTGCGTACCTGCTGGGTGGAGATACCGGCGGCACGGGCCAGGTCGATCGGGCGGAGCCGTTCGGTGGGAGCGTCCAACGTGTCTTCCTCCCGGGTGTGTGGGGACAGGATAGGGCGGGAACCCGGTAGGGGCGGCTGAGGCGGCGCCGTTCGGCGTCGGTCACCGGTGTCGCGGGGGCGCGGCCCCACGACCGGCCTCGCTCGTCCGTCGCGGAGGAGGACGTGGGCATCGGGGGTGCCGCTCTCCCCCAACCGTGAGGTGATCCTCGAAGCCGTCTCCACTCCCGGGGCTCGTCGGTCCGCGAGGCGAGGGCGCGGACCCCAGTGATCCGGGGGCGCCGCCAGCCCACCCACGCGTCGGCGGTGACCCCCGACCCGCCCGGCCGCCACCAGGAGGTGCCCCTACCCCTTGGTGGTCCCGCCGCCGTCCGCCGCCCCGGAGGGGGCGGCCTCCCGTACGAACACCAGCCCGTCGGCGTCCGCCAGGTGCGCCGGGTCCAGCGGGGCGTACCCGAACCACGCCGACTCCCGCTGTTCGACCTCCTTCCCGCCCAGTGCCCGCGCCAGCCCACGGGCGTCCACCACGCACCGCTCCTCGCCCAGCGCGTACAACTCCCCCTCGACACTCCCCGGAACCGGCTCTGCGACCCCGTGGTGCCGCATCGTGCCCAGGGCCATGGGCACGAACCCGTACCCCCGGCCCCACCGCGACGCCAGCAGGGACCCCGCGCTCCACCACTCCGTCAACCCCTGCCACATCCGCATCGAACTGCGTTCCCGTTGCAAGTGGGAGTTGTGCGCGTGCACCAGGACGGGGCCGCGTTCGGCCAGGGCCGTCAGATGGTGGGCCATCATCTGGTCCCGCACCCCCAACAGCCGGGTGATCCGCGCGGGCGAGGTGTCGGCCAACCAGTGGTGGTACCGCAGCAGCCCCACCGCCGTGCGCCCGTACACCTCGGCCCGCTCCACCTCGGCGGGGGAGGTCGCCTCCAACAGGTACGGTCGCTGGGCGTCCAGCAGCGCCACCAGGTCGTCGGCGATCCACCGCAGGTCGCGGGCCTGGGGCGTGCGCCCCACCGACCGGGACGGGTCCGCCATCGCCTGCTGGTCGGCCCAGGGCCCGTCCGAGCCCAACAGGTCGTCCAGCCGCTCGGCGGTACACGGCAACAGGTCCTCCCCGAGCCGCTCGGCGAGGTGGTCGTACAGGGCGCACAGGACCTGGCGGGGGCTCTCGGCGCCCGAGATCTCCAGCGGCCCGTCGAATCCGGCAAAGCGCACCCGCCGCTCCTCGGGGAGCCCCATGTTGCGGTCCCGCATCCACCTCACGAGCTCGCGGTTGCCTTCGTAGGAGCCGAAACCGTGGCTGAACCCGCGCTCTATGACGTCGTCGAACCGTCCGTGCCCCCAGGTGACGTACTCGTCGACGACCATCCCCCGCAGACAGTCGCTCTCCAGGGCGATGGTGCGGTAGCCCTCCTCCACAAGGCCCCGCAGCAGGTCGTCGCGGGCCCGGAGCAGCGTGCCGTCGTCGTGGGTGGGCTCGCCCAGGGCGAGCACGTGCGGCCGCTCGGGGAACAGCCCCATCACCGAGGCCGCACCGAACGTTCTGATGGTGTCCTTCGTCCGCAAAGCCATGTCTTCGACGGTATCTCTGAACCCTCGGTTGAGGCTTTGCGGAGATATCCTCGATGACATGGCGACAAACCCTCAAAGCGCGGTGCGCCTGCGGCCCATCGACCTCGCCCGTCGGCACGGCCTGTCCACCCAGGCGGTCAGGAACTACGAGGCGGACGGCATCCTCCCGGCCGCCGAACGCACCCCCTCCGGCCACCGCGCCTACACCCCGGCGCACGCCTGCGCGCTGCGCGCCTTCCTGGCCCTGGTGCCCGGCCACGGCCACCAGCGGGCCGCCGCGATCATGCGGGCGGTCAACCACGGCCAAGTCGAGGCGGCCCTGAACGAGGTCGACCTCAGCCACGCCCAGCTGCTCGACGACCGCCGCACCCTCGCCTCCGTGCGTGAAGCCCTGCGCGACCTGGAGGCCGCCGCACCCGCGCCCGAACACGCCCCGGCCCCCGTACTCTCCGGTCTCACCCGCGAGGTCCCCGAGCCGGGCCCCGTCCTCATCGGTCCGCTGGCCGACCGACTCGGCCTGCGCCCCGCCACGCTCCGCAAGTGGGAACGGGCCGGGCTCGTGCACCCCGACCGCGACCCCCGGACCGGCTACCGCGTCTACGACGCTTCAGCCGTGCGCGACGCCCGCCTGGTCCACCAGCTGCGACGCGGGGGCCACTCGCTCGAAGGGATCGCCCCGCTCATCACCCAGGTCCGGGCGGCCGGCGGGCTCGGGCCGATGGAGGCCACCCTGGACGCGTGGGACCGACGGCTCGGCATCCGGGGACGGGCGCTCCTGCGCGGGGCGGCCGAGCTGGAGCACCACCTGTCGACCTACCGGGACAGCCCCGGGCACCGTTGACCGACCCCGGGGCGGCCGTTTCGAACCACGGCCCAGGGGGTTACGGTCCGACCCGGCGCGGGCCGGGCGCGACCTCGCGCACGACCTCGTAGGTGGGCACCCCGCTCATACGCGGCTCGGCGGTACCGGACAACCCGTCCAGGGCGGCGATGATGGCGGCCATGCGCCCCTCGGTGTCGGACTCCTCCACGAACGCGCGGTAGGCGGCCTCATCCTCCCACCGCACGACGTTGTACACGCGTGTGCCGTCGGTGCTCGCGTGGAACCGGGCCGAGTGGAACCCGGGGTAGAAGCGCACCCACCGTTCCTGGATCTCGGCGAACGCCGACACCAGCTCCCTCTGGGTGGTGTGCCCGTCGGTGGTGTAGTCGATGATCGAGACGAACCCGGCGTCCGTGTTCACGTGCGCTCCTCATGGTCGTAGGCGGGAAGCCGTTTCCCGCTCCTGCCCGATCCTGCTACCTCAAGTCCGGTTGAGGTCAATCCCGCGGGCCCCACGCGCCCGCCTGCCCGCGAAGTGCGTGCGCGCCCGGGTCGCACCCGCCCGGGGCCCGTCCCCGCGAACGCGCGGAGGGGGAGTGCGCGCCCCGCACACACCCCCGCGTGTCAGCGCCCCAGCCTCCGGTAGCGCCGCAACGCCAGCGGAACGAACACCGCCACCAACACCAGCGGCCACACCACCGCCATCACCACGGCGTTCTGCGCCACCCACGACTCACCCGCGACCGTCGTGTTCCCGAACAGCTCACGACAGGCCAGGACCGTGGCCGACAACGGGTTCCACTCCGCCACCGGCGCCAACCACGGCGGGATCACCTCCGTCGGGACGAAGGTCTCGGCCACCATCGCCAACGGGAACACCAGCGAGAAGAACTTCATCGCCGACTCGGGCCCACGCACCAACAACCCCAGATAGATCCCGATCCACGTGAACGCCACCCGCAGCAGCAACAGCAACCCCAGCGCCGCCAGCGCACGCCACGGCCCCAGGTGCCACTGCCATCCCACCAGCAACCCCATGCCCACCAGAACCGCAAGGTCCACCACCGCCGAGACCGCGTCGGCCATACTCCGCCCCACCAACAGCGCCGAGGGCGCCATCGGCATCGTCCGGAACCGGTCCACCACCCCCCGGCCCACGTCCGTGACCACGGCGATCGTCGTGTTCCCAATCCCGAACGCCATCGTCAACGCGAACAGGCCCGGCATGAGGAAGTCACGGTAGTCCTCTCCCCCCACCCCCAGGGCCGCACCCATCGCCTCCCCGAAGACGAAACCGAACAGCAGGACCGCCAGCACCGGAATGAGCAGCGTCCCGACCACCTCGTCGGGCTTGTACACCAGGTGGGCCAGGTAGCGCCGCGCCACCACGGCGGAGTCGGCCACCGCCCACCCCGCCCGCCCCGCCCACGCGCGCGGCCCCCGCAGACCGCCGCCGTCGCCCACCGGCCCGGGCACATCCGCGCCCGCGCTCTCGACCGGTTCCGTCCGCACCAGGGTCACGACCCCTCCTCCGTCTCTGCGCGGCCCTCACTCGACCCCGCGCCGGGCCGACCGGTCAGCCCCAGGAACACGTCGTCCAACGTCGGCCGCCGCAACGCGATGTCCTCCACGTCCAACCCCGCCTCGTCCAGGGCCCGCACCACCTTGGTCAGGGCGGCACCGCGACCACGCACCGGCGCGCTCACCCGCAGCGAGTCCCGGTCCACCTCCGGAGGCGCCCCGGACATCCGTCCCAGCACCCGCGCCGCCACCGGCAACTCACCCGCACCGGCCACCACGACCTCCACCCGGCCGCCGCCCACCCTCGACTTGAGCTCCTCCGGACTGCCCTCGGCGATCACCCGGCCCCGGTCCAGCACCGACACCCGGTCCGCCAACCGGTCGGCCTCCTCCAGGTACTGGGTGGTCAGCAACACCGTCGTACCGCCCTCGACCAGCTCGCGCACCGCCCGCCACACCCGCGCCCGGCTACGCGGGTCCAACCCGGTGGTGGGCTCGTCCAGGAACAGCACCCGGGGGTCGAGCACCAGACCCGCGGCCAGGTCCAACCGGCGGCGCATCCCACCCGAGTACGTGCGCACCGAACGGTCCGCCGCCCCGGTCAGGTCGAACCGCTCCAGCAGCTCCCGGGCCCGCTCCCGCGACCGTCTCCTCCCCAGGTGGTAGAGGCGGCCGAACATCTCCAGGTTGCGGCGACCGCTGAGGACCTCGTCCACCGCCGCGTACTGGCCCACGAAACCGATCCGCGAACGCACCAGCCGCGCCTGCGAGGCCACGTCCGCACCGGCCACCCGAGCCCGCCCTCCGTCGAACCCCAACAGGGTGGCCAACACCCGCACCGACGTCGTCTTGCCCGCGCCGTTGGGCCCCAACAGCCCGTGCACCGTCCCCGGAGCCACGGCCAGGTCCATCCCGTCCAGGGCCGCCCCGCCACCCGGGTAGAGCTTGCGCACCCCCTCGGCCAGGATCACCGGTTCCGCGCTCACGAGGCCACCGCCTCCACCACGGGCTCCGGGTACGGTCGGCGCGCACGCGGCACCGCCACCGGCGTCACCTCCGTGTAGCGGCCCACCGCGATCCGCGCGACGTTGCGCACCGACTCACTGCCCGCTCGGTAGTACGAGCAGTGCCCCGGGATGTCACCGGTCTCGAAGATCCGGGCCCCGTACCCGTCGCGCATCGGCGAGGGCCCGTGCCCCACCTCTCCCACTCGGCCCCGGGGAAAGAACCGAATCCAGTCCCCGGGCCCCTGGGCCGCCCACAGGTTCCCCGAGAAACCCAACTCCTCCCGCGAACGCGTTCCCATGCCCGGGCTGCCCAGCGCCACACAGTCACTGACCCGGCCCCGCCCCAGCGCCAGACCGCACACCACCGTGCCGTAGCTGTGGCCCACGAGCGTCACCCGCGCCGACCTCGGCAGGAAATGGGTCAACCGCACCAGGTCGGCGGCCCCCGCCATCGCCGGGCGGCGCGAGACCGCCTCACCGAACCCGCGCGGCGTGCGGTACCCCACCCACACCACCACCGCCACCCGCTCACGCGGAGCCACCTCACGCATCGTGCGCAACAGCGTCTCGCCATTGGCGCGCGGCCGGGTGGCCCGCCGCTGGTTGAAGTAGTTGCCGAGGTAGTTGTCGTTGCCCGGAACCAGCACCGCCACGTGGTCCGCGGTGGCCGCGTCCCCCAACTCCTCCACGATCCGCCCGTCCTCGGTTCCGTCACACGCCAACAGGCGGACGCCGTACCCGTGAGCGCGCTCGTAGCGCAACGGCTCCGGGTCCGTGAGGGTGGATGGGCCCGCCGCGATCATGACTCTCCCGAGGTTCCTCGTACGCCAGGCTCTCTGACACCACCAACGCTAGAACCGCGGGTACGGCGGGCACGATGACGCGAGCACCCTCTTACGATTCCACCCCCACCCACCCGTGGCGGTGGTGCCAGCACCACCCCGATCCGCTGACCGGCGCAATCCGCTTGCCCCGTCCACGGGGCCCTGCCACGATGCACCCATGCCGATCGTCACGCTGGCCCAGCGCCCCGACCTCGCCAAGGTCCTGGAACGTCCCGAGCTCAACCCCGGCCCCGAGCTGATGTTCCACGACACGGTCGCGGGCCGGTACTGGGGCCGCCTCGCCGAGGAGTTCGGCGACCACCAGCTCGCCCTCGTGCGGGGAGAGGAGGTCATCGCCCGCGCCAACAGCGTCCCCCTGGCCTGGCGCGGCTCCCCCGACGAACTCCCCGACGCCGGTTTCGCCTGGGCCCTGGAACAGGCCTTCGCGGACAGGGACGCCGGACGCGAACCCACCATCGCCTGCGCCCTCTACATCGCCGTGTCCACCCGCCACCAGGGCGCCGGGGTCAGCGCCGTCATGGCCCAGGCCCTGCGCGACACCGCCACCCGCCACGGCCTGACGGCGCTGGCCGCACCCCTGCGACCCACGCTCAAGCACCGCTACCCGCTGATCCCCATGGCCGAGTACGCCACCTGGACCCGCGAGACGGACGGCCTGGCCCTGGACCCCTGGCTGCGCACCCACCAACGTCTGGGCGCGCGCCTGCTCCACCCCTGTGAGAGGTCCATGCGTGTGGAGGGCACCGTGGCCGAGTGGCGGCGGTGGGCCGCGATGGACTTTCCCGGAAGCGGACGCCACGTCGTCGACGGCGCCCTGGCCCCCGTGACCATCGACCTGGCCGCCGACCACGGCGTCTACGACGAACCCAACCTGTGGGCCTGGCACCCCCTCACCTGACCCCCGCGCCCAAGGAGAACCCCCCGTGACACCGCTTCCCCCTGTACGGGGACTGCGCCCCGACGGCACCATCGACCGGGAGGGATCACCCGACCGCGTCACCGCCGACTTCGCCCCGGTGGTGCGGGCCCTGCGCACCCGGCTCGGCGAGGTCTACGGCGCACGCATGCACAGCGCCTACCTGTACGGCAGCATCCCCCGTGGCACCGCCGTCCCCGGGGTCTCCGACCTGGACGCCCTGGTGGCCCTGCACACCGAGCCCGACAGCACCGAACGCGCCGACGCGGCCCGCCTCCTGGAGGAGCTCGACGACCGCTTTCCCCAGATCGACGGCGGCGGCATCCTGGTGGACGACGTGCCCCGCCTCACCGGCGCGCTCGAACGCCACGACGGCGGGTTCTTCGTGGCCTGTCTGTGCACCCCGCTCACCGGCCCCGACCTGGCCGACCGCCTCCCCAGGTACCGGCCCACGAGCCTCCTGGCCCGCGAGACCAACGGCGACCTGCCCCTGGTGCTGCCCCGCTGGCGCACCCGTCTTGCCCAGGCCGCGACCGACGACGAGCTGCGGGCGCTGAGCCGGGGCGCGGCCCGCCGACTCACCCGCACCGGACTCACCCTGGTCATGCCCTCCTGGGGAGGATGGACCAGTGACCTGGACCTGGCCGCCGACGTGTTCGGCCACTACCACCCCGACCGCCGCGAGCAGATGCGCACGGCCGCCCGCACGGCCCGCCGCCCCGGCGCCGATCGCGCGCTCCTCACCGACCTGGTCGAGGACCTGGCACCGTGGCTGGCCGAGGAGTACGCCGCCACCCACGGCACCAAGGCGCCCCGGCCCTGACACGGCGAGCGCCGCCGGTGTCCGGCCCCGGCCGGACACCCACCACACCCTTCACCCGCGCACCAACCCCACCAGAACCTCACCCCTCGCCTCCCGAACCCGCCCCGGTGCCGCCCACCACACGCAGAGGCACACGGTCGAGCCGCTCCAACGCCGCGGCGGTCACCTCGTCGGCGGGCAGGTACACCACCAGGTACTGGCCCTCACCGTCCCACCGCTCGTACGACAACCGCACCTCCCCCACCACCGGGTGCGCCCATCGCTCCACTCCCGAGTTCGACGGTGCCCCAGCGGGGGCCGCCATCCGATCGGTGAACGGCGCGCCGCCCACGATCTCCAGCTCCTCCACCAGATGCGCCAGGTGCGGATCATCGGGCGCGGCCTCCGCACGCAACTCCGCCAGCCGGGCGTCGGCCACCGCGTCCCAGTCCGGGTAGGCACGCCGGGCACGGTCGTCGGCGAAGACGAACCACACCCGGTTCGACGGCTGGTCGCCCGCCGTGTCCAGAACACCCAGGGGGCCCGCCAGGCGTTCGTACCCCGCCGTGTACGCGAGCGCCTCCCCCAGCCGGTTGAACACCACCGCCGGAGCGGGCTCCAACCGTTCCAGCACCGCCCGTGTACCCGCCCGCACCTCACGTTCGGGAGGCATCCCGCCCGGACACAGCGCCCCCGCCCCCGAAGCCACCTTCGACAGGTTGCGCAACCGCACGCGCGCACCCACCGTCAACCCCATCGCGTCGGCCAACGCCACCAGCACCTGCGGGGAGGGGTTGCGGTCACGTCCCTGTTCCAGCCGTGTCAGGTAGTCCACGCTCACCCCCGACAGGGTGGCCAGTTCCGCCCGCCGCAGTCCCGGGGTACGGCGGCGCCGTCCCACCGGCAACCCCACCCGCTCCGGAGGGGTCGCCTCCCGGCACTCCCGCAGGAACGCGCCCATGTCCGAGTGATCCATGCGCCGAGTGTACGAGCGCACGCCGTGGCGATCCTGGCCCCCTCAGGGCCAGGATCGCCACGGTCTCCCTCCGGGACGGCCCACCGCCACAGACTGGGCCCATGAGATTCACACCCAACGAGATCGACTACCTCAAGAGCCAGCCCCTGGGGCGCCTGGCCACAGTGGGCCCGAACGGCAGGCCCCACATCACCGCGGTGGGAGTCTTCGTGGACACCGACAACGACACGATCGTGGTCGCGGGCCACCAGGGAACCCACATGGGGCGGAGTAAGAAGTTCCGCGACGCCGCCCGGCACCCGGAGGTCGCCTTCCTCGTGGACGACCTCGCCTCCCAGGACCCCTGGACCCCGCGTGGCATCGAGATCCGAGGGCGGGCCCGCACCCACACCAGCGGCGGTGAGGAGGTGGAACGGCGGCTCGACGCCACCATGCCCTTCGACTCCGCCTGGATCAGCATCCACCCGACCCGCGTCCTCACCTACGGCATCGACTCCGACGCCTTCGACATCTCCGCCAGGGACGTGCACTGATGCGCTACCAGCTCCTGGGCCCCTCCGGGCTCCGCGTCTCCCAACTCCTCCTCGGCGCCATGACCCTGGCCGACCCCGACCAGGCCCGCCGCGCCGTCGACCTCTACGAAGAGGCGGGCGGCAACCTCATCGACACCGCCTCCGCCTACGGTGACAGCGAGGCCGTCCTCGGCGAACTCCTCCAGGGCCGCCGGGAACGGTTCGTGATCTCCACCAAGTTCACCCTCCCCCGCGACCCGCGCGACGCCAACTCCGGCGGCAGCCACCGCCGTAACCTCACCCGCAGCCTCGACCGGAGTCTGCGCCGTCTGCGCACCGACCACGTCGACCTGCTGTGGGTGCACGCCTGGGACGAGTACACGCCTGTCGTGGAGACCATGCGCGCCCTGGACGACGCCGTACGCGCGGGCAAGGTGCTGTACGCGGGGGCCTCCAACCTGCCCGCATGGGTCGTGGCCGAGGCCAACACCCTGGCCCGGCACCACGGGTGGACCCCCTTCGTCGCGCTCCAGGTCCCCTACAACCCGCTGCACCGCGACATCGAACGCGAACTGCTGCCGATGGCGCGCTCCCACGGGCTCAGCCTGGCCACCTACAACGGCCTCGCCGCCGGTGTGCTCTCCGGCCGCTACACCGACACCGGCGCCACCGCGCACGGCCGGGTCGACCCCGCCACCGTCACCGAGCACCAGCACCGGGCCGCCCGCCTCATCGGGCGCGTGGCCCGGGAGCTGGACGCCACCCCGTCCCAGGTCGCCACCGCGTGGGCCCTGCACCGGTCACCGCGCATCCACCCCATCCTCGGAGCCAGCCGGGCGGAGCAGCTCGCCGACACCCTCGGGTCACTCCACGTGCGCCTGCCGCAGGAGACCATGGCCGAACTCGACGCGCTCGCCGACTTCACCCCCGGCTACCCCCACGACCTGAACGCGGACGCCCAGGAGTGGCTCAACGGCGACCACCGCGTCATGGCGCCGGTGCGGGAGCGCCCGCACGGCCGCTGAAGGCGACCGCGTCCCGCGTGGCCTGATGAGGACACCGCCGCTCACCCGCCGCGCCATGACCGTACGGCGGCGGGGACGGCGGAGGCGGGGAGTGAACCGTGCGCCCGCCCCCGGGACGACGTCCTCCGGCTCCCCGAACCACCGGCCCCGCCGGAGTAGGGCCCCCGACCCCGGGTAGGAGAGCGCCCATGCGCACCTCCTCCCCCCTGGAACTCCACCGGCTGGAGGTCCCCGCCCCGCGGCACCTGCCCTTCGCCATCGGGACCTTCGACACCATCGGCCCCCTGTCCCGGGCCGCCTTCCCGCACCGCCACACCTTCCACGAGATCGTCCACGTCACCTCCGGAACCGGCGACCACGTCATCGACCTGCACCGATGGCCCATCACCCCGCCCAACCTGGGCATCCTGGCCGCCGGTCAGGTCCACCACTGGGACCGCGCCCACAACGTGCAGGGCCGCGTCCTCCTCCTGGAGGACTCCTTCCTCCTCGACCACCCCCAGGACCGCGCGCTCCTTCGACGCCTGGCCACCCGACGCCCCTGGCACATCCCCGCCCCCGCCGCCGCACTCCTGTCCACCACCGCAGGAGCCGCCCCCGCACTGGCCCGCGACGCCGCGGAACAGGGCCGCACCCTGGCACCCACCCCCCAGTGCGACGACGGCGACGACCCCACGCCCCCGCAGATGGAGGGCCCCTACTTCAAGCCGAACTCCCCCCAGCGCACCGACCTGGTCGTCCCCGGCCACCCCGGTGTGGCGCTGGCCGTGTCCGGCTACGTGTTCTCCCGCAACTGCCGCCCCGTCCCCAACGCGCTGGTCGACTTCTGGCAGGCCGACAACGCCGGAGGCTACGACAACGTCGGCTACGACTACCGGGGCCACCAGTTCACCAACGCGGAGGGCGCCTTCCACCTCACGACCATCGTCCCGGGCCTCTACCCCGGCCGCACCCGCCACCTGCACGTCAAACTCCAGGCCCCCAACCAGCCGGTCCTGACCACCCAGCTCTACTTCCCCGGCGAACCGCGCAACGGCACCGACATGCTCTTCGACCCGCGCCTGCTGATGAACGTCACCAACGACGGCTCCGGACAGCTCGCCGAGTTCGACTTCGTCCTCGACTTCACCGCCTGACCCACCGGTGATCCAGGGTCCGGACGCCGTGCTCGGCGGCGCCCGGCCCCTCACCCGGTCCTCGCCCATGATGGGCCGGATCTCAACCGGCTCCCCCAGGACCCGTATGATGCGCGAGGCGATGTCCACCGCGCGCTCACGTCGATCACGGCGAGCTCGCCAGCACCTCCTCGAACTTCTCGTGGCACTCGCCCCGGCGCAGGGCGGCCAGCTCCTGGCGGGCGGTGGAGGTACGGGCGTCACCGATGCGCACCGGTCGCTGTTCGCTGACGGCAGGGACGACGGACAGCTCGGGCCCCGGTTCCGGCTTACCGCCACCGGCCGCTCCGATCCGGATATTCGCGGAGCGACCTCACCCTCCCCGCCCCCTGGGCCAACTGCTGGGAGCGTTCGCGCAGCGTTTCCAGGTGCATGCGCACAGGAGGCTGAGAACCGTCGTGTGACCCCGGCTTGTGCACCACCGCCTGGGCTTCAGCGCCATCACCACCACGATCTCCTACGGTTGGATGCTCCGATCGTCCCTGCCGGATGAGACACTCTGTCCCCATCCCCCGGACGAGAGGACGGCCCGTGCCCGCCGTTAGCGCACTTATCGAACTGCTGTTCCCCGAAGGTCCTCCGGAACGGGCCGGTCCGCCGCCCGCTCTGCCTATGCCCTCGGACCTGCGCGAGTTCTTCGCACGGATCGGCCACAACGCTGTGGAGGTGGACAACCGGTTCAGCTTCGGCATTAATGAGAGGCTCCTGACGTACTCCGCAGGACGCCGCGAGGATCTCAGGCAGGTGTACAAGGCTGACGTCATCCCGATCCGGGGCGGCCACGAAAAACGCTGGTCCGGTGACCACAAGGCCGAGGGGGACTGGGACGTCGTCATCAATGACCTGCTGATCCTGGGGTCGGACGACAACGGCAACGACCTCTATCTGGAGGCTGTCGGCGACCCCGACGATTGGGCGGTCATCGCCGACGGCTGTCGGAGCTCCGTCTGGGCCCGCCACACCGTGGCCGCCACCGACTACCTGTACGGCCTGCTGTCAGGCTCTCTCCGGTGCCCGGTCTTCACCCTGAACACCTGGCCCCGGTCCCGCTTCGACGTCACCGTCCGCCACCACTGATCCAGCACTTACTCACCCACCTGGACGACGAAACCTAGGGGGATCAAGTCCCGCCACGCCCCGGGATGGCACGTCTTCCAAGGCAAACGCGGCGAGTTGCGCCAGCGCTACATCGAGGGCATAGAGGACCTGCACGGGTCGAGGAGCCGACCGCCGCCACGAGGTACCGGCGAACACCACACACGAAGGAGAAGACTCCGTGAAGGCGCCTACACAGCCCCCCACGCCCCCACCGACGACGTCCGCACCCTCGATCGGCTGACGGGCACCTGGACCGTCAGTGAAGGAGCCGAGGGAACCGAGCGCCACGAGTGGATGCCCGGCGGCCACTTCCGCTCCAGCACGTCGCCCTCTCCCGGTCGGCCCGCCCGCATCCCGCATCGCCGCACCCACGCTCCACCGAGCCGAAGGACGACCCGTGACCACCCACCTGACGCCGCGACAGCGCGCCGACCGCACCGCCGCCGCCGTCCGAGCGGCCGTGACGGCCGGGCGCGCACTCGGCCTGACCGTCACCGACCCCGTCGTACTCCACGACCTCTTCTCCGTCGTCGTCCACCTGGCCCCCGCACCGGTCGTGGCCAGGATTCCCACGGTCCTGCCCCGCCCGCACGACCTGGCGGCCCTCGCGCACCGCCAACAGCACGAACTGGACGTGACCCGGTGGCTGGCCGACCGCGACGTCCCCGTGATCGCGCCCAGCCCCCTCGTCCCCGGGGAGCCGGTTCAACGCGACGGGTTCTCCATGACGTTCTGGCCGTTCGTCGAAGAGGACCGCGACAAGGAGCCCGACTACGTCGCCAACGCCGAGAGCGTCGCCGACCTGCACGCGGCACTACGCGACTACCCGGGCGAACTGGAGTTCCTGTCCGCGGCCGACCCCGGCTCCATCACGGAGGAGCTCACCCGACTCGAACAGCACCCCGACCTGATCGGAGCGGCCGAACTCGACCGCGCCCACCGCGAATGGGCCCTCCTCGAACCCCTCGCACGCTCACGCGCCGCCTTCGAGGCCCGCTTCCCCGGCGCCGACGTCCAGCCCGTCCACGGCGACTCCCCTCCCGCGAACGTCTTCCACGGTGTGAACGGAGACCTCTACGCCGACTTCGAGCTGATCACCCTGGGGCCGGTCGAGTGGGACCTGGCCTCTCTGGGCCCCGAGCACCAGGCCGCCTACGACCGCGGCGCACGACGCAACGGCACGAGGCCGCTCGACGAGGAGGTCCTCGCCTTCGTCAACGCCCTGGGCATGCTGCGGGTCATCGCCACCCTCGCCCTGGTCCCGCAGCTCCCCGAGCTGCGGGACTACATCAGGCCAACGGTCGACCAGTGGTGGTCGACGCCCCTCGCCGCCGGTGTGAGCTGATCCCCCCGGGTCACCGGCCTCGACCCGCGTGCCCCCGAACAACCGGGGTGCGCGGGGCCCGGTCACCCGCCGTGTTCGTCGGCCCGGGCCAGTCGCCACAGCGAGGTGGTCTCGGCCGCGCGTGCGGCGTGCAGGGGGTCGTCGGTGTCCCGGGACCGCGCGTGCCGGGGCCGGGTGTCAGCCCTGTCCACGACGCGCAGGCCCGCGTCCGCGACCCTGGCGAGGAGATCCTCGCGACTCCTGAGCCCGAGGTGCTCGGCCAGGTCCGACAGGACCAGCCATCCCTCACCCCCCGGCACCAGGTGATCGGCGAGCCCGTCCAGGAAACCGTGGAGCATGTCGCCGTCGGGGTCGTAGACCCCCTGTTCCACGGTGGAGGTGGGCCGTGCCGGTAGCCAGGGCGGGTTGCAGACGACCAGGTCCGCGCGCCCCTCGGGGAACAGGGTGGGCCCCACGACCTCGACGCGTTCTCCCACGCCCAGCTGGCGGACGTTCTCGCGTGCGCAGGCCAGGGCGCGCGGACTGATGTCGGTGGCCACGACCCGGTCGATCCCCCGGCGTGCCAGGAGGGCGGCGAGTACGCCCGTGCCCGTCCCGAGGTCGAACGCGGTGCGGCGCCCGGCACGGTCGGACGCCGGAGCGGGAAAGGGCGCGTGGGCGACGAGGTCGACGTACTCACCCCTGACCGGGGAGAACACACCGTAGTGTGGGTGGACGCGATCGCCCAGAGCCGGTACGTCCACGCCCTTGGTGCGCCACTGGTGGGCCCCGATGACGCCCAGGAGTTCGGTCAGGGCGACGGCCATCGGCCCGGACGGCGGGCCGTAGGCCTCGGTGCAGGCCCGACGCACGTCGGGGGCCCGGCCCAGGTTCAGGGCGTGGTCGCCGTCCAGCCGGACGAGGAGACGCCCGAGCACACGGGCGCGGTGAGCGCGTGCCCTGCGGTGCAGATGGAAGGTCTGGGCCGGGGTGTCGCCGCGTTGGGGAGGCGTGCGGTCGACGCGGCGCCCCAGCGCGCTCAGGAGCTGACGTGCGTTGTGGAAGTCCCCCTGCCACATCAGGGCGGTTCCCTCGCAGGCCAGACGGTAGGCGGCGTCGGCCTTGGTCCGGTCGTCCGCGCCGACGACCCGTCTATGGGGCGGTGTGGCGCTCTCGGAGTGCCAGCGGAGGGTGTGGCTGGTGTTGTCCTGGGTCCAGTTGAGGGTGGACACCGTGTACTCCTTGCGGTCGAACGTGCGGGGCGCACGGGGCACTTCGACGAGGAGCGGGCGCGGGCCCGTGCTCGCGAGCACGGGTGTGCGCTTCGGGAGGGTGCGGCTGCCCATCTCGTGTCCACGGGCGTGGGCCGGTGTCGCCGGGCACCCTGACCGATGGTCGCAGCCAACCTTCGAATGGAGGGTACCGGAGTCGGGCACAAGGGCCGGTCGTGTGGTCCCACCGGCGCCCGCGCCAGGGGGTGTGACCCGGGTTCCCCGCCCGCGGACCGGGCGGCGCCGGGGTGGGCGTGCGGTCCGGGGCTGGCTCGGCAGGAGACGGCCCGCGTGCGCGGCGCCCTAGCCGGGGCCGGTGGCGGGGTCGTTCAGGACCCGGTCCAGTGCCGCCCGCCCCGCCGGGCCCCACGCCGGTTTGCCGCCGGGCAGGCCGCGGTCGCCGTTCTGGCCCATCAGCATCAGGAAGAGGCTCTTGAGCGCGGCCAGTCCGCGTGCGCGCCGGACCGTGGCCCGGTCGGCCCGAGCGTAGGCGCGGAAGAAGCGTGCGGCCGCGCCCTGCGGCAGGAGTACCCAGGCGGCCGCCAGGTCCACGGCCGGGTCGCCGGCGAACAGGTCACCGAAGTCGATGACGCCCGCCATGGTGCCGTCCGCGACGACGACGTTGGCCGGGTGCAGGTCGCCGTGCACCCAGGTCGGCGGTTCCTCCCACGCGGGGGCGGCGACGGCGTCGTCCCAGAGAGCTCGCAGGTCGGCGGTGTCGGTGCCGATCGTGTGGGGGTCCAGGCCGGCGAGGAAGCGGTCGAAGGCGGGGGTGGAGTCCTTGGGGTGGGCGCCGCGCCCGGTGTCGGGCGGCGCGTCGGCGGGCGCGGGCGCGTGCAGTGCGCGCAGGAACGCGGCCAGGGTGTGGGCGGCGTGGTCGCCGCGGGTGATCGATCCGCGGTCCAGGGGCAGGCCCGGCACCCATGTCATGACCGTCCACAGCTTGGGGCAGCGCTCGGTGGGGGTGCCCTCGCGCGCGGGAAGGGGGATGGGCAGGGGCAGGCGCGGGGCGAGCAGGGGCAGCCACCGGCGTTCCTTGAGCTGGGGGGCGGGGTCGGTGTCCATGCGCTGGATTCGTACGGCCAGTTCATCGCCCAGGCGCCACATCTGGTTGCCCCAGCCGCCCTCGACCTCGCGCAGGGGCAGATCGGCCAGGTCCGGGTGCTGTTCCTGGAGCTGGGTGCGGATGAGGTCCGCGGTGATCTGGATCTCGCTCATGCGCAGACGGTACCGGGTTCGTGTGCGGGCACGTCGTCGGAGTGCGGCCGGGCGCGGGTCCGGGGGTGAGGAGGAGGACCACGGGATTCGGCGGTGGACCTTCGACCGCTCACCGGTCGATGGTGAGCTCCTCCGACGCGTGGGCCTGGTCCGCCTCGCCCGGCAGCGTGTCGCGGTGGGCGGTGTCGAGGTCGGCGTGGCCCATCAGCGACCAGCGCATCCCCGCCGGGACTCCGTCGGCGGGGCGTTGCGGGTCGAACACGGCGACCGGGCCGACCTGATCGCGGGCGCGCGGGGTCGCGGTGAGGTTGTCCGGGCGGGTGCTGGTCGCGATCACCGCGCCGCGCGCGTTCAAGATCATGGGGAGCACCACGTGCAGGTCCTTCCCCGAGAGGGCGGCCCGATCAGCAGGACGGAGTCCTCGACCGACGCCCATACCTCGCTGCCGCGGAACGCACCGAGCCGGTAGCCGACACCCGCCGCTGTCGGCCGCGTCACCGTCTCTGGACTTACCTCACCCATCATCAATCAACGGTGTACTTGAGTTGCACCATGTCGTTGCCGAAACGGCGCTCCGCGCGAAGACGGAGGTTGAGTCTCACGTCCGGCAGCATTCGTAGACCTCCGCCGAGCACGATGGGGCAGACCAGCATGTGCACTTCGTCAACGAGACCGTGCCGGAATGCTTCAGCGGCAAGCGAGGGGCCGTCCACCGTCAGGTCGTGTCCCGCGGTTTCCTTGACCGCGCGAACCTCCTTCGGGGTGAAGTCACGCTCCAGGCGAGTCAGCTTCGTGTCCACGTCTTCGAGCGTGGTGGAGTAGACGATCTTCTCCTTCGACTGCCAGTGCCGAGCGAACTCCTCCGACTGCGGTGACTGCGACTGTACGGCGGGGTCGGTTTCCCACACGGCCATCATCTCGTACATGCGTCGCCCGTACAGGAACGTGCCGACGTCGGCGGTGTCCTCGTTCACCGCTTCGAGTACTTCCTCGTCGGGGCGTGCCCAATCGGCGAAGCGACCCTCCGAATCCGCGACGTAGCCGTCTGCCGACACGATCATCGAGTAGAGCAAACGCCCCACAACCCCTACCCCCTACTGCTTGCAACTAACAACCGGTTTGCACGTTATCATATACTGATTGCATGTTGCAATCAGTGCACGACGAAGAGCCCATCGAGCACCTCCCGGTGCCGGGTGGCAGGTCAGGATGCCCCCTCAACATGACCGTCGAACTACTCGGAGACCGGTGGTCCCTGATCGTGCTGCGAGACATCGTCTTCGGAGGACACCGTCACTTCCGGGAACTTCTGGGCAACTCTCTGGAGGGGATCGCCTCGAACATCCTTTCCTCCCGGTTGTCGAAGCTGGTCAATGCGGGTCTGCTCAGCCGACACGATGACCCGAGCCACCGACAGAAGATTGAGTACCGACTCACCAAGCCCGCGATCGAGCTCATCCCGGTTCTTGCCCAGCTCGGTCAGTGGGGTACTCGCTGGCTGCCCACGGCACCGGAACTCGCGATCCGTGCACAGATCCTCGCTGACGGCGGCCCCCAACTGTGGAACCGCTTCATGGACGAGCTACGCGACGTACACCTCCACGAGATGGCTCCACCGGCCGACAGTGTGTTGACCATGCTGTCTCGGGCCCACCAGCGTGCGGTGGAAGCATCCTCCGGACGATGACCGATCCGAACGCGTCGCTTCCACCGCTGTGAAGCTCGAAGCACACGAACACGCCGATCTGTGCTCACGACGTTTCGTGCGACGTTGGGGCCGCTTCGTCGGTGGTGAACTGCCAGGCGTGTCCGTCTGCGGGGATGAGCGCCAGCATCGTCCGTGTGTCGAGGTGATATCGGAGCCGTCTTCGGAGAGGTACTCATGCGGCATGGCCACGAACGTTGGGGCCGCGAACTGGGCACATCGGCCCCGTCACCGAGGCGTCGCCCAGGTCACGGCTCTACCGCCACATCCTGTGGTCATCATCCTCGACCCACGGGGGTGTGCACGCTGTCCGTGCGAGCAGTCTCCCGACCTCCCGCGTGGGTCACCGACCTCCCGCTGGTTCCTGTGGTCATCCTCCACGGGCCCCACGCAGGAGAGGGGAGAGTGACTCAACGCCGCCGGTACACGGCCAACGTCCAGGGCACGAACACCACCACCAGGACCAGCGCGCACACCAGCGTCCACACCACCGAGGACGTCACTCCCGCCCCGGCCATGAGATCACGCACCGCCCGCGCCAGGTGCGCCACCGGGTTGACCTCGACCACCACCCGCAACCACCCGGGCAGGGTCTGGGCCGGAACGAACACGTCGCCCAGGAACGCCAGCGGGAACAGCAGGGTGCTGGCCGCCGTGACCGACGCCGCCGAACGCGCCACCAACCCCACCAGCAACCACACCCAGGTCAGGCACACGGCGAAGAGCACCAGCAGCGCCACCGCCGCCACCGTTCCCCCCACCCCGCCCTGGGGTCGAAACCCCAGGACCAGGCCGGCGCCCAGCACGCTCGACACCGCCAGCGTGTAGCGTGCCACGTCACCCACCAGCGACCCCACCAGCGGAGCCGGACGCCAGCCCACCAACGTGCGCAGCCGGTCGAACACTCCGCGCTCGATGTCGGTGTTGAGCCGCACACCACCGGCCGCGGTGCACAACACCACGCTCATCACCATCATCCCCGGCAGCAGGAAGGACAGGTAGGCGTCGGTGGAACCGGAGATCGCCCCGCCCAGCAGGTAGGTGAACATCACCATCATCAGCACGGGGAAGATCGTCACGTCGATGAGTTGGACGGGTTCGCGCCGCAGGTGGGACAGGGCCCGGCCGCCCAACAGGGCGACCGAGCGCACCGCCGTGGGACGCGCGGGCGCCGGATACGCCATCAGATTCTCAAGGGTCTCGGTGCGGTCCACGCGTTCCTCCCCGGTGTTCGGTGTGTACTCGGTCGTCTCGGCGCTCACGCGGCCTCCTCGCTCCCGGTCAGGGACAGGAACACCTCGTCCAGCTCGGGCGGCTGCACTCCGAAGGAGCCCACCGGCACCCGGGCGCGGGCCAGGGCCTCCAGGGCCCGGGCGCCGGATCGGGCGACCGGGTCCTCCCCGGTCAGGGTGGCGGTGAGGGTGTCCTCGTCCTGGATCACGGCGTGGTCGGTGTGCTCGGCCAGCACCCGGCGGGCTTCCTCGAGGTGGCCGCGTTCTTCCAGACGCAGGCGCAGGCGGGGTCGTCCGTGGTCGGCGCGCAGGCGGGCAGGGGAGCCCTCGGCCAGGACACGGCCCTGGTCGATGACCGCGACCCGGTCGGCCAGCTGGTCGGCCTCGACCAGGTACTGGGTGGTCAGCAGCACCGTGGTGCCCTGCTCGGCCAGGGAACGCACCATGTGCCAGACCTGGTCACGGCTGCGCGGGTCCAGTCCCGTGGTGGGTTCGTCCAGGAACAGCAGCCGGGGTGAGCCCAACAGGCTCGCGGCGATGTCGAGTCGGCGCCGCATACCGCCGGAGTAGGTGCGCACCGCCCGACCCGCCGCCTCCGTCAGGTCGAACACCTCCAACAGGCTCTCGACCCGGTCGCGGGCCACCGCCCGGCGGTGTCCGCTCAGGCGGGCCAACAGTATGAGGCCGGTACGCCCGTCGACTTCCTCGTCCAGACCGTTCTCCTGGCCGGTGACACCGATCAGGGTGCGCACCCGCCGGGCCTGGGACACCACGTCCAGGCCCAGCACCCGTGCGGTTCCGCCGGTGGGTACCAGGCGGGTGGTGAGCATGCGCACGGTGGTGGTCTTGCCGGCGCCGTTGGGTCCGAGCAGCCCGAAGACGGTACCGGTCCGGACTCGCAGGTCCAGGCCGCGCACGGCCGTGGTGGAGCCGAAGTCGCGGGTCAGCCCCTGGGTCTCGATGGCCCAGGGCGGTGTCTTGCCGTGCATGGTTGCCTCGCTTTCGTGCGGTAAGGGCCGCGCCTGGGCCGTGTGTGGTCCAGGCGGGGTGGGTGGGAGCGGTGTGCGCCTGGCTCAGGTGGGGCGGGCTCCGTTGAGGAAGAGCTCGACCAGCATGCGCGCGCCCGGTTCGGCGCCGCTCAGGTCCACCGCGCGGGCCAGGTGCAGGAAGGCGTTGCACAGCAGGGCCGGGTCGCGGTCGGCCAGTTCGCCGGCGGAGACCGCGTTTCGCAGGTGTTCGGTGAGCGGGTCCAGCAGCGCCGAGACGTAGGCGGTGCGCAACGCGGACCGCACGTCCTCCTCCAGTTGGTCCAGGGAGTCGAACAGGTACTGGTCGAACGAGGTGTCGGCCCCTGTGGGGTCGGCCACCGCCTCGGTGATGACGGCTTCCAACACGGTGGCCAACTCGCCCTCGGTGGCCAGGGCGCGGGTCAGGGCGCGGCCGCGTCGTTCGATGAAGGCCAGTGCCACCTGCTGGTGCAGGGTCTCCTTGCCGCCGGGGAAGTGGTGGTACAGCGTGGGTTTGCGCACCCCCACCTCGCGGGCGACTGCCTCCAGGGAGGTTCCCCGGTAGCCGTGGGCGGCGAAGTGGGCGGCGTAGACGCTCATGGCGCGTTCTCGGGTGTTGGAGTTCATGGGCGGTCTTCCCCCTGGGAATGGTGGGCGGGTGCGGTCTCCACTCTACCTACCGGTAGGTAGAGTGGAAACGGACACACCCGTGATCCCTTTCACCTCCCGCGCCCCCGGGCCCATCGGCCCCGGCAAGCCGACGGGTGAGGCGCGAAGGCCTCTCCCCCGCTTCGGCGGGCTCCTTGGCTTTTTGCCGAAGGCCCGAGCTTGCGGCATCCGGCGGGGAGATCGCCGAGGGCGGCCTCCCCAGAAGGGGTCCGGCCCTGCCCTCCCCCCGCCCACGGGGCGAGGGGAGGGGTGGCGGGGCCCTTCCTTGTAACGTTTCGTTGGTTACGTTTTTCTTGAAACGTTAGTAGGATTTCGCGACGAAACAGATCCCAGGAACCCCGCGATCCTGACTTCCGATAACCAAACCTTCTAGGAAGTCAGGACCCTGAGGGTGTCCCCACCCCCTCCGAACCCCTCACGCCCGCCCCCAACGTTATTGAGGGCGGACCCCCCACCCGCGAAAACGCGGCAGGTACAGCCAGCGCTGTACAATCCACCGGGGTTCGAACCCACCCCACCCCGAAAGGCGCTTGCACCTCAAGCCACTTGAGGCACCACAGTGACCCCATGGACAACGACACCCTGTACTCCATCGGAGACGCCGCACGCCGCAGCGGCCTGAGCGTCAGCGCCGTCCGCTTCTACGCCGACACCGACACCGTCCCGCCCACACACCTGACCGACGCGGGCCACCGCCTCTACGACGTCGACACCATCGCCCGCCTGGAACTCGTACGCACCCTCAGAGAACTCGACACCGACCTCAACGGCATCCGCCGCCTCCTGAAGGGCCACACCACCCTGCACGACCTGCTCACCACCCACCTGGAGATCGTCCTCGACCAGGAACGCGTCCTGCGCGCCCGAACAGCCGTACTGCGAACGCTCATCAAACAGGGCGCCACCCCCACCCGCGCCGACCTCATGCACCAACTCGTGACCATGACCGACGAGGAACGCGAACGGATCATCGAGGACTTCTGGAACGACGTCGCCCACGGCCTCGACGTCCCCGACGGGTTCGTCGACCGCCTGCGCACCATGCGCCCGCACCTGCCCGAGGACCCCACCCCCACCCAGCTCCAGGCATGGATCGAACTGGCCGACCTGGTACGCGACCCGGCCTTCCGCGACGCCGTACGCACCTACCTGCACCAGACCTACTCCACGGGCGTGGGACGCGACATCGCCAGCCCGCCCTTCCAACACTTCATGTACGAAAGCGGAGTCCCCCTCGTCGAAGAGGTCCTGGCCGCCCACCGCGCCGGCGAGCACCCGCGCTCCGCCCGCGCGCAGCGGGCCGTCATCGCTCTGATGGAGGCCGCCATGGAACTGTCCGAAGCCCCGTTGACACCCGAGGCCCGCAATCGCCAGGCCGAGGGGTTCCGACTCATCCCCGAACTCGAACGCCAGATCGCCGAAGAGGACGCCCAGTCCACCGACCCGGTCTACGACCACACCCACGGCCGCTACCTGGACCTGATGGCCCTGATCAACGACACCCCGCCCGACGAGGACACCCTGCCCTACGCCTGGATCGCCGACGCCATGAGCGCTCCCGAACCCCACCAACCCTGACCGCCCCGATCCCCTGCGCTGTCGGGGGCGAGGAGCTAGCCACAGGTCGAGCGGGGATCTGGGCGTCTGTCGGTGTCCGACCTGGAACAGCGCTTCCGCCTGACCCTGACCGCGAGCAACGCGTCTCCGCCCCGAGGCTCCCGACCACTGCCCCCGGACCCAGCTGCGGGAACCGGTGTCCCAAGCCGATGTGGCCTCCTCCTGGCAACATACGGAGGTTTCCGGTGCGCTCGGAGCATGGACAGACATCGGTTCCCGGCCCCCACCTCGTGCTGCGCGGGATGGCCAAACGCGCCTTTGGAGCCCGCGTGGCCCCGCAAGGCGGAAAGACCGTGCCATCGACTGTTCGATGGTCGATATCCAGCAGGCCAGACCCGCCTGCCACCTCCTCCCTTCTGATCTCCCCCGACGATTTCGGGAACTTACACTGAGCGGATGTTCGGCAGAGTGCAACATTGGCTGCGGCGACACGAAATGCTCGTCGATACGATCAGCGTCGCTCCCTTCCTGCTGTTGTGTGCGGGCGCGATCCTTGGCTACGCTGGCGCCGACCCCGGCCACCTGTCCGTGCCCCCGCACCTCGTCACCGCTTTCGCGCTACTGATACCGCTGGCATGGCGGCGCACCTTCCCTGTGGCCGTGTTCACGGTCGTCGCCGTTGTTGCCGCAGTGCAACTGGGTCTGGGGGTGGGGTTGATCGCCGCCGACTTCGCCGTCGTCGTCGCCATGTACACCGTTGCGGCGCGCTGCCAGTGGCTGTGGACGCTCACCGCGCTGGGCATCGTCGAAGTCGGCCTGCTCCTGGCCATCGCGCGGTCCCCCCACGCTGACTGGGGCGACTGGGACGCCTTCGCCACTTACACCTTTCTCATCCTGCTGTTCTGGGTCACCGGGCTCTATATGAAGGTCCGTCGACGCTACATCCTCGGTTTGGAGGAGCGCGCGCGGTGGCTGGAACGTGAGCGCGATACCCAGGCACAGACCGCAGTGGCCGAAGAGCGGGCGCGTATCGCCCGCGAGATGCACGACGTGGTGGCTCACAGTCTGAGCGTGATGGTGATCCAGGCCGACGGCGCGACCTACGCAATCGATGACGACCCGGCCCGGGCCAAGGGCGCACTGGAAACCATCGCGACTACGGGTAGGTCAGCGCTGGCTGAGGTGCGCGGGATTCTCGGGGTCCTCCGCGAAAGCGAGGAGGAGTACACACCGCAGCCCGGGATCAGGCAATTGGATCAGGTAATCGGCCAGATGCGCGGGGCGGGACTGCCGGTGGAGTTCACCGCCGAAGGGCAGCAGCGCCGACTTTCGGCCGGGGTGGAACTCGCCGCGTACCGCGTGATTCAAGAAGCGCTGACCAACACGCTCAAACACGCCGGTCCCGGAGTGAGCCGTGTCCAGGTGCGTGTGCACTACGGCGCGGACGCGCTGGAACTGCGGATCCTCGACGACGGGTGGGGCGCGGCCGCCCCTGGGGCCGCGGGCAACAGCCGGGGGCACGGCCTGATAGGTATGCGCGAGCGAGTGTCGGTGTACAGGGGCTCCGTGCGGACGGGGCCTCACACAGGCGGAGGTTTCGAGGTGGTGGCGTCACTGCCACTGCGCCCCAGCACCAGGTGAAACGAAAGGAAGAGCCGTGGATTCACCGGTCGAGCAGTCGGAGGAGATGATCCGCGTCATCCTCGTGGATGACCAGGAGCTGGTGCGGGTCGGCTTCCAGATGGTCCTGGACTCCCAATCCGATATGCGGGTCGTCGGTGAGGCCGGGGACGGGATCGAAGCGCTGGAGCTGCTGGAACGCGTGGAGGCCGACGTTGTGGTCATCGACGTGCGCATGCCGCGGATGGATGGTGTGGAGGCAGCACGCCGCATCCGCTCCATGGGCAATCAGCTGCGGGTACTGATTCTGACTACCTTCGATCTCGATGAGTACGTCTATGCCGCGTTGAGGGCTGGGGCCAGTGGTTTCCTTCTCAAGGACGCACCGCCAACCGCTTTGCTGTCGGCGATCCGCTCGGTCCATTCCGGTGATGCTGTTGTCGCCCCCAGCGCCACCCGCAGGCTTCTCGACCGGTTCGCCGACCGTCTGCCTGCGGATGACGGCGGCCCGGCGCGCCACGAGTCCCTCGATGTCCTGACGTCCCGTGAGCGTGAAGTCCTGGTACTGGTGGCCCGCGGATGGTCGAACACCGAGATCGCCGACAGGCTGTACGTGTCCGAGACAACGGTCAAGACGCACCTACGGCGGATTCTGACCAAGCTCGACCTGCGTGACCGCGTGCAGGCCGTGGTCTTCGCCTTTGACACCGGCCTGGTCGAAACCCGCGGAGACGGGCAGGACGCCCCCACGCCGTAGGCCCCGGATGGTACCCGGGACCTACGGCGTCTCGTCAGCGAATGTCAAGACGGTCCAAGATGGCCACCGCAGCGGTGACCACAACTGCGGCGATGCCGAGAGCCGCGGCCACGAGGACGGCCACGACCGCGGGAGTGACTGCCCCGCTGTCGGCGAATGTCCCGGTTCCCAACTGGGTTGCCCGGCTGACCAGTCCGTACGGCAGGAACATCGACAGGGTGTCGAGCCGTACCATCAGCAGGAATGCGCCGGTGGTCGCTCCCAACAGAGCCGCGGCGACGGGGGCCGCGAACGATCGCAGGAGCATCGAAAGACCGGATTGCAGGGCCGCCACCGGCAGGCAGGCCACGACGATGACGACACTGACCAGGAAATACCGGGGTGGCAGGACCCCGGGCAGCGCGAACACCAACTTTCCGGCCACGATCACGCTGCCCACCATCACGGCTTGCAGGGCCGCAGCCAGGGAAACCAGCACTGTTGTCTTGGCGAACACCACCTCGAAGCTGGATACCTTACTTCCCATCAGCGCATTCCAGTTGCCTCCCTGGTGCTCGACCCGCCACACCAGCGAGGCCAGCACTGCCACGCCGACGGCCAGCGGGAACAAGCCGTAGAAGACCACGACCCGCATCCACAGGGTGTGCCATCCCTCGCCCATCTGCTGGCCGGAGGCAAGTGTGTTGGCCACCCCGGTGATGACGGCCATCAGCGGCAGCAGAACCACCACGGCCCAGCTCAGGGAGCGCTTCAGCTTGAGGAACTCGGCTCGGACCGCTCCCATGGTCAGGCCTCCTGGCGGTCGAACATGCGGGTGGTGGCCAGGAACACGGCGCCGCCCAGGACTCCGAGGATGACCACACTCATGTAGGGCGGGTCGAGGGCGACCACGCCGCCTCCTCTCGTGTCGACAGGAGTGGACAGTGCGTAGTATCCCCACGGAAGGAGCACATGGTTGAGCCATGGGGGCATCCCCGTACTGGACAGGGCCACGAATACGCCCAGCACGCCGATACCCAGGCCTACGAGCTGATTGGGGATGCGTGCTGACAACAGGATGTGGAGGGCGAGGAGCACCAGATTCACCACCGCGATCGAGGCGGTGTAGCCCAGCCATTGCCCAGTGGGGAAGTTGGTCGTGATGCCGACCAACGCCCCCAGGACGATCACCACTGTGCTCTGGACAAGGATGGCCGCGGCCACGAGTGAGCCGGTGGCGACGAACTTGACCCGGCACAGGTGACCGGGAGTCAGGCCGGAGGTCTGGGAGAAGATCCAGCCGTTGCCTTGGTGCTCGACGTCGACCTGTCGGCTTGCCAGAACCGCCAGAAGGATGGGCGAGACCAGCGGCACGGCGAGCGCCAGTCCCGCGAGCAGCCACTGCCACGGTTGCGCGGCGGGGTCGTCGACCGAGGCCATGAATCCGGGAGTGGTGAAGGTGATGCACGACAGCGCGACCACGCCGATGACCATGATGACAAGGACGGGTGCCACGTGCAGGCGGCGCATTTTCGCGAACTCGTTCGCCACGGCGCGACCGATCACAGACCCCGTCCCCCTGTCAGATCCATGAACACGTCCTCGAGTGACTGATCCTCACGGCGCACGCCGTGGATGGCGACGCGCCTGTCAACGAGGTAGGCCACCAGGTGAGCGGTGGCGGCGTGGTCGAGTCCGGGAATCCGTACGCTGTCCCCGTCGCGGACAGCGCCCGACCGGGCGGTGAGAGCGGTCGCCTGGTCGGGATCTGAGGTGTCGATGAGCACGTCGGGGACCGACCGGGCGAACAGTTGCTCCCGTGTGCCCTGGAAGAGCATGCGGCCTTCGCTGAGGATACCGAGGACGGTGGCCGTCCGGTCGATCTCGCCCAGCAGGTGACTGGAAACCATCACAGTGGTCCCGCGGTCGGCCAACTGTTTGAGTAGGCGCCTCATCTCCTCGATTCCGGCAGGGTCAAGACCGTTGGTGGGCTCGTCGAGGATCAGGATCTGCGGCTCCCGGGCCAGCGCCATCGCGATTCCCAGGCGCTGCTTCATTCCCAGAGAGTAGTCGCGTACCCGCTTGTCGAGATGGTCCTGGAGACGCACGACCTCTACGGCCCGATTGACCTGACCATCGCCGAGGTCCAATAGCCGCTGCGCCAATCGCATGTTCTCGCGACCGGTGAGGTGGACGTAGGCCGGCGGGGCCTCGATGAGCGAACCCATTTCACCCAGCAGATCGCGACGTGTCGACCTCTGCATTTGGCGGCCCATGATGTGGACATCGCCGGAGGTGGGGCGCACCAACGACAGCAGCATTTTCATGGTGGTCGACTTCCCTGACCCGTTGGGTCCCAGAAATCCGTATACGCACCCTCTTGGAACACGTAGATCTAGGTTTTGGACAACTGCCTGGTTTCCGTACGTCTTGCCCAGGCCATGGGTAGTGATCGCTTCAGACACACGATCACTGTGTCCCAGAGCCCTGCCTGAACGCATCGACCCAGGAGATGACGTCCCCGGTACTCCTTGAGGAGGACTCGAACAGCGAATCCGACTTCAAGTAGTACGGGTGTCGTTGACGAACGCGGACCGCGTCGCCACGCCCTGGACATCACACCCATGGCTGTAAGTGCTCTGGACAGGCACAGCCCACGTCGCCGGGGTGGGTGGGCGGGCACGGCCCAGCCCGACCACCGGAAACCCCGCCGGGGAACTCCTTCCGGGGCGGGAACCACTCCAGGGCGCCGATCAGCAGCGTCGCACGTCGCAGGGCCAGACGGGAGGAGGCGACCAGATCCCTCCCCGCGCCGCCGCGGACCCGGAGGGCGAGAGCGAGGGCGAAGGCCCGGGCGGCCCTCGGGTGGTCCCGGGCGACGAAGTGGACCTTGCCCAGGTGCTGCCACAGGACGGCTTCGCGAGCGGTGCCACGGCACAGGTCGATCAGTTCGCCGTACTCGGCGGCGGCCCAGTCGACCCGGCCCAGGTCACGACGAACGTCAGCGAGCAGCGCCCGGTGGCGCACGGTCGGCTCGGCGCGGGCCAGAGCCAGCGCGAGGGGCTCCGCCTTCCCCGGGTGGCCGCCCCAGAGCTTCTCCAGGACCGGCAGCGCCCGGTCGTGCTCGTGAGCGGCGCGGAACTCACTCAGGTCCTCGATCACCGGAAGCAGGGTGAGGGCGTTCATGTACCAGCCCGGTCCGCCCGGTATCCGTGTCCCGGACGTTCCCGAGCGGGGTTCCGATCCACGGGAGGTCATGTGCGGCAGGCTATCCGGAGTACCGGCGGCCGGGAACCCGTCGCCGCGTCCACCGGTTCCTCGGCGGCCGCGCGACGCCGGGCCCCCTACCCTCAGGGCGTCACGACGATCTTGCCCCGCACGCCCCCGCGCTCCAGCCTGCGGTGCGCCTCGGACACCTCCTCCATCGGCAGCACGGCGCTGACCACCGGCGCGACCGCTCCCCCGTCCACCAGGGCCGCCAGCTCCTCCAGCTCTGCCTGCGAGGGGTCGTTGCTGAACGCGCCCAGGCGCGTGCGCCGGTCCAGGCCGCCCGCGACCACCCACAGCGCGGACCGGATCGGGCGGGTGGGGTCCAGGGCCAGCGGGAACAGTGTGCCTCCCCGTACCAGCCGGTCCCGCACCCGGGCCATCCGCGTACCGACCAGGTCGACGATCACGTCGTAGCGGCCCAGGTCCTCCAGATCGGTGCGGCGGTGGTCGAAGGCCTCCTCGGCGCCCAACCCCCGCAACCAGTCCAGGTGGGCCGCCCCGGCCAGCGCGGTGACACGTGCCCCGAGGTGGACGCCCAGCTGCACGGCGACCACCCCCACCCCTCCGGCCGCCCCGCGCACCAGCAACCGCTGCCCCGATCCCAGCGCCACCCGCCGGGTCAGGGCGTGCAGCGCCGTCGTACCCGAGGACGGCAACGCCGCGGCCTCCCACGCCGGAACCGAACGCGGAGCCGCCGCGACCCGCTCCTGCGGGACGACCACCTGCTCGGCCATGGCGCCGAAGGTGCCGTGCGGGACCACTCCCCACACCACGTCACCGACCCCCACGCGCGTGACGGCGGCCCCCACCTGGGCGATACTCCCCACGAAGTCCACCCCCGTCCCGGCGGGCATGCGCTGGCGCAGCACACGGCGCAGCCGCCCCGCTCGGATGGGGACCTCACCTCCGCCCACGGCGGCCGCCGACACCCGCACCCGCACCTGGCCCGCGCCCACCGGGGGCGGGGTGAGCCCGTCGACGACATCCAGGACCTCGGGCCCTCCGTAGCGTTCGTAGCGCACCGCGCGCATGGTTCCTCCTCGTGCGGGGAAGCCCCCGCCGTCTGTGTGGGTTCTCACCGGTGGTGGCCGGTGCCACTGTCGGCAACCGGACCCCGGCTGCCGCCCATCCCGACGACGCCGAAAGTGAGACGACAGATGGTCCAGGACCCGCAGTTGCGGCAGGACGCCCGACGCAACCGGCTCCGTGTGCTCAGGGCCGCCCGGTCGGTCTTCCGTGACCGGGGCCTGGAGGCGACCACACAGGCCGTGGCCCGCAGCGCAGGGGTCTCGAACGCGACCGTCCACCGCCGCTTCCCCACCCGCGACGCACTCGTGGCGGACCTGGCCGAGCAGGCGGAGCGGGAGCTGGTGGAGCGTTTCGAGGAGCTGGCCCGGTCCGCCGCGGCCGATCTGGCGTTGGAACGCGCTCTCCGAGTCGTCGCCGCCGAGACGGTCGCCACGCGCGCGTGCTCCCCGGATCACCGCGCGCGTTTCCCCGAGCGGGCCCGGGCCCTGGACGCGCGCGTGCACGAGGAACTCCATCGCCTCCTGGTCCGCGCCCGGGAGGGCGGGAGCGTCGCGGCCGATGTGGGCGCCGGGGACCTGCGGCTGCTCAGGGTCGCCGTCACGGCGGCCGTGGACGGTGAGCCCGACCGCGACCTGGCCGCCCGCGCCGCCCAGCGTGTGGTGACGCACTTCGTGCGGTCGTTCCGTGTGAGGGGGTCCCGGTAGTTCTCGCGGAAAATCCCACGGTTGACGTCCGGCCCGGACCCCGGCCCGTTTCCCGTGAGACCCGGTGACTTCCGGGCTGAACGCTGGCCGGAGTCGCCCGGTAGGCGCCTGCACCACGTCGCCGCGACGTCTTCGTCTTCGATGGTCAGAAGGCACGGCAGAGGCCAGGTTCCCCCATTCGATGGGTCACGGCTCTTCCGCCAATTCCTCCCTTGTAGGCCGCTGCGCGCATATCCGAATCAGAACGGCCGGTGGCGGTAAGCCGCGCCTCGACGGCTCGCTCATGCCACTGGCCGTTCGATTGCTGCTCAAGTCCCCCGGGGATACGGATAGTGAGCGTCGACCAGTATGATGGGACTCATGTCGCAGCCGGTGCGTATCGTCTCGTTACTGTTCCCCAACGTCACTCAACTCGATCTCACTGGCCCCGTTCAGGTGTTCTCGCGCCTACCAGGTGTCGAACAGCATGTGGTCTGGCATCGAATCGAACCTGTGCCCACTGATGCGGGTTTCTCGATCGTGCCGACGTCGACGTTCGCGGACGCTTCGCAGGCTGACGTCTTGTTCGTACCTGGAGGACAGGGTGCGTTCGAACTCTTCGAGGACGAGCAGGCACTCGATTTCCTCCGTCGGCAGGCAGCCGGGGCGCGGTACGTCACCAGTGTGTGCACGGGTTCCTTCGCGTTGGCCGCCGCAGGCCTCCTCGATGGACGACGAGCGACGAGCCATTGGGGCTCCCTTCGTCTCCTGGAGCGCCTCGGCGCCATTCCGACGGCGGAGCGCGTCGTACGTGATGGAAAGGTCATCACGGGTGCCGGAGTTTCCAGTGGAATCGACTTCGCTTTGACGCTGGCATCCGAACTGTTCGGCTCGGATGTGGCGAAGCGGGCACAGCTCGCGATCGAGTACGATCCGAATCCGCCATTTGACGCGGGATCACCGATGCGACCGGGTGCGGACCCCGAACATGTGGCTGATGTCGTCGAGAGGATGAACCGTTATCGCGGTCCGCTGGTGGATCGAGCGGCGGAGCGCCTGAGAAGGGTTCGATGAAAGAACCGTCGCTCGCACATCCGATCCCCCAACGGCCATCTACGACGTCCAGGGGCACCACGAGATCTCTCACTCCTCGGAGTCGGCGATCAACGCCCGGCTCGTCCTCGGGCTGGGCCAGAGGGCACCGTAGGCCGAAAGCTTGCTCATCAGCATCGCTGCCGTGGAGTGCCCGTCCTTGAAGGACGGCGGCCAGGCACAGCATGTCGTCGAGTGGGTGCGGATCAGCTCCTGGGAGCTGATGGTGCAGAGGACGGTGCGTAGCTGGGAGAGTCGGCCTCCGAGAACACCTGGTTGGCCGACGTGAGCCTCCGGCCGGGGGTCAGGGGCCCTGGTCGTCGGTGGTGGTCGACCCCAGCTCGTTCAACCAGGCCAGGTGACTGGCCAGGGCCGTGCGGCCCTGCGGGGTCAGGCGGAACCAGGTCTTGGGGCGGCGCCCGACGGCCCCCTTGCGGACCTCCAGGTATCCGGCGGCCTCCAGGGTGCGGCTGTGTTTGGAGACCATCGGGTCGCTGATGCCGATGAGGTCGCGCACGGTGGCGAAGTCGATCCACTTGGCGCCCTGGAGGAGCGCGCACATCGCCAGGCGGGGTCCGGTCTCCAGTTCCGGGTGGCGTTGGGCGCTCACGCCCGTACCCGGCCGGACTCGATGTCACGGCGCATGGCCGCGTGTACCCACAGGTAGCCGCACAGTGAGGCCAAAGCCACGGGCCCCAACACGGCCAGTGCCAGCCCCACCTGTCCCTGTCCGACCAGGGTGTGGATGGCGATCAGTCCGAGGACCGTGACGATCAGGACCACCACGCGCGGGCGCCGGGCGCTGGGGTAGGAGCTGGCCCAACGGGGCAGGGTGACGCCGGTACGCCGCCGTCGGACCCAGCTCAGTGCGGCCGCGGCCACGGCCACCGCGACCAGGACCCACTGGAGGTGGCGGCCGTCGAGTGCGAGCAGGGACATCCAGATCGGCAGGCCCGCGACCAGTGTGCAGCCGACCGCTTGGAGGGCCCAGAAGGAGGCGGGCGGCGCGGTGTGGGCGGCGAGCCTGCGGCGGGCCTCGGCGGCCTGGTCGAGCGGGGGTGTGGGGTCGGCGTCCATGATCATCTCCTGTCCGTTCGTCAATAACTTTCTAAAAGGAAAGTAGATTCCATGGGCAGGCGTTGTCAACCCCCGGAGTCGCCAGGCCCGGCCGGGACCCTGGCCAGCGCCGGACTCCGCCCACGCCACTCCGGGTGACCGGGCCACGGCAAGGCGACGGGCGGACCCGACACCGCGGCGAGCGAACCGTTGGCCACGACTCCGCTCTGAGCGACCTGCCCCCGCCCGTCAGCGAACGACCGTCACAGCGGGGGCTCGCCATCACACCACCGCACGAACCCCGCCGCCAGCCTCACAGGGCGTGCCCACCCGCGACCTGCACGACCTGCCCCGTCACCCAACGCGCCTGGTCGGAGGCGAGGAAAACCACCGCGTCGGCGATGTCGTCGGGGGTGCCCACCCGCCCCATCGGCACGACCCGCGCCACACGCTCCACCAGATCCGCGTCCATCCACCCCGTCTGCACCGGCCCGGGCGCCACCGCGTTCACCCGCACACCACCGGGCGCCAGATCCAACGCCATCGACCGGGTCAACGCCTCCAACGCCGCCTTGGACGTCCCATAACCGGTCTGGCCGGGAAAGGCCCGGGCCGCGTCCGTGCTGACATTGACCACGCACAGCGGCTCGCCACCGCGACGCCGCGCCACCACCTCACTGGTCAGCACCGCCGGGGCCACGGCGTTCACCCGGTAGTGGCGCTCCAGCGAGGCGTGCGTCAACGTCTCCACGGTGTCGGGGGTCTCGCAGTGCGCGGCGTTGTTCACCAGTACGTGGATCGCCCCGGTCCGCCCCACGACCTCACCCACCAACCACGGGAGCGCCTGGGGATCGGACAGGTCGGCGCCCACCGCGAACGCGCCGTTGCCGAGCTCGTCCGCCCACCGGTGCGCCGCCTGGCGACCGGGGGTCACGTGCGCCCACGCGGTTCCCTCCGGAGCGGGCGGGTCCTGGTCCAGGTAGTGCACCGCCACGCGGGCGCCCTGGGCGGCGAAGGCGCGGCCGATCGCCCCGCCGATGTTTCCCGAACCGCCCGTCACCAGGACGGTCCGTCCCGCCAGACCGGTGTCGATCATGATCTCTCCTCAACGTCGTCCACTGCGAACCGGATACACGAACGCGCCGACGCGGAGGACCGCGCGGCACGGCGGAACAGGAGAGGAGGAGAAGGAGAAAGAGAGAGCGAAACACGGCGTCCCGACCAGGGCAGGGGTTCTCCCCACGGGGCATCACGCCACGCACGCGGGGACCGACCACTCAGGAACGCATGCGGAGCACGATACGCGCTCCACCCCGCGCCCGCCACGCGATTACTCTCCCGAGACCCTCGAACACGTCCCGCCCGGCAAGCGCCAACAGTGGCTCCGACCGCCCGTGGCGGACTACATTGGGTACGCACACCACGACCGAGGAGGTGGGACCGATCAACGCGACAGCAGGACGGGCACCCCGCACTCCGCACGCCACCGAGGTGTAGCCCCCGGGGTGTCCGAAGACACCCCGAAAGGCCCCCTTGTCACACCTCCCCTGCCCACCCTCCACCTCGCTCGTCGCCCAGCTGCGCAAGGCCGGATGCGTGTTCGCCGAAGAGGAGGCGGCACTGATCACCGCCACCGCGCACACCCCCCGCGAACGCGCTCGCATGGCCGAGCGGCGCAGCTCCGGAACCCCGCTCGAACACGTCCTCGGCTGGGCACGCTTCCACGACCTGCGCCTACGCGTCGAGCCCGGTGTGTTCGTCCCCCGCCCCCGAACCGAGTTCCTCGCGACCAAGGCCCTGGCCCGCACACGCCCCGGGGCCCTGGTCGTGGACCTGTGCTGCGGCACCGGCGCCCTGGGCGCCTACCTGGCCACCCGCCAACGCGGGGTGCGCCTGCACGCCACCGACATCGACGCCACCAGCGTGCGCTGCGCCCAACACAACATCGCCCCCCTGGGTGGACGGGCCCACCACGGTGACCTTTTCTCCCCGCTACCGGCCACCCTGCGCGGCCGCGTTGACGTGGTGGTCGTCAACGCCCCCTATGTGCCCACGGAGCAGATCGCCCTCCTGCCCACCGAGGTACGCGACCACGAACCCCGTCGTTCCCTGGACGGCGGCCTCGACGGACTCGACGTGGTGCGCCGCGTCTGTGCCCACGCCCGCGCCTGGTTGGCGCCTCGCGGGCACCTGCTGATCCAGGCCAACCCGGGTCAGCGGACCGACGCCATGGCCGCCCTGACGGCGGGGGGACTCCTGGCCACCTCGTTGACCTGCGACGACACCGACACCTGTGTGGTCATCGGCCAACGCCGCTGACCGGTCTGACGGTGCTCGCCCTCACCCCCGGGCGAGGGCGAGCACCCGACCCAGGTGGTGCTCGACGATCCGCTCCATCACCTCGCGTTCGGGGAAGTCCCCGTCCAGCAGCCGCAACGGCCCGGCCACCAACGACAGGTGCTGGGCCCACGTGTACAGATCCAGGCGGGCCGGGTCCAGACCGGACCGCTCCAGGCGCGGGTACCGGTCACCGAACCGCAGCCGCAGGAACACGTGCTCCCACTCGGCGTCGAAGAACATCAGCCCCTCCACGTCGATCAGCACCGGCTCGCCCCCAGCGTCCACCAGGACGTGGTCGGGCCCCAGTTCACCGTGCACCAGACCGTGTTCGAACCGGGGCCCCACCGCTTCGAACAGCGCGCCCAGCCGCACCTGCACCTGGGAGGCGACCCCCGCCAGCTCCGACCGGCGCCGCGCCCCCTCCGCCAGATCCTCCCGTGCCCGGTCCACCACCACCCGCGCGCACGAACGCTCCCGGTCCAGCGGCCGCCCCACCTTGCCCACCCCCGGCTCCCGCCGGGTGCCCATCGCCGTCAACGCCTCGCCCAACCGGTCCAGTACCCCCTCGACGAGGGTGGGGGAGCCGTGGCGCATGTGGTCCTCCAGGGTGGGGCCGCGCACGTCCTCCACCAGGGCCACGTCCCCCAGGTCGGCGAGGCCGTAGCCCGCCCAGTACACGCGCGGGGTGCGCACTCCCACCGATCCCAGTGCCCGGGTGGCCGTCTCGAACAGGTCGGCGCCGTCGGCGTGGTCCAGGGGCCCCTGCTCGGGTTCGGGGCCGGTGGGCCAGTAGTTCTCCGCGGTGTTCCACACGTAGGCGACCAGGGTGGAGGAGTCGGCGGCCACCAGCCGGTACACGCCCTTCTTGGTGCCGCCGCGCAGCCGCTCCACCCCCACCACACGCAGACCCAGGACGCGCCGGGCCAGTCGGGTGAGGGCGTGGGACGGTACACGTGCGCGCGTGGGACCCATGAGAACTCCTTGGCGAGGGGACGGATGGTCGAACGCTATGCCAGACCCGCGCTCCACGGAGGCCACCCCAGGCGAACACCGGACGACACCAGCCGGTGGATCGCTTGGCGCGGACCCACCCCGCTCGTCCCTGCTGTGCTGACGTCGGTTCGCCGGTCCCAGAGGATCGGTGGGGGCTGGTAGGAGCCGTTGCCCCGGTGCTCTGGTGCTTTCCGTGGCTTTCACCGACCGACCGGACAGAGCGTCTTACGGGGCACGCTGGAGAAGACGCCCGCGACCATCGGTCACAGGTCACGGGGCCTCGGCTGACAGAGCTCGGCCGCCGCCGATGATCAGCGCCTCGGCCATGGGCGGAGCTGGTGCACGAGCCCGTACCGGTACTGGGCTGGGGCTGCGCCTACTCTCGAAGGGAGCGCTCGATGTCGCTTGGAAGCAGGTACGTCGCCAGGCGCAGGGTCGGGCGGCTCATCCGGTGGCGGTGCTCGGCGAGGAAATCGAGCAGACGTCGCTGGTCGATCTTGCCGACCTCGCGCAGAGCGGTGCCGACTGGTTTCGCGACGAGTGCACTGGGATCTTCGAGGAGCAGCTCGGCCAGGGCGAGCGGGTCATCCAGGTCACCCTGCCGGATGAGCCAGAAGGAGGCGGTGATCGCGGTCCGCCGCTCGATCGCCACATCGGACCGAGCGAGGTCGAACAGCGGTTGACGTGACTTGTCGAGCAGGTACCAGCCGACGACGCGGGGGGCTGAGCGGTCGACAAGATCCCAGACACTGATGTATCCGTGATGGTTCATGTAGGTCTCGTAGAGCTCACGCCGTCCATCCTCGTCAAGACCACGGCGCCGCGCCTTGAAGTCGAGGATCGCGACGCCGACCATACGCACTTCGTACCACGGACTGGTCAACAGGCCGGGGAGCTGGGGAAGGTCGATGTCCGCCCACCGCTTGGCGGTGTCGAACACCTCCTTCATCCGGACACCGATCGCGTCCAGGCCGCTGTCGGGCGGCAGACGTCGCACGATCTTCTCCCGCTCCTCGGAGCTGCACCGGTTACGCAAGGTGTCCTGGATACGCTCAAGGGGCTGTGCCATTTCCCGTGACCTTCCTGTCGTCGTTGGATCGCTGTGTTCCGGAGCGGCGGTCGCCGCGTTCTCGAGTGGGTGCTCGCTCTCGGAGGGCCTCACCGTAACGAGGCGTGTCCAGGCCGCCGCCACACCATCGGTCGTGCGTCAGAGGGAGCGTCAACGTGCCCGGCGATACCTTTCGGTCGCATGGCTGCCCGCTGCGATCCCGGCGAAGAGCACCGCTCCGATGGGCCACACAACCCAGGAGTCGCCCCAGGCCTCGCCGACGAGGCTCCAGGCGAGGTAGATCGCGGCGAGGAGCGGCCAGTAGAACACCGCGATCACGCCGACGGCGCTGCGCTCCGCTCCGCTGCCACGGGTGAGTTGTCCAGCGGCGGTGTGCGCCCAGGTCTGGGGCAGCAGTACCCCGAGTCCGGCCGCGACGATGGCGAGTACGACCACGACACCGACCATGGTCCAGCTGTCACCCTGGGGCGAACTGTCCGTGAAGAGCGCGGCGGCGACGAGTGGCAGGGGCCCCAGAATCCAGAGTGCGATCGCGACTCGAAGGGAGCGGGTCCGCCCGCGGCTGTTCCGTCGGGCCAGCGCCTCGGCCCAGCGGGTGACTTCCGGATTGACGGAGAAGCGATCCTCCGCAATGCGCCTGTGGGGTGCTGTCTCTCGAGAGGCCGTGATCAGCAGGGTCACTCCGATGGCGACCAACACGAGCAGAATCACAATCCCGACGAAGATTCCGACGGAGTTGCCGACGGTGAGCACGCCGGACGCGGTGGCCACCGGAAGCGTGATCAATGCCGCGGGTGAGAGCACGAAGAGCACGACCGCCGCACTGGTATGGAAGCGGGTACGGCGCCGTGCTTCCGCGTAGTCCTGGGCTTCCGCGAGGGTCACGGGCGGGTGCCGAAAGAGAGCGGGGGCCGCACCCGCACCCGCGTCAGCGGCGGCGGACGCAGACGTCGCGGTCGGCGCCGAAGCGAGGTCAGTGGTGATGCCGAGAACCGGTGCGACCTCTTCGAGGCTGCCGAAGTCGCGGATCACGCGCCCGACCGCCTCGTTCTCGGTGTGGCCCTCGGCGATGAGGGTCGCGTAGGCGTCTTCCATCATGCCCTGCAACTCGGCCCTGGCCTCGAGCAGGCGCGAGGTCTGCGGGTAGGCGCTGAACATCGTGTCCAGATAGGAGGTGACGACGTTCACGGAGCGTCTCCTTCGCTGGTTATGTCGATGAACTTGTCGACGACGGACTTCGTGCTGTGCCACTCCTCGATCTTCGCGTCGAGGTGGGCTAGGCCCATGCCCGTGATGCGGTAGTACGTGCGCGCTTTGCCGGACGGCGCGATGTCGGCGAACGAGCTGACGTGACCGCTGGATTCGAGCCGCTTCACCGCTGAGTACAGCGTGGTCTGCTTGATGGCGTAGTTGCCGCCACTGATCGCGGTGATGCGCTGCGCGAGCTTGTAGGCGTAGGACGGACCGTGGCGCAGCAGTGAGAGCACCATGAGGTCGACATAGCCACGGATGGCGTCGGCGCTGATCACGAACGCTCCCCTTCACCCTTGGCCTTTTACTACCTCGAACGTACTACGACTGTCGTAGCATGACAAGCCCTCGATCGAGCTGCCGATGTGATCGACTTCGCCACCCACGGAGGCCACCGCTTCGCGCGGACCCGCGTATCCATCCCCGCTCGGCGGAGTCCCGCGCTCCAGGGGGTCACCCCAGGCGAACACCGGACGACACCCAGGGTTCACGTCCCGTTACACACCGTCGGTTACCGTCGCCACCGTCCCGCCCCCGGCACGAAAGCGAACCCCGCATGAGCGCCACCCCCCGCCCCCTGCCCATCCGGCACGCCCTGGCCCTGCGCACCCTGGCGGTGCTGAGCGCCGGGGCCGTGGCACTGGCCCCCGCCGTGGCCCTACCCTCCACCGCCGCCGCCCAGGACTCACCCGAACGGCTCACGCTCTCGCCCACCGCCGACCCCTCCACCTCCCAGACGGTGACCTGGCGCGCCGACCACGGCGACACCGCCGTCCTGGAGATCGCCCCCGCATCCGACCCCGACCAGGTCACCCGGGTGGCGGGCCGGGTCAGCGGCGATGCGGGCGGCACCCACTACGCCGCCACCGCCCACGGCCTGACCCCCGACACCGACTACCGCTACCGGGTGGGCGACGCCGAACGGACCGTCAGCGACTGGCACACCTTCACCACCGCAGCCTCGGGCGCCGAACCCTTCACCTTCCTGTACTTCGGCGACATCCAGAACGACATCCCCTCCGGCGCCGCACCGGTCGTGCGCGCCGCCCTGGCCGCCGAACCCGACGCCGAGCTGGCCGTGCACGCCGGCGACCTCATCGACCACGCCAACAGCGACTCCCAGTGGGGGCAGTGGTACGACGCCTTCGGCTCCCAGACCACCGGCGGCATCAACCACCTGGCCACCCCCGGCAACCACGAGTACTCCGGGAGCGATCTCAGCGACCACTGGGCGCTACAGTTCCCCGGCGCGGGCAACGGCCCCGCCCAGGGCGCGGACCTCAACAAGACCGTCTACTACACCGACTACCAGGGCGTACGGTTCGTGGTCCTGAACTCCAACTACCGCAACGCCGCCTCCTCACGCCCCGGCCCGTGGCTGGACGCCCAACAGGAGTGGCTGGAGGGGGTCCTGGAGGACAACCCCCAGGAGTGGACGGTGGTCACCTTCCACCACCCGGTCTTCTCCAACAGCCCCGGCCGCGACAACGGCCCCCTGCGCCAGGCCTGGCTCGACACACTGGAAGAGCACGACGTCGACCTGGTCCTCCAGGGACACGACCACTCCTACAGCCGCGGCAACCTCCTGGCCAACCGCACCCAGGACCCCGACACCCACACCGGCCCCGTGTACGCGGTCTCGGTCACCGGCCCCAAGATGTACGACGCCCGCGACCGCAACTGGACCGACCACGGCGCCGAGGCCCGGCTCCAGGTCACCGACACCCAGACCTACCAGGCCGTGGAGGTGGACGGCACCACCCTGGACTACGTGGCCCGTACCGCCGACGGCCGGGTCGTGGACTCCTTCACCATCGTCAAGGACGACCAGGGCAAGCGTGTGACCACCTCGCCCTGACCACCCAAGGCCCTTCCCGAGGGGGCGCCCGGTGCCGCGTGCGGGCGGCCGGGCGCCCCGCCCCTTCCCGCACACCCGTTCGAGGTCACGGGACCGGCACCCCCGCCCGCGCCCCGCCACCGGAGCCGGTTCCCTTGGGCGCCGCCCCACCGCGGTCCTCGCACGGACCACCCGCACGGCGCCGGGGCGGCCCCACCGCCGCGCCGGTCGCTACAGCGCCCGCTCCACCGCCGCGCCGGTCGCTACAGCGCCCGCTCCACCGCCGCGCCCGCCTCCTCCATGACCAGGTCGGCGTTGATCGCCGCCCCCGCCCGGTTACCCGCCGCGGCCGCGTTGACCACCTGTTCGTGGGGCACCACGACGTTGCCCGCGGCCCACACCCCGGGCACCGGAGTGGCCCCGATGGCGTCGGCCTCCACGTGGGTGCCCATCACCAACTCGCCCATACGCAGGTCACGCTCCGGTACCCCGAGGTCGGCCAGCAGCCCGGACCGCGAGCGGGTGAAGGTCGGCACCACCACCGCGCGCACCGCCCGGACCACGCCGTCCGCGGTGCGCACCCCGCTCACCCCGTCGTCGTCGGCCTCCACCGCCGCCACCGGTTCGGCGACCACGGTGACCCCGCGCGCCGCCAGCTTCTCGCGGCCCTGCTCCCCCAGGTCCCGCCCCGGGTCGGCGAACACCGTCACCCGGTCGGTCCACTGCCGCCACAGCAGACCGGCGTGCACGGCCACCGGCCCGTCGGCCACCACCGCCACCGGCTGGTCGCGCACCTCCCACCCGTGGCAGTACGGGCAGTGCAGCACCCCCGACCCCCAGTGCTCGGCCACCCCCGGGATGTCGGGGAGCTCGTCCACCACACCGGTGGTCACCAGCAGCCGCCGCGCGCCCACCACGGTGCCGTCCGCGCACACCACCGTGAACCCCGAACCACCGCGTTCCACCGACTCCACCCGCCCCCGCAGGACCCGGCCACCGTAGGAGGCCACCTCGGCTCGCCCGCGCTCGAGCAGCTCGGCGGGGGAGACACCCTCCGACCCCAGCAGCCCGTGCACCCCCCGGGCCGGGGCGTTGCGGGGCCGACCCTCGTCGACCACCAGCACCGACCGACGCGCCCGGGCCAGGGTCAGCGCCCCCGCCAGCCCGGCGACGCCCCCGCCGACCACCACGACATCGAACTCACGTACGGAAGTGTCCATCACCGTTCTCCTTCGCTCTCGCCCCCATCCTCACCCCCACCCCCCACACCGACAACAATGCTTGCCAGAACAGCAAAACATCGGGTGGAAACCGCCCACACCACGCACAACCACCCACCATCACCTACCCTCCACCCATGAACCGCCTCTGGAACACCGACACCACCTGGCTCAACACCGCCCAATACGGCATCCCACCCACCACCGCCCACCACGCCCTCACCCAAGCCACCCACGACTGGCACACCGCCACCGGCGACCCCCACCACTGGAACCAGGCCACCGAAACCACCCGCACCCACTTCGCCGAACTCCTCCACGCCCCCACCGACGACATCACCCTGGGCGCCAGCACCGCCCAACTCGTCGGCACCATCGCCGCCTCACTCCCCGACGGCGCCCACGTCCTCCTCCCCCAAGGCGAGTTCACCTCCACCACCTTCCCCTTCCACGCCCACGCCGACCGCGGCATCACCGTGCACACCGCACCCCTGCACGCCCTGGCCGACCACATCACCCCCACCACCCACCTCGTCGCCTACAGCCCCGTCCAATCCAACAACGGCACCCTGGCCCCCACCGACGACATCCTCACCGCCGCCCGCACCCACCACACCCTCGTCCTGGCCGACGCCACCCAAGCCGCCGGATGGCTCCCCCTGGACGCCACCCGCTTCGACGCCCTGGTCTGCTCCGCCTACAAATGGCTCATGGCACCCCGCGGCCTCGCCCTCGCCTACCTCTCCCCCCACCTACGCACCCGCCTACGCCCCACCAACGCCGGACCCATGGCCGACGCCCACCCCGCCACCGCCTTCTACCGCGACCACTTCACCCCCTCACCCACCGCCCGCGCCTTCGACCTCTCCCCCAACTGGCTCGCCGCCACCGCCGCCGCACCCGCACTACGCACCCTCCTCGACCACGGCATCGACCACATCCACACCCACAACACCCGCCTGGCCGACCGCTTCCGCGCCCACCTGGGCCAACCACCCGCCCACTCCGCCATCACCACCGTCGACCACCCCGGCGCCCTGGCCACCCTCCACGACGCCGGCATCATCGCCACCGAACGCGACGGCCACACCCGCCTGGCCTTCCACCTCTACAACACCGACAACGACGCCGACCGCGCCGCCAAGGCCCTCACCCGCTGACCCCCCGCACACGACGAAGGGGCTGGCGCGCCCACCCGCACACCAGCCCCACACACCCCGAACCCGGGCCCTTCAGGGGACGATCCCCTCCCGCTCCGGCCGCACGTTCCCCATCACCCGCGACACCGCGATCTCGATCACCGCCCGATCCGGATTGACCCGCGGCTCCCGATACCGCACCGCGTACCGGCGCACCGCCTCGGCCACCGCCTCCGGATCACGACGCACCCACGCCCGACCCTCCAACGTCGACCACCGGCGCCCCTCCACCTGACACACCGACACCAACGACCCCGGCCGCGCCTCCAGGTTCACCACCTTGTAACTCGACCCCGACGAGATCACCCGCGCCAGGTGCCGCTCCGGGTCGTAGGTCACCCCCACCGGCACCTGGTGCAGACTCCCGTCCGGACGCGGCGACGCCAACGTGCACAGATGCCGCTCACCCCAGAACACCAAGAACGGGTCACTCTCCACCACACCCACCCCCTCCTCACCCGTCATGCCCACGCCACCCACCGGCTCCACCACGCAACCCCCTCCACACCAGGACAACCACCACCCCCAACCCTCCCAGCAACCATCCCCCGCCCCACACCAACCCCCACTACACTCACCACCCACCCACGAAACGGAGCTTCTGTGTACACCCCCACCACCCCCCACACCAGCGGCCACCTCACCCGCCCCGACGGCCACCGCCTCTTCTGGCAGGAGTGCGGCAACCCCCACGGCACCCCCGTCCTCGCCGTCCACGGCGGACCCGGCTCCGGCTCCCACACCAGCTGGTCCGCGTTCACCGACCCCGACCGCTACCGCATGATCCTGCTCGACCAACGCGGCACCGGAGCCAGCACTCCCGACATCGGCGACCCCACCGCCGACCTGACCACCAACACCACCCCCCACCTCATCGACGACTTCGAGGCCCTGCGCACCCACCTGGGCATCACCCGCTGGCACGTCATAGGCGCCTCATGGGGCTCCTGCCTGGGCCTGGCCTACGCCCAGGCCCACCCCGACCACGTCATCTCCCTCGTCCTGTTCGCCGTCACCGCGGGCACCCGAGCCGAGATCACCTGGATCACCCACGACATGCGCCGCGTCTTCCCCCAAGAATGGGAACGCTTCCGCGCCGCCGCCGGACCCGACGCCGACCCCCGAGCCCTGCCCGCCGCCTACGCCCGCCTCCTGGCCGACCCCGACCCCACCGTCCGCCACGACGCCGCCCAGGCCTGGTGCCAGTGGGAGGACACCCACGTCGCCACCGCACCCGGCTTCACACCCAACCCCCGCTACGCCGACCCCGCCTTCCGCCTCACCTTCGCCCGCGCCGTCACCCACTACTGGGCCAACGACTGCTTCCTCGCCCCCCGCCAACTCCTCGACAACACCGACCGCGTCGCCCACATCCCCGCCACCCTCGTCAACGGCCGCCTCGACATCAGCGGCCCCTCCGACACCGCCCACGACCTCGCCAGGAACTGGCCCGCCGCCGAACTCGTCATCGTCGGCGACGCCGCCCACACCAGCAACACCGGCGGCATCGCCCAGACCGTGGTCGCCGCCACCGACCGCTACGCCGACCTGGACTGACACACCAGAGCGGGGACCGGCCACCCCCACCGGTCCCCGCACAACCCCCGCCCCCCGGGCCCTCCGCCCGGCCACCACACCCCACCACGACAGCCACACCGCCACCACACCCGACCCGCCCAGGGCCTACACCAAAGAGCGCACCCATCCCACCGTGCGCTCCAACTCCTCCTCCGAGTTGTAGTAGTGCACCGAAGCCCGCACCACCGCGTGCCCCGGACCAGCCGACCACCGCTGGTCGAAGGGCCGCGTCACACTCGTGCGCACACCCCGCTCCCGCAACGCCCCCACCACCCACTCCGCCTCACGCCCCACCACCGAGAACGTCACGATCCCCGACAACTCCCGCCCCCGGTCATGCACCACCACCCCGGGCACCCCGCCCAACTCCGACCGCAACCACCCCGACAACCCGCCGATCCGCGACCGCGCCCACCCCATCCCCACATCGAGCGCGTAACCAGCCGCCACCCCCAACCCCACCTGCGCCGCCACCGCGTGTTCGAACGCCTCGAACCCCGCCGCCCCCGGCAACACCCGGTACTCCCCCGGCCCACTCCACCGACCACCGATGTGGTTCACCGCCAGCGGCTCCCCCAACGGCGTCCCCTCCCGCACATACAAGAACCCCGTCCCCCGAGGCCCCCGCAGGAACTTGCGGCCCGTCCCCGACAGCAGGTCGCACCCGATCCGCTCCACGTCCACCTCCCACTGGCCCACCGACTGGCAGGCGTCCACCAGGTACACCACACCGAACCGCCGACACAGCGCCCCCACCTCCTCCACCGGATTCACCAACCCGCTGTGCGTGGGCATGTGGTTGACCGCCACCAACCCCACATCCCCACGCCCCAACTCCTCCTCCAACACCCCCACGTCCAACACCCCGTCGGCGTCATCGGGCACCACCTCCACCCGCACCCCCCGCAACGCCGCCAGCCGCAACAACCCCACCCCGTTGCTCGCGTACTCACTGGTCGTGGTCAACACCCGCTGACCCTCCTCCAGCACCACCGCGCCCAACGCCGCCGACCACGCCTGCGACGCCCCCTCGAAGAACACCACCTCACTCCGGTCGGCACCGATCAGCGCCGCCATCCGCCCCGTGGACTCCTCCACCAACCCCGCCGCCCGCTCCTGCGCCTCATAGCCCCCCACCCGGGCCTCCAACTCCAGATGCGCCACCACCGCCTCGTGCACCACCGAGGGCACCAACGACGACCCGGCGTTGTCCAAGAACACCAACCCCGCACACCCCGGGGTGTCCTGCCGCAGCTCCGCGACGTCCACCACGCACCCACTCCTCCACTCTCGGCAACACCCGACAGCGCACCCCTGCCCCCCACACATCCCCCCACACCGGCCGATGTGGCCCACAACGCCCCCCACCACACCCACAACAGACCGACCCACCCCCCGCCATCAGCCACAATGGCCAACACCCCTCACCACACCACCGCAACGAAAGGGCGCCCGGCTGCCATGGCCATCCCCAAAGCCGAACTCCACCTCCACATCGAAGGCACCCTGGAGCCCGAACTCGCCTTCCACCTCGCCCACCGCAACGGCATCACCCTGCCCCACGCCGACGTCCAGACCCTGCGCGACGCCTACTCCTTCACCGACCTGCAGTCCTTCCTCGACCTCTACTACGAGCTCATGGGAGTCCTGCGCACCGAAGCCGACTTCCACGACCTCGCCGAGGCCTACCTCACCCGCGCCGCCACCCAGGGCGTCCGCCACGCCGAGATCTTCTTCGACCCCCAGGCCCACACCAGCCGCGGCGTCCCCCTGGCCACCGTCATCAACGGCCTCACCGCCGCCCTGGACACCAGCCTCCAACGCCACGACATCTCCACCAGCCTCATCCTGTGCTTCCTACGCGACCGCCCCGCCAGCGAAGCCATGGACACCCTCCACGCCGCCCGCCCCCACCTGCACCAGATCCAGGCCGTCGGCCTGGACTCCGCCGAAGTCGGCAACCCGCCCCAGAAGTTCACCGAGGTCTTCCAGGCCGCCGCCGACCTCGGCCTGCGCCGCGTCGCCCACGCCGGAGAGGAGGGCCCCGCCGACTACATCTGGCAGGCCCTGAACCTCCTGGGCGCCGAACGCATCGACCACGGCATCCGCTGCCTGGACGACCCCGCACTCGTCACCCACCTGGCCACCACCCAGACCCCCCTGACCGTGTGCCCCTTCTCCAACGTCCGCCTGCGCGCCGTCGACACCCTCGCCGACCACCCCCTGCCCGCACTCATGGACGCCGGCCTCCTGGTCACCGTCAACTCCGACGACCCCTCCTACTTCGGCGGCTACGTCGACGACAACTACCGCGGCCTCCAGGAACACCTGGGCCTGGACCACGAACAGTTGCGCACCCTGGCCCGCAACTCCTTCACCGCCTCCTTCCTGCCCGAGGAACGCCGCCAGGCCCTGCTCGCCGAGGTCGACGCCCACACCTTCTGACCCACCCCCACCACAACAGGAAGGGGGCTCTCGCACATGTGTGCGAGAGCCCCCTTCCTGTCGTCCGCGACCGCCCCGACCTCACCGCCAGGTCAACGACTGACCGTGCTCACCCGTCCACCCCACCACCCGACCGTCCAATGCCAACGTGAAGTCGTTCTCCGCCACCGGCCGCGCCCCCTCCCACTCCGGAAAGACCCGCCACCCCTCATTCGACACCCAGTGCCCCGGCAACCCGCCCACCAACCGCTCCAACTCCCCACGCCCCTCCACCGACAGATACGCCGCCACCGCGCTGTGGAACACCACCAACGTCGCCCCCCGGGGCACCCGCTCCGCCACCCCGGGCAACACCTCCCGCAGATCCCCCACCACCATCTCCGGAGGATCGGCCGCCACCACCGACGCCGCCGCCCGCAACCGCTCCACCCGACCCGCGGCCCGCTCCCCCGGCCACACCAACGACTCCAGCCAGCGCACGTCCCCCTCATCGGCCGCGTCCAGCGGATTCAGGTCCACCCCCACCCGCCACACCACCTCGGGCACCCGGTCAGGCACCGGCACCGCCCCTGCGGTACGGCACTCCAACACCACCGGATTCCCCACCGCACCGAACGGCTCACCCCCGTCATAGGAGTAGCGGTACCGGTCCGGATACAGGCACAACCCCGCCGACGCCCCGATCTCCACCAACGCCAGCGGCCCCTCCAGGGCCGCCAGCACCGGCAGCAGCGTCGCGCACCGGCGCACCTCGTTGGTCTGGGTCATCCGCGCCATCACCACCGCCCGCACCCGCTCCCAGTGCTCCACCACCCAGTCCCGGAACGCCCCCCACTCACCCGTGGGCCCACCCAGGTACCGCACCGCCCCCAGCAGAAGGTTCGGCTGACGCTTGTTCCCCTCGGGCAGGGACAACACCAGGTCCTGCATCCGGGCGTCCCCGGCCACCCCCAACGCGAGCCGCTCGTACTGCGCCGATCCCCCGTTGGCGCAACTCCTCGCGAACCACCGGTACCGCTCCGCGACCCGAGCGCGCTCCCGCTCCACCGCCGACACCTCCATCACCGCACCCCTCCCTCACCGGCCAAACCGCGTTCCGCGCAACCTACCCCCCACCGCCACCACGCCCCGAAGGCACCCCCTACCTCAAGAACACCTCAAGACCCCCACAAGCCCCCACAGGTTGACCCCGCCCTCACTCGCCCGCCCCTACCCTGAACAACGAGACCAAGGACACGAACACATAACGAGAACTCTCACACGCCCGGGCCAGTCCCAGGCAGGAGACGACCACCCACACGAACGGACACCCGTGAGGCTCTCCACCCGCCACCACCTACGGCGCACCCACCACACCACCCCCGACACCTCACCCCTGCTCACCCTCCACGACGTGTCCCTCACCCACCCCACCGGAACCACCCTCCTGCACCACCTCGACCTCACCGTCCACCCCGGACAACACATCGCCCTGGTCGGCCTCACCCCCACCGCCGCCCACGCCCTCACCCAACTCCTCCACCACCACACCACCCCCACCACAGGACACGCCACCACCCACACCCCCCTCCACACCACCCACCCCAACGCCACCCTCGCCCAAACCATCACCGGCCACACTCACCCCAACCCCCACGACCCCCACCTCAACCACGCCCTCCACACCACCCACCTGGACCCCCGCCACCTGGCCACCCCCACCGCCGACCTCGACCCCGCCCTCACCCCCCACATCCACCACGCCCGCACCCTCTACGCCCACCGCACCGGAGCCCGACTCCTCCTGATCAACCAACCCACCACCCCCACACCCCGACCCACACCCACCACCGCACACCTCACCCTCACCAACCACCCCGCCCACGCCCGCACCGCCGACCGCATCCACCTCCTCCACCACGGACACACCACCGAAACCGGCACCCACCACCAACTCCTCCTGCGCGGCGGCGCCTACGCACGCCTGTACGCACACCAGAGCACCCCCGCCTAAACTGACCCCCGTGCCACCCATCACCAAGGAACTCACCGTCGGCCAGGTCGCCGACCGCGCCGGAGTCGCCGTCTCCGCCCTGCACTTCTACGAACGCCAGGGCCTCATCCACAGCCGCCGCACCACCGGCAACCAGCGCCGCTACCGCCGCGACACCCTGCGCCGCGTCTCCTTCATCCGCATCTCCCAACGCGTGGGCATCCCCCTGGCACGCATCCGCGAGGCCCTGGACCAACTCCCCGAGAACCGCACCCCCACCCGCACCGACTGGGCCGCCGTCTCCGCCCAGTGGCGCGAGGAACTCGACGCCCGCATCACCCAACTCATCCGCCTGCGCGACGACCTCACCGGATGCATCGGCTGCGGCTGCCTGTCCCTGGACACCTGCGTGCTCTCCAACCCCGACGACGAACTCGCCTCCACCGGCCCCGGCCCGCGCCGCCTCATGGTCGACACCTTCAAGGACGAGGACCCCACCTGAGCGCCCACCCACACCGGAACCGGGCCACACCCTGACCACACCCAAGCCCCCGCACCGCCAGCACGGCCCCCGGGCCCGCGACGACCACCCCCGCCCGCCCGCCCCGCACACGACGAAGCGGCGGCGCCCCGACAGGACACCGCCGCCACACAGAACACGCGCTAGAGGCCGGCAGCCTCGTCACGCCCCCGCCGGGCCAACTCGTCGGCGCGTTCGTTCCCCTCGTCCCCGCTGTGTCCGCGCACCCACTTCCACTCCACCTCATAACGTGAGGCGACCTCGTCCAGACGCTGCCACAGGTCCACGTTCTTCACCGGCTTCTTGTCAGCCGTCTTCCAGCCGCGCTTCTTCCACCCGTGCACCCACGAGGTGATGCCGTTGCTGACGTAGGAGGAATCGGTGTGCAGCAGAACCGGCACGTCGCGCGTCAGGCTCTCCAACGCCCGGATGGCCGCCATCAGCTCCATCCGGTTGTTGGTGGTCTGCGCCTCGCTGCCGAACAGCTCGCGTTCGTGAGCCCCGTAGCGCAACCACACCCCCCAACCGCCCGGACCGGGATTGCCGCTGCACGCCCCGTCGGTGTAGATGACCACGCGTTCCGTCGACCCCTGGTCGACCTCGTCCCCGTTGTGCATGCCGGGCAATCTACCGCCCCCACGGGTCACGAAAAGGCCACACCCCACATGACAAGAGCCACTTACAGTGCCAATAAGGACCAATGGAGCCCACAGGACAGCCACCACGGACGACCAACCCGACCAAAGGCGCCTCCACCCCCTTCCCGACCAACCACCCGTTCACCTGTAGGAGACCAACAGGTGAGGTCGATCGGTCAGACCGCGCTCCACCTGCACCACCCCGCCCCCAACCCACCACAACTCCGCGGCACGCGGCTGCCGAGCACGCAGCGGCGGACTCACCGGCGCAGCCTCACCCGTGGCCGCGTCCAACGCGTACAGCTGCCAGTCCCACCCCGGCCCGAGCATGTGACACTCACCAAAGGACCCGACCCCGTCCAACATCACCAACAGCCGCCCCTCACGCACCCCGACCACCGACACTCCCGGATCACCCAACGCCGTCTCCCAGACCAGCTCCCCGGTCTCCAGATCGTGCGCGCGCACCTCGTTCGAACAACTGGAGTGATCCGTACTCGAATAGAGAAGACCGTCGCGCACCACGAACGGCCTCGCCTCACCACCGCCCACGGGGAAGAGCCCGCTGACGACCAACTCGTTGCGCACCCGCCCGTCGTCGTCGAAGGCCAGCACGGGCTGACGCTCCCGCGCCTGACCCGCCTCCTCCTCGGGGTCATAGCCCCCGCTCCCGAACCCCCTCCTGTGCCCCAGATCGACCCGCACATGGATCGGCTCCGCCGCGACCAGCGACGTGGCCCCCACCGCGTCCACCTTCGGACCCGACCTGCCACGCTCGAACGCGAAGGCGCTGACGTCCTCACCCGTCACCGGGGAGACCACGTGCACGGTGACGGACTCGTCCGCGCCACAGTCCCCCACCACCACGACCTCCCCCTCACCACGGTCCATGAAGTCCGCGGCCGGACAGGCGACCCCCTCAGCTCTCAGTGAGCCGCGCCGCCACGACTCCTCACCCGAGGCGGCGTCCAACCCCACGAGCTCACCCCCCGCGCGCACCAGGACCCGGTCACCGACGTGCGCGACACCCGAACCACGCGAGAACAGCAGCTCCGCCCGCGCCCCCTCAGCGTCGGCCAGCGGACCGGCCCGCCAGACCTCCTCGCCGCTGTCGAGGTCAACGAGCAGTGCCGTGTCGCAGGAGCGCACCTCCTCCTCACCCTCCACGTCGTCGGGCTCGGTCTCCCCCTCCACCAGGAACACACCGACCCCGCCACGGCTCTCCTGGGCCATCGCGCACACGGCCTCCGAAGGCTCCAACCGCCACCGCTCCGCGCCTTCGCCCACGTCCACGGCCGTGATCCCGTCCTCGGTCGCGTAGACCACCGCCGCATCGCTCGCCCACCCCCCGACGACCTCCCCCGGGAGCCCCTCGACCGACCACGCCGTGTTCCCCGCGACCTCGGGGTTGAGCAGGAGATGCCCCTCCCGGAAACCCTTGCCGACGAACAGGACCAGGGCGAGCACCAGCACCGCGCAGAGGGGAACGACCAGGCACCCCAGGAACCAGCGCTGGCAGCCGCCACCCTCCGGAGCGGTATCGGGACGGGTCACGTGGGTCACTCCCTCACTCGGCCCCCGCCCCGGCGGCGGGGAGCGTCCTCTGGTGCGATGCCTCCCGGGCGCGGGTCGTTCACGGACGAGGCGACGACACCGGAAACGACCACGGCGCGCCCGTGCCGGACGGCCCCGGACACGACGACGGGGGTGTACCGGACCCACCCGGTACACCCCCGCGGCCGAGGACTACTCCGCCAACTCCTGCTCCAGCTCCCGAGCGCGCTCCTCGCGCCGGGCGAACACGTTGTCGGCCATCTCGTTCATCTTCTTCAGCACCCGCTTGCGCTCGCGCAGCGAGAGCCGGTCGACGTACAGCTTGCCGTAGGTGTGGTCGGTCTCGTGCTGGAGGCACCGGGCGAAGTACCCGCTCCCGCTGAGCACCACCTCGTTGCCGTCCCGGTCCAGCCCGCGCACCGTGGCGTGCTCGGCCCGCCCCAGGTCGGCGTGGGGGCCGGGGACCGACAGGCACCCCTCGCTCTCCACCACCACGGCGTCGTCCAGGTCGCGCTCGTCCAGGACCGGGTTGATCACGTGGCCCACGTGCCGGACCCCGTCGTCGTCAGGGCAGTCGTAGACGAACAGCCGCAGGTCCACCCCGACCTGGTTACCGGCCAACCCCACGCCCTCGGCGGCGTACATGGTCACGAACATGTCGTCGACCAGCCGCGCCAGCTCGGCGCCGCCCAGCATGGAGGCGGGGACGTCGGCGTTGACCCGGTGCAGGACCTCCTCGCCGGTGACCGTGATCCGTAGGACACGGCCCCGGGCGGCCTCGGGGGCCAGTTCGGGGTAGTCCGGTACCTCCCGGCCCTGGACGACGGTAACGGGCACGGGCATGGACTGCTCCGACATGGTCCTTCTCTCAGGGCGGGCTCAAGGGGAAACGGCGGACACGACGCCGCCAACCACGAAAAATAGCACGAACCGACAGGTCACCCCGGCGCACGCCCCGTGGGCACCGCCCTAGCGGAACCACGCGTTGCCCTGGATGAGACACCGCGCCAGGTAGTCGCGCAGCGAGACCACCACGAGCCGCCTGCGGTCGCTCTCATGGTCCCACACCACGATCCCCGGACCGTAGTCCGTGTGGACGTAGGCGAACTGCGGCCCCATGTCGGAGTCGCCGAAGAAGATCATCTCGTCGAAGGGCGCGTACAGCTCCAGGTAGTCCGGCTCCCGGCGCATGGCCAGGTTGTCCTCCACCAGTCGGCGGGCACTCCACACCACCGCGTCCCCGTAGTCGTTGGTCACCCCGTCGGTCTCCCTCAGCAGGGAGGCCAGCTCGAACGGCAGGGGCAGCATCAGGTGCTTCTCGACCTCGGCCAGGGTCACCTCGTCGGCCGGATCGCTCAGATCGGCCTCGGGATACATCTCCAGGATCAGTTCACGCCACACACCCACGATCATCACAGGTCGTGGCAAGACACGGGAAATCGTGGTCGGCGAGTTGCGCCGAAAATCCACCGAATCCCCACCCACATCCGTCACAGATCACCATCTACACCCCATATGCGCCCACCCACGGACCAGCAGGTCACACCCGCGCGCCGCCGGTCCGCATCATCTACCGACGCACCACATGTCCCAAATGCCACAAAACGCCATGGATGTCACCGTGCGTGCACGCAACACCACCCAAAGCGCACAATGAAAGCCATGAAACACACCACACCACACCTCCTCGCCACCCTCGCCCTCACCGCGGCCACCCTCACCACCCCCACACCCGCACACGCCACCGACCACCCCGGCCAAGCCACCACCTACCCCGGCCACACCACCAGCCAATACGTCCCCCTCACCCACGCCACCACCCACCACGCCCACCAAGCCGGCTGCGCCCAAGCCAAAACCAACACCCCCGGCGTCCGCATCCTCTTCTTCGGCACCCAAGAAAAGGACAACCGACTCCGCGAACCCGGAACCAGCGCCGCCACCACCACACCCCGCACCCACACCGACAAAGCCCTCGAATACGCCCACCACTGGGCCCGCGGCTACACCGACTGCACCACCACCAACACCCCCACCCACCTCGCCCTCGGCATCAACAACAAAGACGACGGCGGCATCGACGGCACCACCGCCGGACGCCAATGGGCCACCCTCATCGACCAAGCCCGCACCACCACCACACCCCACGTCACCCTCACCGCCGCCATCGACGCCGAACCCTCCTGGTCCACCCCCACCTGGGCCCACGACTGGATCAACGCCTACACCAACGCCACCAACACCCCCCTCTACGCCGCCAACTCAGCCGACGGCTGCCCCACCACCGGCAACGGCACCTGCAACAACGGCTGGACCCTCAAAGACGTCCACCTCGCAGCCGGAGGAACCCACCCCACCGTCGCCACCATCCCCCAGATCTACCGAACCGACGCCATCCAAGCCCGCCAATGGGCCAACATCAGCCACTGGGGCCACACCAACACCAACGACCCCCTCCGCTTCGCCGCCGCCATGTCACAAAACACCGCCTGCGAACAACGCACCTGCAACAACACCGACAACACCCCCCAACAAGCCTGGACCCAACTCAAACAAGCCCTCGACACCCGCACCACCACCCGCGTCACCACCCTCGGCCCCGCCACCGACATGCGCTGGCCCTGACACCCACCCCACCAACAACCCCACCCACAACAAAGGCCCGGGTCCCACGACCCGGGCCACACCCACACCCACCACAAGGGGAGCCACCACCCCCGCCAACACCCACCCCGACCCCCCAAAATAGAAAGGAAGGCCCAACACCCACCACCGGAGACACCACCATGGCCACCACCCAGCCCACACCCGGGCCCCTCACCACCCTGGCCTACACACTCCTCCTCGTCTCCCACAACACCGCAGCCTTCCTCCTCACCCCCCTCGTCCTCGCCTCCTCCCTCCTCACCCTCATCTGGATCGGCCTCCCCTTCACCATCCTCACCGCCACCACCCTGCGCACCATCGCCAACGCACAACGCACCACCCTCACCCACCTCAACCCCCACCAACCCGTCCCCGCCACCTACCGCCCCATGCCCCCCACCGGCGTCCACGCCCGCGTCCGCGTCATCCTCACCGACCCCACCACCTGGCGCGACATCCTCTGGCTCGCCTCAGCCCCCCTCCTCACCACCCTCGCCCTCCTCAGCTACGCCCTCTACGCCCACGCCCTCTACCAAGTCCTCTACGCCCTCATCCTCTGGCGCCACACCACCGACCTCTACGGCTTCATCACCCCCCACACCCCCACCGAAGCCCTCATCGTCCTCATCCCCGCCACACTCACCCTCCTCCTCGCCCACTTCCTCCACCCCCTCACCACACACGCCCACCACCAACTCGCCCGCACCATCCTCGCCCCCTCCGAAAAAGCCCGACTCACCGCACGCGTCGCCCACCTCGCCACCAGCCGCGCCGACACCATCGACACCCAAGCCGCCGAAATCCGCCGCATCGAACGCGACCTCCACGACGGAGCACAAGCCCGCCTCGTCGCCCTCGGCATGAACCTCGCCATGGCCGAACACATCATCGACACCCAACCCCACAACGCCAAACACCTCCTCGCCGAAGCACGCGACACCACCCGCCAAGCCCTCACCGAACTCCGCGACCTCGTCCGAGGCATCCACCCACCCGTCCTCGTCGAACGCGGACTCGACGGAGCCGTCCACGCCCTCGCCCTCACCCACCACCTCCCCATCACCGTCACCAGCAACCTCCACGGCCGCCCCGCCGACCCCGTCGAATCCGCCGCCTACTTCGCCATCGCCGAACTCCTCACCAACACCGCCAAACACGCCCACGCCACCCACGCCTGGGTCCACATCAACCACGGCCGCCAACGCCTCGTCATCACCGTCACCGACAACGGCCGAGGAGGAGCCCACCCCACCCCCGAAAGCGGCCTCTCCGGCATCGCCCGCCGCCTCGACTCCTTCGATGGCACCATGAACACCACCAGCCCCCACGGCGGCCCCACCATCGTCACCCTGGAGATCCCATGCGCGTTGTCATCGCCGAAGACCTTGCCCTCCTCCGCGACGGCCTGATCCGCCTCCTCGAAGCCCACACCTTCACCGTCGTCGCCGCCGTCGACAACGGCCCCGACCTCCACACCGCCCTCACCCACCACAAACCCGACGTCGCCGTCGTCGACGTCCGCCTACCCCCCACCTTCACCGACGAAGGCCTCCAAGCCGCCATCGCCGCCCGCACCCAGATCCCCGGCCTGCCCATCCTCGTCCTCTCCCAACACGTCGAACAGCTCTACGCCCGCGAACTCCTCTCCGACGACGCCGGAGGCGTCGGCTACCTCCTCAAGGACCGCGTCTTCGACATCAACCAGTTCATCGAGGCCATCCGCCGCGTCGCCGACGGCGGCACCGCCATGGACCCCGCCGTCATCTCCCAACTCCTCGCCCGCCAGGACCAGAGCGGCCCCCTCGCCCAACTCACCCCCCGCGAACGCGAGGTCCTCGCCGAAATGGCCGAAGGCCGCTCCAACTCCGCCATCGCCGGACGCCTCTACATCACCGAAAAAGCCATCAGCAAGCACATCAACAACATCTTCACCAAGCTCGACCTCCCACCCTCCTCCGACGACAGCCGACGCGTCCTCGCCGTCCTCGCCTACCTCAACGGCCAATAGAAAAGCCGCGGCCCCCACCGGGACCGCGGCTCACACACCACACCTCAACCACTACTCACGACGCACCCGGTACAACCCGTCGATCTCCTCCGAGAACGCACGCAGCACCGCCTCCCGCCGCAACTCACCCGACGGACGCACCAACCCCGACTGCACCGTGAACTCCTCCGCCAACACGTGGAACGACCGCACCGCCAAATGCCGCGGAACACTCCGGTTGGCCTCATACACCAACCCCTGCACCTCACGCAGCAGATCACGATCCCCCGCGATCTCCTCCGGCGCCATCGACAACGGCCGACCGTTCACCAAACGCCAGTACTCCAACTGATCACGCACCAACGTGACCAGCGCACTCGCGAACGGACGCCCCTCCACGATCACCAACACCTGACTGATCAACGGATGCGCCCGCAACCGCGCCTCGAAACCCGCCACCACCTCGGCGTCCCGCGACCCCTCACCCACAGCCGTGAACTCGCCCGTACCCGACACACCCACCGGACCCGCCGCCACCGCAGGAGCCACCTCCAACTCCCGCGTCGGCTCCTCCACCACGGGCAACGACGCCGTCGCCACCACCGGCGACTCCGCCTCCGGCTCCGCCGAGGGCTCGGTCACCACCTCCAGCACCCGCGCCCGACGCACGAACCGCCCCGGAACCTCCGCCACCGACGCCTGCGGACGCGAGCGCCCCGACACCCGGACGAACCCCTCGTCGTCCTCCTCGGCCAACACCCCCGTGGCCAGCCAACCCTCACGGAACGCCGCCCGCGTCCCCTCACCATCGGCCCAGTACCCCAGGAACACCGGACCGCCCCGCACGAACAACTCACCCTCGGGCGACACCCACACCTCACGGCCCGGCAACGGCCGACCCACCGTGCCCGCCACCCGCTCACCCGGAGCGTTCGCCACGAACACACCCGCCGTCTCCGGCGAACCGAACACCTGCATCACCGGCACACCCACACCGTTGAAGTAGCTGTCCAACCGCTCCGACAACCCGCCGCCCCAGCACACCGCCAGATGCACCCGGCCACCCAGCAGGTCCCGGATCTTCGAGAACGACCAGTCGTACATCGACCGCGACAACCGCCGCCAGGCACCCTTCTTCGGCGACTGGTCGAACGACACCGCCGCGTCCATCGCCGCGTTGAACGTCCCCACCGAGTCCCAGTCCGTGGAGTGCGCCGAAGCCCGCTCCGAACCGTGCACCCGCTCGAACAGGTCCGGACGGCACACCAGCACCGTCGGCCGGAACCGGTCCAGCTCACGCCGCAACCGTCCCGGAGCCACCAACCCCACCCGGACCCGGCCCACCACGCACGCCACCAGGGACGCCAGCCCCGACATCTCCGACAACGGCAGATCCAGCACCGCGCTCGCCCGCCCCGGAGCCAGCTCCGACAACCGCGGCCACATGCGGTCCACCAGGTCGGCCGCCGCCGTCAGCAACGCCCCGTGCGAGAGCACCACGCCCCGCATCCGCCGCGAGACCGTACTCATCGGGTACAGCACCACCGCAGGATCGTCGGCCACCACCTCGTCACGCCGGAACCGCACCGCCGTGGCGTCCATGTACGTCCCCAGACCCGCCACCACCGGCAGGCCCTCCTCATAGCGCCACACCCGGCCCAGGTCGGGCAGCTCACGCTGCAACGCCACCGCCGCACGGTACTGGCGCTCGCCCTCCACCACCACGGCGGCCGGACGCGTCTCACGCGCCACGTGCGCCATCCGCTCCTCCGACACCGCCTTCGGCAACGGCACCAGCACCGCCCGAACCGACCACACGGCGAACGCGAAACGCACCCAGTCGTAGTTGGAGTCGGCCACCAGCAGAACCCGGTCCCCCTCGGCGATACCCGCCGCGACCAATCCCTTCGCCAGGGCCGTCACGTCCGTGGCGAACTCACCCGCCGTCCGACGCTCCCAGTCCCACCCCTCCAACACGGAGAACACGTGCGCGTGCGCGTCAGTCGTCGCCACCTGGTAGACCAGGTCACTCAACCCGGAGAACTCTCGAGCCAACGAACCGGGGGCCTCGCCCATACCCACTCATCCTCTGTCGCGTCAGTAGGCGGGCCCGACACGATCCCCACCCGCCTCAGTCGGGGAATTGTGCCCTACTGTGCCCATTTCCCCACCGAACGGCAACCTCGACGTCCGGGGACACACCCACCAAGACCTGGGCTCATCGGACCTTCGTGCGGGCCGCCCACACGAACGACAGCAACGACAACACCGCCACCGACGCCATCACGACCACCATGCTCACCAACGAGGCCTCGCCCGAAGGCGTCATCCCCGCCATCGCCGCGATCGCCCCGCCAAGAGCGAACTGCATCGAACCCATCAACGCCGAGGCCGTCCCCGCCACCGCCACCGGCTGCCCGTCCAGGGCCGTCACCGTCGCGTTCGGCATGATGAAACCGACGCTGAACATCATCAGCGCCAACAGCCCCGACACCATCCACAGCTCGGCCGCACCGGTCAACGCCAACACCAGCAGCGTCAGCACCGCGCCCAATGCCAGCAGCAGCCCCAGCAACAACCGCCGGGCCGTGTCCACACGACCCACCAGCAGACCGTTGCCCTGCGTCCCCGCCATCGACGCCAGCGCGTTCACCGCGAACAACCACCCGTAGGTCTGCGGCGAGATCCCGAACTCGTTCTGCGACACGAACGAGAACGCCGACACATAGGTGAACAGCATGCCGAAGCTCAACCCCAGCGTCAGCACCGGGCTCACGAACCTCGGGTTACGCACCAGCCCCCACACCGTGGCGGCCAGTTGACGCGGCCCCTGCGACTGACGGGCCTGCGCCGGCAGGCTCTCCGGCAGCCACAGCAGCACCAGGACGAAACTCAGCGCCGACATCCCGGCCAGCACCCAAAAGCTCAGCTGCCACGGACCCACCAGCAAAAGCTGGGCGCCCACCAGCGGAGCCAGCAACGGCGCGAGCATCATCACCAGCGCCAACCGCGAGAAGAACCGCACCGCGTCGTCGCCCTGGAACATGTCGCGTACCACCGCACGGGCCACGACCGCACCGGCCGCACCCGCCACCCCCTGGAGGAAGCGCAACGCGACGAACACCGACACGTTGGGCACGAACACGCACAGCACCGACGTCACCGTGAACAGCGCGACACCCACGAGCAGCGGACCCCGCCGACCCCAGGCGTCGCTCATCGGACCGATGACCAGCTGCCCCACGGCCATCCCGATCATGATGGCGGTGAGGGTCAGACCGATCTGCCCTTCGGTGGCCCCCAGCTCACGGGTGATCTGCGGGAAGGCGGGCAGATACATGTCCGTCGCCAGCGGGCCGGTGGCCGTGAGGACTCCCAGGACCAGGACCAGCAGCGCGATCGAGCGTCGGGACCGCGTCGGTTGGGGGCGGTCTCCCTGTGCGGGGGCGGTGGAGGGGGACGGTGGGGACTGCAAGGGCACTCCAGTTCTCGGACGGGCCGACCCGGACGACGGCACGCCGGAGGACCGGCACCGCGACGGATCGGGGGTGGTGGGGAGCGTCCACAGGTATGGACCACTCCATACCAACACCGAAGGGGAGGATTTCGCTCCCCACCCAACCACCCCTGTGCCTGTGATGTCCCTTACGCCGGGGCCACGTTCCCCTGCGCTCCGGCCCTTCGCGCGGTCACCGCACCAACCGGTCGAGCAGCCGCTCCACCTCGGCCTCGGGGTCCCGCGTCAGACCACCGTGGATCGGCCCGGGCTGCACGATGGTGCTCCGGGGAGCGGTCAGCCACCGGAACCTCTGCCCCGGACGCTCACGACCGGCCATCCCGGCCTCCGCCCCGCCCCGGCACATCAGTTCCACGGCCGCCAGGGCCCGGCGCACGCCGTCGACGTCCGTTCCGGCGTGCACGGCCAGCAGACGGGCCTCGTCCAGGTCCGAGCGCGCGGCGAGGAAGGCCCGCTCCTGGGAGTACACGATCACCCCGGCGTTGACGCACTCACCGCGCTCCAGGCAGGGAACCACCCGCAGGAGCGCGTACTCGAACACCGCACGCTCACGTTCCACACCCACCTGTCCGGTGGTCACCGTGGTGTACCGCTCGCTCACGAGGACACCTCCGGAAGCCAGGAACGGTCGGCCACCCGGGCCGTCAGGTGCCTCACGTACGCCTCCCGCACTTCGTCCGCCGAGGCGAACCCGGGCTCGTCCTCCAGCCACACGTCCGGCACCATCCCCACCACCCCGCGCAGGAGGTCCTCGTCCACGAGCGGGGCCAGAGCCGCGTCAGCGGCGGCCAGGTCGGGGGCGGCTCCCGACAGCACGTGGTCGGAGGCGTCGTAGGCGCGGGCGACGAACCGGTCGGCGTGGGACCAGCTGTGGTGGAAGATCAGCGTCGCCCCGTGGTCGATCAGGTAGGGGCGGCCGTGCCACACGAGCATGTTCGGGTTGCGCCAGGAGCGGTCCACGTTTCCGGTGAGGGCGTCGAACCACAGCACACGGCCGGCGAACTCCGGGTCGGTCTCGAAGGTCAGCGGGTCGAACCCGAGGGAGCCGGGCAGGAAGTCCATGCCCAGGTTCGGCCCGCCGCTGGCCTTGAGTAGTTCCTGGACCTCGGGGTCGGGTTCGCCGCGGGCGATGACCGCGTCGAACTCCACCTCCGCCAGTTCCGGGACCGGCAGCCCCAGGGCCCGCCCCAGTTCCCCGGTGACGACCTCGGCCACCAGGGTCTTGCGGCCCTGCCCGGCACCGACGAACTTGACGACGTACATTCCCAGGTCGTCGGCCTCGACCAACCCCGGGAGCGAACCTCCTTCGCGCAGCGGCAGTACGTACCGCGTCGCGATCACCTTTTTCAGCACGGTGGCCAGCATAGGCACCCACCCCGGTGGTCGCGTCCGCCCCGGAGGCCAGGGCCGGACGAGTCGGGGGCCGCTGAGCCGCACGCAGCCGAGGGGCCCCGACCACCCCTCCCCGGTGTCGGGCGGACCCCTGACAGCACTCCTAAACAGGGCTGAACACGTTCTAGATACCGGCCTCGCCCGCCGCGACACGCCGAACCGATCCGGGAGGAGGAGTTGGGAGGCGGGCGGCGTAGCCGCGCGAATGTGTTGTTGTCGGTGCGGTTCGACAGAACCGCCGCGCCACCTTTACGACGTAGATTTACATAGGCGGAACAGGTTCCCCATGGCGCCCTCCCGGCCGATCCCCGACACCTTCCCTGCGGCCACGCCCCCCGCACGGCACGGAGGGCGGTGGGCCACGGCCCACCGCCCTCCCCCGCACCCCGAGGCCCCGCTCTCGGGGTGCGCTCCCCCGCCGCGGCTACAGGTTGTCCTCGGGGGCCTCTCCCCACTCCCCCTCGCCCTCGCTCCCCGGGGTCGGGGCCGTCGGCACCGGGCTGGCCGGTTCCCCCTCCCCCTCCTGCGGGGTCGGCTCGGACTCGGCCTCCTCCTGCTCGGACTGCTCCGCCTCGGGCTGGCCCGACGTCGGCATCTCCGGGGGCGGGAAGGTCATCATCCACAGGTAGAGCGCGAACACCAACAACAACAGCAGGAGCAGCAGGGCGCCCAGAGCGCCGATCAGCCACCAGTTGGCCTCGCCCCTGGCCACGGGGGTGTCGCGGCGACCGGCCCAGGGCGCCCAGCGCACCGCCGAACCGCCCCGCTCCCCCGCCCAGTGCGGCATCACCACCGGCCCCCACGGCACCAGAGGCCCGCCGCGCCCGGCCTCCTCCAGGAACCGGCCCGCTCCGGGAGCACCCTCCTCGTAGGGGACCGCCACCCACAGAGCCGACCTCCCGCTCGTACGGGCGGCGGCCACCCCCTCGCCCTCGCGCACCGCGCGCGCGAACCGCTCCCGCGTGGGTTCGTCGATCCCCGCCGCGTCGTTGAGCATCGCCACACTCGCCCGTTCCCCGGCGGAGTCGCGTCCCAGGTACACCACGCCCAGACGCGACTCGTGCAGTCGGCCCAACAGCCGGTAACCGCCGAGCTGACGTGGATCGACGTCGTTCAGGCCCCTCGTGGGCGCCGTCATGGCTCTTCCCCTCTCCGACACTCCGCGGCCGGCCACCCGTCCGCGCCACGGCCCGTTCCCGTCCCAGTCTCGCGTCGTCTACCGGCCCAAGAGCACCTCAACGGGTAGTGTCGCCACAGGTGATCCACAACCTACTCCTTACGGGCGTCCACGCACGGGGACGCCGCGTCCGGGAAGGACGGGACATGGCACAGACCCCACCCGGGAACGGCCCCGCCGCCGCGCCGGGACCGGAGAGCGCTCCGGGCGAGCCGACCCGGCTTCTGCGCGCCGCGCTGCACGAGGTGTCCACGGTGATCGTGGGCCAGGAGGGCATGGTGGAACGCTCCCTCATCGCCCTGGTCGCGCAGGGGCACTGCCTGATCGAGGGCGTGCCCGGCATCGCCAAGACACTGGCCGTGTCCACCCTGGCCAAGGTGACCGGCGGGTCGTTCTCCCGTATCCAGTTCACCCCGGACCTGGTGCCCTCCGACATCGTGGGCACGCGCATCTACCACCCCTCCACCGAGAGGTTCGACGTCGAGCTGGGGCCGGTCTTCGCCAACTTCGTGCTCGCCGACGAGATCAACCGCGCCCCCGCCAAGGTGCAGTCGGCGCTGCTGGAGGTCATGGCCGAGCGCCAGGTCTCGATCGGTGGCACCACCCACCCCCTGCCCGCGCCCTTCATCGTCATCGCCACCCAGAACCCGGTGGAGTCCGAGGGGGTGTACCCGCTGCCCGAAGCGCAGCGGGACCGCTTCCTCATGAAGGTCAACGTCCACCACCCCAAGGCGCACGAGGAGATGGAGATCCTGCGCCGGATGAGCTCGGCCCCGCCCACCGCCCACCAGGTCCTGGACCCGGTCACGTTGGGCGAGCTCCAGGCCGACGCCGAGCGGGTCCATGTGCACCAGCTCATCGCCGACTACGTCGTACGCCTGGTCATGGCCACCCGGGAGCCGGAGAACCACCAGATGCCCGACCTGCGCGAGGCCCTGGAGGTGGGCGCCAGCCCCCGTGCCACCCTGGGCCTGGTCGCCGCCGCGCGGGCGCTGGCCCTGCTTCGGGGGCGCGACTACGTCCTGCCCGACGACGTACGGGTCCTGGCGCACGACGTCATCGCCCACCGCCTGGTCCTGACCTTCGACGCGCTGGCCGACGGGGTCACCCCCGCCCAGGTGGTCGACCGCATCCTGTCCACCGTGCCCGCCCCCAGGGTCATCTGGGACGAGCCGCCCTCGGGTGAGACCGCCTCCTTCGCGGCGCGGACGTGATCGCGTGAACACGCGCTCCATCGGTACCGATCCCCGGCTGCGCGCCGCGCTGCGCCGGCTGGACCTGCGTATCGTGCAGCGTCTGGACGGGCTGCTGCACGGCGAACACCTGGGCCTGCGGCTGGGGCCGGGCTCGGAGGCGGCCGAGGCCAGGCTGTACATGCCGGGCGAGGACGACGTGCGCCACATGGACTGGGCGGTGACCGCGCGCACCGACACCCCCCACGTGCGCGACGTGGTCGCCGACCGCGAGCTGGAGAGCTGGACCCTGTTGGACCTGTCGCCGAGCATGCACTTCGGTACGGGGATACGGTCCAAGCGGGAGGTCGCGGTGGGCGCCCTGGTGGCGACCAACCTGCTCACGCAGCGGGTCGGCGACCGGTTCGGGGCGCACTTCCTGCACCAGGGGCAGGTGCGGCGCTGGCCCGCGCGGTCGGGCAAGGAGGCCCTGCTGTCGCTGCTGGCGACGGTCGCGGCCGCCCCGGAGGGGGACGTGTTCGCCCCGGGAACCGACCGCGCCACCCTGGCGGACGCCGTGTCCGACCTGGTGCGCACCCGGCGCCGACGCGGTCTGCGGGTGGTGGTCTCCGACTTCCTGGACACACCGGCCTTCGGCGGGGAGGTGCCGTGGGAGCGGCCCCTGCGTCAGCTGGGTTCCCGCCACCAGGTCCTGGTGGTGGAGGTGGTGGACCCCCGCGAGCTGGAGGTGCCGGAGGTGGGTGACGTGCCCCTGCGTGATCCGGCCACCGGGCGGGTACGTGACGTGCGTCTGACCCGTGCGGTCCGTGAACGGTACCGTCGGGCGGCCGCGTCGCAAAGGGCCGCCGTTCGGGGGGCGCTGCGCCGGTGCGGGGTGCACCACCTGGTGCTGCGCACGGACCGGGACTGGGTCCTGGACACCGCCCGGTTCGTGATCGACCAGCGCCGGACCGCGCACCGGCTGGCCCGGCGCACACCGGTGGTTCCGCGGTGAGCGGTCGTGGCGGACTCCACGCCGGGGGCGCCGGAGCGGGCGCGGGAGGGTCCCGCGCCGGTACGGGCAGGGGGGACGTGGAGCGGTCATGACCTTTCTCGAACCGCAGCGGCTGTGGTGGCTGCTGGTCCTGGTGCTGCTCGTGGGCGCCTACGTGTTCGCCCAGCGACAGCGCCGCGAGTACACGGTGCGCTTCACCAACCTGGAACTGTTGGACCAGGTGGCGCCGCACCGGCCGGACGTGCGCCGACACGTGCCCGCCGTGCTCTTCACGTTGGTGTTGGGGGTGTTGATCGCGGCGATGGCGGTGCCCGCGATGCCGGTGGAGGCCCCCCGGGAGCGGGCGACGATCATGGTGGCGGTGGACGTTTCGCTGTCGATGGCCGCGAACGACATCGAGCCGGACCGGCTGAGCGCGGCCAAGGAGTCGGCCCAGGGGTTCGTGGAGACGCTGCCGGACCGGTTCAACGTGGGGCTGGTGTCGTTCTCCTCGACGGCGACGGTGGTGACGGCGCCCACGCAGGACCACGCGGCGGTCACGAGTTCGATCGAGGGCCTGCGGTTGGGTCCGGGGACGGCGATCGGTGAGGGGGTGTTCGCCTCGTTGGAGGCGATCCGCACCTTCGACGAGGACGCGGAGGAGGACCCGCCGCCCGCGGCGATCGTGCTGTTGTCGGACGGGGAGAACACCAGTGGGCGGGACATCCTCCAGGCGTCGTCCGAGGCGGCCGAGGAGGAGGTCCCGGTGTCAACGATCGCCTTCGGCAGCGGTGCGGCGATGATCGAGATCGACGGCTACCAGGTGCCCGCCGACATCGACAAGGAGGCCCTGGAGGGGCTGGCGCAGGACACCGGGGGGCACTTCTACGAGGCCGAGAGCGAGACGGAGCTGAACGAGGTGTACGAGGACATCGGGTCCTCGCTGGGTACGGAGACGGTGCATGAGGAGATCGTCACTCGGTTCGTGATGGTCGCCATCGTGCTGGCGATGGCGACGGCATTGACCTCGCTGCTGTGGTTCCAACGTCTTCCCTGACCGGAGGCGCTCCAATCGCACATGCGAGTGATGTTGGTCACATCCCTTTAGGTGGGGTTTGCACCTTTTCCTCTTCGGCAACGGGTTAGCGTTGGCATGTTTTGTCATGCCCACCCACTTCGAGGAACGATGCCGAACACACCCGCTCTCCCGGCCGCGATCTGTTTCGACCTGGATGACACACTCATCGACGACGTCGCCGCCTCGTCCGTGGGTCTGCGCACGGTCATGGAACGACTCGGCCACCCGGACTTCGGTTCGGCCCGCGCCCTGTGGGACACCCAGACCGAGATCTCCTTCGGCGCCTACCTGCGCGGTGAACTCACCCTGGACGAGCAGCGCCGCGAGCGCGTCCGGGCCCTGGCCCTCCAGGCGGGCCACTCCGACCTCGCCGACCAGCACTGCGACGAGCTCTACCGCATGTACCTGGACGCCCACCGCAGCGCCTGGCAGGTCTACCCCGACACCTTCCCGGTCCTGAGCGCCCTCTCCTCGGCCGGGTACCGCCTGGCCGTGCTCACCAACGGCATGGAGTCCCTCCAGCACGCCAAGCTCCAGGCCCTGGAACTGACCCCGTACTTCCACGCCGTGGTCTGCGCCGACTCCGTGGGCGCGGGCAAGCCCGATCCCCGCATCTTCCACGCGACCGCCCAACGCCTGGGCGTGGAGCCCGGCGCCTGCTGGCACGTGGGAGACCAGATCCAGTCCGACGCCGTCGGAGCGATCGCCTCCGGCATGCGGCCCGTGATCGTGGACCGCCAGGCCCGTAAGCCCGTCGAGGGCGTCACCACCCTCCCCGACCTCGACGGCCTCCTGCGCATGGTGGGGCTTCCCAGCAGCGTGGCCGCGACGGGCCTGCTGTGACCTCCATCGACGACTGGATGGCCCGCAGGGTCACCGTCCACCTCATCACCTCAGGACCGGCCGGACCGGTCCTGAAGGGTGCGCGCGTGCTCTTCGGCCAGGACCCCCAGGACGTGGCCCGGGGCCTGGGCGGCCTGCCCGAGGACGTCCCGCTGGTGGCCCTCGACGTGCTCACCGAGACCGTGAGCCTGCCGCGCGGGCGCGCCCTGCACGTGGACCGGATCGTGTTCGCGGAGCCCCAGCTGGTCGCGGCCTGGCCCTCGGTCGTCCCCACGGAGGGGCTCACGCCCCCGGCCCCCGCGCTGGCCGTCGAGGAGGAGCCCGCCCCAGAGGGCTCCCGCCCGCGGTTGCGCCGCTTCGCCTCCTACGGGATCGTCACCGACCCGGCCGGGCGCGTCCTGCTCAGCCTGATCGCCGACGGCTACCCTGCCGCCGGCACCTGGCACCTGCCGGGCGGCGGTGTGGACACCGGTGAGGACGTGCGCGCCGCACTGCGCCGCGAGGTGCTGGAGGAGTCCGGCCAGGCCGCCGTGGTCGGCGAGCTGATCACCGTGGCCAGCCACCGCCGGGCGCAGAGCACCGGAACCGACGTCTACGCGGTCTGGGTGTTCTCCCACGTACACGTGGCCGAGCCCACCACGCCCCGGGTGGTCGAGGTGGCGGGCTCCACGGCCGACTGCGCCTGGTTCACCCCGGCCGAGCTGACGGAGCTGTCGCTGTCCACGACCGCGCGACGCGGTCTGGAGTTCCTGGTGCGGCACCGGCGCCGCGGCTGAGCCGACCGGTACGCTCCGAGCGGGCCGGGCCGGTGTCGGGCCCGGCGCCCGGCGTCCCCTGCTCGCGGGGCCCCTCCTCGCGGAACCTCGCTAGACGAGGACGTGGCGGCGCAGCCACCACAGACCGGCGCCCACGCCCAGGACGACCACCCCGACACCGACCACGGGCAGGGGCAGGCTGGTCGCCAGGACCACGCACCCGACCAGCCCGCCGACCGGGGCGATCAGCGGCGGCCGGTTCTCGTCGGGGCCCAGCCGCAGTGCCGAGGCGTTGGTGATGGCGTAGTAGACGAGCACGCCGAAGGCGGAGAAGGCGATGGCGCCCCGCAGGTCGGCGACCAGCACCAGGGCGATCACCACGACGGCCACCACCGCCTCCGCCCGGTGCGGGACCCCGTGGCGCTCGCTCATCGCGGCCAGCGGCCGCGGCAGGTGCCCGTCCGAGGCCATCGCGGCGGTGGTGTGCGAGATCCCCATCAGCAGCGGGAGCAGGGCGCCGAGGCTGGCCACGGCCGCACCGGCCACCACGAACGGCACGAGCATCGGGAACCCGGCGACCTGGACGGCGTCGGCCATCGGCGCCTGGCTGTTGGTGAGCTTCTCCCGGCCCAGCACGATGAGCAGGCCGGTACCGATCAGCAGGTACAGGACCAGCACCGTGCCCAGGGAGAGCGTGATGGCCCGGGGGATGGTGGTTCCGGGGTCGCGGACCTGACCGCCGAGTGTGGCGATGCGGGCGTACCCGGCGAAGGCGAAGAAGATCATCCCCGCCGCGCCCAGGACGCCGAAGGAGCCCGGCCAGGGCCCCAGCCCGTCCACCTGCGCGACCGCGGCCAGGCGCCCGCTCATGAGCATGGCGACGAACACCGCGACCAGGACGGCCAGCACCAGCAGGAGCAGCACCTTGATCACCAGGGTGGAGCGGCGCACCCCCCGGTAGTTCACGGCCGCCAGGACGACCACGGCGGCCACCGCGACCGGCTTCTGCCACTCGGGCAGCGTGTAGGCGGCGAAGGTCATCGCCATGGCGGCGCAGGAGGCGATCTTGCCGACCACGAACGACCAGCCCGCCAGGTAGCCCCACAGGTCGCCCAGGCGTTCGCGCCCGTAGACGTAGGTCCCGCCGTTCTCGGGGTGGCGGGCGGCCAGGCGCGCCGAGGAGACCGCGTTGCAGTAGGCGACCAGTCCGGCGATGAGGACGGCGACGGGCAGCCAGGCTCCGGCGCCCAGAGCGGCGGGGGCGAAGACCGTGAAGACACCGGCGCCGAGCATCGCCGCGGCGCCGATGGCGGCCGCGTCGACGGTTCCCAGCGTCCGGGCGGGTCTGGCCTGCGGTCCGGAAGAGGTGGCCAACGGGGTCTCCTTGGGTGGGTGTCTCCGGTCGTCGACCGGCGGGCGCGCCTGGCCCCCTCCTGGTCCGCGGGGGTGCGCGGCCGGTGCCGGCGGACCACGGAGGGCGGGACGAGGGGCGTGCCCGACTTCCGAGTGTGCCCGATACCGGTGACCGAAGGGCGCGAACCCCCGGTCCGGGGCGGCCGGTTCCGGACCCGCCGGGGAGCGCCCCCGCCTCGGCGCGGGCACGGGCAGGGGCCCCCGGTCTCGCTCGGGGACCCCTGCCACCGCGCGGTTTCCGCTCGCTCGGCGGGACCGTGGTCAGATCGGACGCCAGGGCGTCCCCGTGTTGTCGTTGATGTCCTCGGCCGCTACCTGGCGCAGTTGACGTGAGAGGTCTGACAGTGCTCTGGAGACGGCCAGTTCCTCGCCGATCTCCGGCACGTCCAGGTCGGTCGGGTGTTTGCGGGCCATCCCGTGGCCGCGCAGGGCCGTGCCGTCGTCGGCGACCAGCCCGACCTCCGCCCAGGTACGGGCGGCGTCGCCCTCGCTCTCCTCGGCGACGAGCACGTCGACGTTCCACCGTTTCATCGTCTGCATGGCATCCGCTCCCTCTCCGCCCGGTCGCGGTCCGGGCTGCCGTTCGATGTGCGCGTCGGGTCCCGGATGCACCAGAGCCTCGTGCCCCGGTTCGGTACCGTTCCAGTGCACCTGGTAGGGCGGCGACCCCTCCGCACCCCGGACCCGGGTGACCACCCCCGTGCGCCGGTGGGTGTCGGCCTTCGGGCTCTCGACGACCAGTCGGTCTCCTACCTCTGCTCGCATGGGTTCCCCCACAAACCTCGCTTGTCTCCATCTTCGGCGCTGAATCGGCTCCCGGAGGAGGGTTGGCCCATTCGTTCCCGGTGGTATGCGAGGTTTTTGCCGTCCCTTCACCGGTCCCGTGCCTGGTAGCGTCACGGCGTGGCCCAGCACTACTTCGACTCCGATCCGGGCGCCGCCAGTCGGCCCTCCTCCACCGACCTGGTCCTGCCCGACCTCCACCTGCGCCTGCGCACCGACCGCGGGGTGTTCTCGCCCGACAGGGTGGACCTGGGTACCCGGGTCCTGCTGGAGACCGTTCCGCCCCCGCCCTCGGAGGGGCGCCTGCTCGACCTGGGCTGCGGGTACGGCCCCGTCTCCCTCACCCTTGCCTCGCGCGCCCCGGGGGCGCACGTGCTGGGGGTGGACGTCAACGCGCGGGCGGTGGGCCTGGCCCGGCGCAACGCCGACGACCACGGCCTGGGCAACGCCTGGTTCGGGGTGGTGGAGCCGGGGGGCGAGCTGGCCCCGGAGCAGGGTGAGGGCCGCTCCCCCTCGGCCGGGGACCTGCTCGGGCCCTTCGACGCGATCTGGTCCAACCCGCCGATCCGGGTGGGCAAGGACGTCCTGCACTCGATGCTGCGCACCTGGCTGGGCCGGCTCACCCCCGAGGGCGTGGCGCACCTGGTGGTCCAGCGCCACCTGGGTTCGGACTCCCTCCAGAAGTGGCTGGACGCCCAGGGGCTGCCGGCGGAGCGCGTGGCCTCCCGGGCCGGTTTCCGTGTCCTGGCCGTGCGCCGCGCCTCCTGACCCCCGTGACCCCGGTGTGCGTCGCGCCGTGCCCGGACCGCCCGGCGGCCGCGGGCCCCGGAGCCGTCCGAGGCGCGCCCCTTGTCCGAACTCGCCATCATGTGTCCCGGGTCACGCGTGCGCGCGCGACCCCCGACCGGTAATCTGTACCGACCACGCCGGACCGCCCGGCCCACACCTCGAGGAACACACCGCAGTTGAGCACGCAGTTGCGTCCCACGGACGTCAAACGCCTGAACCGCCAGTGGCGCAGGCGCACCGAGGGGCGTCTGGCCCTTCTCGTCGAGTCGGTCACCCAGCCGTACAACCTCGGCTCGATCCTGCGCACGTGCGCGACCTTCGGCGTGGACCAGCTCTGGCTCACCGGTAACAGCGCGGACCCCGACGACCCCAAGGTCGGCAAGACCGCCCTGGGCACCGGCGCGAAGGTCCCGCACACCCGCCTGTCGGGCACCGCCGAGGCCCTGGCGGCCGCGCGTGCGGACGGCTACCGGGTCGTGGCCGTGGAGCTGGCCAAGGGCGCCGTGCCCCTGCACGCCGCGCCGCTGGAGCCGGACGTGTGCCTGGCCGTGGGCGCCGAGGACCACGGTTGCTCCCCCGCCCTGTTGACCGGGGCCGACGCCGTCACCTACATTCCGCAGATCGGCCGGGTCGGATCGCTCAACGTGGCCGTGGCCACGTCGATCGCCCTCGCCGAGGCGCGCCGCCGCGAGTGGGCCGCCTTCGACGACGAGGCCAACGCGCCCGTCGGAGGCTGAGCCCCCCCCCGAGGGGAATCTTTTCCCCTCGCCGGACGTCCCTCCTGTGAACCACAGACCACTTCATTCACACCCGACGCGCACAGGCGCAGAGAGAGGAACAGTGGACCCGTCCCGAAGTACCAGCAGCATCCCTCAGGGATGCTGTGACCCAGACGCCGACGAGCCCCCTTCTGTGAAGGGCGCGCACCTTCGTAGGAACCCCGCCCACGGGCGGACCCAGGCGGTGTGTGCCCGATGATCAGCACCGTCCTCAGTATCGCCTTCGGTGCCCTGGTGGTCTTCCTGATCACCGTGGCGACGGGATACTTCGTCGCCCAGGAGTTCGGCTACATGGCCGTGGACCGTTCGCGGCTCAAGTCGCGGGCCGCGGCCGGTGACACCGGCGCCAAACGCGCCCTGGCCATCACGAACCGAACGTCCTTCATGCTCTCCGGTGCCCAGCTGGGCATCACCGTCACCACCCTGCTGGTCGGCTACGTCGCCGAACCGATGATCGGCCGCGGCGTCGGTGAGCTTCTCGGCGGCGCGGGTGTCCCGGTCGGCACCGGACTCGCGATCGGCCTCTTCCTGGCCCTGCTGTTCTCCACCGTCGTCCAGATGGTGTTCGGCGAGCTCTTCGCCAAGAACCTGGCCATCGCCCGCCCCGAACCGGTGGCCCGCTGGCTGGCCCTGTCCACGGGGATCTACCTGAAGGTCTTCGGACCGGTGATCTGGCTGTTCGACCAGGCCGCGATCTGGTTGCTCAAGCTGGTGAACATCACTCCGGTGGAGGACGTCCAGCACGCGGCGACCCCGCGCGACCTGGAGCGCATCATCGCCGAGTCGCGTGAGACCGGCGACCTGCCCGCCGAGGTGTCCACGCTGTTGGACCGCACCCTCGACTTCCACGACCGCACCGCCGGGCACGCGATGATCCCGCGTCCCGAGGTGACCACCGTGGAGGAGGGGGAGCCGGTCAGCCGCGTGGTGGAGCTGATGGCCTCCGACCACTCCCGATTCCCGGTCCTGGGCGAGGGCGTGGACGACATCGTGGGCGTGATCTGCCTGCGCGACGTGCTCGCGCTGGGCGACCGCGACCTGTCGGACGTGCGGGTCAGCGAGGTGGCGCGGCCGACCGTCATGGTCCCGGCCTCGCTTCCGCTGCCGGGCGTGCTCGACCAGCTGCGCGAGGCGGGCGAGGAGTTCGCCTGCGTGGTGGACGAGTACGGCGGTCTGGCCGGTGTGATCACCACCGAGGACCTCGCGGAGGAGCTGGTGGGCGAGATCGCCGACGAGCACACCCCGGAGGAGGAGGCACCCGCCCACCTGGACGGGGAGAACGGCTACATCGTGCCGGGCGCCCTGCACATCGACGAGGTGGAGCGGCTGATCGGCCATGACCTGCCCGAGGGCGACTACGAGACCATAGGCGGTCTGGTCATCCACGAGCTGCACCGGCTTCCGCAGGTCGGCGACCGGGTGGAGCTGTCGCTGCCCCGCCCCGCCAGTGCCCATGACGGTGACCCGGACATGGCGCTGACGCTGACCGTGAACGCGGTGCAGCGGCACGTTCCCAACACGGTGGAGCTGCGGTTGCGTGAGGTGGTCGAGGACGGCGCACGGGAGGTGCGGGCATGAGCGACATGAACGTGTGGTGGGCCATGGGTCTGACCGTGGTGTTCATCGCGCTGAGCGGTTTCTTCGTGGCGATCGAGTTCGCCCTGGTGGCGGCGCGCCGCTACCGGCTGGAGGAGGCCGCGCACACCAGCGCCTCGGCGCGCGCGGCGCTCAAGAGCGCCCGTGACCTGTCGTTGCTGCTGGCCGGTTCGCAGTTGGGGATCACCCTGGCCACGCTGGCCCTGGGCGCGATCTCCAAGCCGGCGTTCCACCACATGCTGGAGCCGCTGTTCAGCGGTCTTCCGGACTCGGTGGCGTACGTGCTCTCGTTCACGTTCTCGCTGATCATCGTGACGTTCCTGCACCTGGTGATCGGTGAGATGGCGCCGAAGTCGTGGGCGATCTCGCATCCGGAGAAGTCGGCGACGATGCTGGCGATCCCGATGCGGGCGTTCATGTGGCTGACCCGTCCGCTGATCGTGATGCTGAACGGCATGGCCAACTGGGTCCTGCACCGTTTCGGTGTGCAGGCGGTGGACGAGCTGGTGAGCGGGCACAACCCGGAGGACGTGCGCGAGCTGGTGGAGCACTCGGCGAAGGCCGGTGCCCTGGACTCCGAGCGCCGTGACCAGCTGGCCACGGCCCTCGAGGTCAACTCCCAGCCGCTGGACGAGCACTTCACGCCGCGCGAGGAGATCGCGTGGGTGGCGCCGGACGCGGGTGTGGAGGAGATCAAGCGGGTCTCGCGCGAGTCCACGCACCTGCGGCTGGTGGTGATGGAGTCGGACGAGCCGGTCGGTGTGCTGCACGTGCGTGAGGCGCTGACCAGGCCGGACGGGACCACCGCCGCCGACCTCATGCGCCCGGTGCTGACGCTGTCGGTGGGCACCCCGATGTACGCGGCGATGGGCATCATGCGTGACAGCCGTAGCCACCTGGCGCTCGTCGAGGACGAGGGCGCGGTGGTGGGGCTGGTGACGCTCCAGGACATCCTGGACCGCCTGCTGCTGCTGGACACGGCGGCCTGACCCGAGGGTCGGGAAGAACACGGCGGGGGCCGGTCACGGACGTGACCGGCCCCCGCTGCGTGTGTTCGAGGTTCTGCCGTGGGCCTCAGGCGGTCTTCGTGGTGAGGGTGACCTCGATGTTGCCGCGGGTGGCACGGGAGTAGGGGCACATCTGGTGGGCGGCCTCGACCAGCTTCTCGGCCTCGGCCCGCTCCAGGCCGGGGAGGGTGACGACGAGCTCGACGGCGATGTCCAGGCCCTCCTCGGACTTGCCGAGGCTCACCTGGGCGTCGATGCTGGAGCCGTCGACCGTGGTCTTGGCCTGGCGGGCGACGTTCTTGAGGGCGCCGTGGAAGCAGGCGGCGTAGCCGACGGCGAAGAGCTGCTCGGGGTTGGTGCCGGGGCCGTCGTCGCCGCCCACGCCCGCGGGCACGGAGAGGTCGACGCTCAGGCGGCCGTCGTCGGTCGCGCCCGAGCCCTTGCGGCCCTCGCCGGTGACGCTGGCGTTGGCGGTGTAGAGAACGTTGTAGGCCATGTCGGTCCCTCTCTGTGGCCCGGCGCGGCGCCGGGCCCGCGGTGTCATGGTGGGTGATGGGGGTGCGTCCGGCGTCCGGGTCAGGGGAGCCCTGCCGGGCGGCCCGTGGCCGCGGACACCGAGCGCGTGACGTGGTCGAGCAGCTCCCGGAGTTCCTCGACCCTGTCCGCCGGAAGGTCGGTGGCGCACAGGATCTGTTCGGGGACGCCTCCGGCCCGCTCTCGCAGGCGGCCGCCCTCGTCGGTGACGCTGACGCGCACGATGCGCTCGTCCTCGGGTCCGCGCCTGCGGGTGAGGAGTCCGGCGCCCTCCATCCTGCGCAGCAGGGGGGAGAGGGTGCCCGAGTCCAGGCTCAGCGCCAGACCGAGTTCCTTGACCGGAAGGGTGCCGCGTTCCCACAGCACGAGCATCACCAGGTACTGCGGGTAGGTGAGCCCCAGGTCGGCGAGCACCTCCCGGTAGAGGCCGGTCAGGGCCCGGGAGGCCGTGTACAGGGAGAAGCACAGCTGCCGGTCCAGGGCGAGGGGGTCTCCCCCGTCGTCGACGCTCATGGTGCTCCTCCCCTCGACGTCGCGACCACCGTAACAGAATTTGGTTGTGCACAACAGTGTTGTGCACAACCATTGAGGGCGGGATGGGCCGCTCCCGCGTAGGGCTCCCCCACGGGCGGGGCCCCGCCCGTGGGGGAGCCCCGCGTACGGTGCTCCTAGAGGAAGCGCACGCCCTGCGCCAGAGGCAGCTCGCCGCCGTAGTTCACGGTGTTGGTCGCGCGGCGCATGTACGCCTTCCAGGAGTCCGAGCCCGACTCGCGACCGCCGCCGGTGTCCTTCTCCCCGCCGAAGGCGCCGCCGATCTCGGCTCCCGACGTGCCGATGTTGACGTTGACGATGCCGCAGTCGGACCCGGCCGCCGAGAGGAAGCGCTCCGCCTCCGCCTGGTCCTGGGTGAAGATCGCCGAGGACAGCCCCTGCGGGACGCCGTTGTGCAGCTCCACCGCCTCCTCCAGGGTGCGGTAGGTGAGCACGTACAGGATCGGCGCGAAGGTCTCCGTGCGCACCACGTCGGTCTGGGCGGGCATCCGCACCACGGCGGGCTCCACGTAGTAGGCGTCGGGGGCGTCCTTGTCCAGCCTCCGCTCACCGCCCACCAGCACCTCGCCGCCGTCGGACCGCGCCCGCTCCAGGGCCTCGCGCATGGCCGTGTGCCCCCGCTCCCCCACCAGCGGGCCCACCAGGGTGTCCTCGGAGTAGGGGTCGCCGATCCGCTCACGCAGCTGCTGGTAGCCGTCCACGACGCGCTCGACCACCCCGTCGACCACGTCCTCGTGCACGATCAGGCGGCGCAGCGTGGTGCAGCGCTGCCCGGCCGTACCGGCCGCCGCGAACACGCTCCCGCGCACCACCAGGTCCAGGTCGGCGGAGGGCGTCACCACCGCCGCGTTGTTGCCGCCCAGTTCCAGCAGGTACCGACCCATCCGCGCCGCCACCTTCGGCGCCACGGTCCGGCCCATCGCGGTCGACCCCGTGGCCGACACCAGCGCCACCCGCGCGTCGTTCACCAGGACGTCGCCGACCTCGGCCCCGCCCAGGACCACCCGGTGCACGTCGGAGGGCGCGCCGACGTCGGCCGCCGCCCGCATGAGGAGGCCGTGGCAGCCCAGAGCGGTCAGCGGGGTGAGCTCGGACGGCTTCCACACCACCGTGTCACCGCACACCAGGGCCACGCAGGTGTTCCAGGACCACACCGCGACGGGGAAGTTGAAGGCGGTGATGACACCGACCACGCCCAACGGGTGCCAGGTCTCCATCAGGCGGTGGCCCGGGCGCTCCGAGGGCATGGTGCGCCCGTACAGCTGCCGTGACAGGCCCACGGCGAAGTCGCAGACGTCGATCATCTCCTGGACCTCGCCCAGGGCCTCGGAGCGGATCTTGCCCGCCTCCAGGGTGACCAGCTCGGCCAGGTCGGCCTTGTGCTCGCGCAGGAGCTCGCCGAGGCGGTGGACGAGCCGCCCGCGTACCGGGGCGGGGGTGTCGCGCCAGGCGCGGGTGAAGGAACCGTGCACCTCGGCCACCGCGCTCTCGGCGGAGGCGGGGGTGTCGAACTCGATCGGGAAGAGGGTCCCGCCGGTGATCGGCGTACGGGCCCGACCGGGCGCCCCGAGGGGTTCGGGCAGGCGGGTCACGCCGCACCGTTCCAGCGCGGTCCGGGCGCGTTCGGCGAGGACCTCGGTGTCGGGGAGGGCACCAGTGTGCATGTGTGTTCTCTCTCCGTTGAGAGGGGAGGCGGTCATCACACACCTTGCCAACTCCGGGCCCGGCGGTCCACCCCCGGGTGCCCCGCACGGGGGCGTGGCGTACGGCCCGAACACCCGCCCGACCGGGAGAGCGACCCCTTCCGGCCCGGCCCCTCGAGCCCGTACGGATCGTCGTGGGAGACCGTTAGACTCGCGGGGCCCGTTCTCCCCGCCCCCGACCCAGACGGCTGGCCCGTGCACCACGACACCACCCACGAAGAGGCCCGCGCCGACCTTCCCGAGCCCCGCCAGATCCTGGCCCGCTCGGGTTTCGGCGCCGCCGACCCCCTGTTCGCCGCCGACCTGCGTGCGAGCACCGACCTCACCCAGGCCCGGGAGGTGGTCGCCTCCCACGCCTCACGGCTGTGGACCGAGTCCGCGCGCACCGGCCCCGACCCCGTCGACGACCGCCCCCTGTACTGGGCGCGTCTGGTCCTGCGTTCCCGGCTGCGGGCGTGGGAGCCCTCCTTCCCGCTGGGCGCGGACGACCGAGCCGGGCTGCTGCACCTGTTCGAGACCGCCTCCCGGGGCATCACCGACCTCGACTTCCCCCCGGGGGACCGCTGGGTCCGCGTGGTGGTCACCGGCTTCGACCCCTTCCACCTGGACACCGACCCGGAGTGCTCCAACCCCTCGGGAGCGGCAGCCCTGGACCTACACGGGTGGACCTTCCCGGTGGGTGACCGCACGGCCGTCGTGCGCTGCGCGGTCTTCCCGGTCCGCTGGGCGGACTTCGACGCCGGGATCGTGGAGGAGGCGCTGGCCGACCAGTACGGGACCGCCGACGCCGTGATCACGCTGAGCCGGGGCCGCGACCGGTTCGACCTGGAGGTCTGGAACGGCGTGTGGCGCGGAGGCGGCGTGGACAACCTCGGGGTGTCGCGTACCGGTCGCGCGCCGGTGGCCGGGTCCGACGTGCCGGAGTGGACCCGCACCTCCCTGCCCCTGGAGCGGATCGTCGCCGACACGGACGGGCCGCACGCGATGGTGGCCAACACCGAGGTCACCGAGGTTCCCGAGGGCGGCGCCGCGCCGGTGACACGCCCGGACGGTCCCAGCCCGGGTTCGGCGTCGCGTCAGGGCGGCGGTGGCGACTACCTGTCCAACGAGATCGCCTACCGCAACACGCTGCTGCGGGACCGGGCGGGCTCGCGTGTGGCGGCCGGACACGTCCACCTGCCGCGCACCCGACGGCCGGACGAGCACGCCGACACGCTGGCCCGTACACGCGCTCTGGTGGCCGTGGTGGCCTCCGAGGCGTTGTCGGCACCGCCTCCCGAAGACGACCCGGGAGACCCCGGGGGGCTGTGAGGTACGGCGGGAGCGGGGGGTCGGAGTGGCCCGAAGGGCCGTGGTGACACGCCCGGACGAGGGGCGACTTCGTAAAACTCACCTTCCGGCCACAGTCGGGCATTTCATCGCTCTGAGAGCACGCGCCATTACTCTGTGTCCGCCTGTCGGATGTGTGGCTCCGATAAGGTCCCCCACGTGGCTGACACCTCTCTGCGACGAAAACTCACTGTCAGTGCGGCTCTGGGCCTGCTACTCGTCCCGGGCTGCTCCGCGGAACAGGACCTGCCCTACGCCGAGGCGATCCAGCTCTCTCCGGACACCCTGGAGGGACTGGCCACGCGCACGGTGGCGGTTCAGGTCGACCACAGCGCGGTGAGCTACCGCTATCCGATCCTGGGCGAGTCCCACCCGCTGACCACGGAGGTCCGCACCAGGATGGCCGAGCGGCAGACCGCGTTCCTTGAGGAGCTGCCGGACCACGGCAGACCAGAACTGGTTCAGGACGTCGAACTCCTGGCCGCCTCCGAGGACGTGATCGGCGTCCGCACGTCCGCCGTCACGTCGGGCGTGCGCGAAGGCGGCACCGAGACCTCGACGCTCTGGTACGACTCCGCCTCCGGAGAGGTCCTGCCCTGGACCTCCCTGTTCAGGGACGAGAGTGCCCTGGAGGCGGCGCACCTGGCTGTGGCACGGGTGCTGCGCGACGGGTACCAGCTTTCCGCCGAACAGCTGCCCGGGCTCCTGGGGAAGATCGCCCAGCGCGCCGAGGCCGACCCGGACTCGGTGTCGGCGGGGGCCTCCGGGTCGGAGCGGGAGCCCGACCAGGACACCGGGGCCGAGGCGGACGGTACCGGTGCTCGGGACGCCGAGGCGCGGGAGGATGCCGACGCGGAGGCGCCCACTCCCGGCGACGCCGACCTGGCCGACCCCGAACAGGCCTGGGAGGCGGCCGAACGCTGGGCCGAGTCCCCGCTGGCCGACCTGGCCTTCAGTACGGCGGGGGGCCTGGCCGTACGGATGGACCCGGCCGATGTCCCGAACGCGGGACGGAGCGGCGAGGTCCTGTTGCCGGTGGAACCGGAGGAGGCCGAGGAGGTCCTCTCCGAACTGGGCTACCACGCACGCGGCGCGGCCGTGGGGTCCAACGCGGACCCCGGGGACTTCCCGTTCGACGGCACCCTGACGGCCGAGGGCAACACCCTGGACTGCGAGCGCCTCAAATGCGTGGCGCTGACCTTCGACGACGGGCCGGGAGAGTACACCGAGGAACTCCTGGACCACCTGGGCGAGTACGACGCCCGGGCCACGTTCTACGTGCTGGGCTCGCTCGTGGGCGAGTTCCCCGAGGTGGTGGAGCGCACGCACGCCGAGGGACACGAGATGGGCAACCACACCTGGAAGCACGACGACCTCACCACGCTGTCGGCCGACGGGGTGGCCAAGGACCTGGAGCGCACCGACCAGGCGGTCCAGGAGGTGACCGGAGAGGCCCCGCCCACCCTGCGTCCGCCCTACGGCGCGATGAACGGAACCGTCAGCGACGCGACGGAGCATCCCATCATCCTGTGGGACGTGGACACCATGGACTGGCAGAGCCGGGACACCTCGGCGGTGGCCGAGCACGCGCTGAGCGAGACCAAGCAGGGCAGCGTGGTCCTGTTCCATGACATCCACCAGTCGAGCGTGGACGCCATCCCGGACGTGCTGGAGGGGCTGCACGACCAGGGGTTCCACTTCGTGACGGTCAGCGAGATCTTCGGTGACGGGCTCAGGCCCGGCGAGACGCACACCGACGCGCGGGTGGAGTGACCCGCCAACGCCTCACGGGCCCCGGTCGCCGCGGCGGCCGGGGCCCGTCCGGGTCCCGCTCAGAGCAGCCGGCGCAGGATGCGCTCCTTCGCCTGGCTGACCGGCGCGTAGGCCACCCGCATCGTGTCCATGAGCAGCGACTTGTCCAGCACCGACTTGGTGTGCGAGAAGGTGTCGATGGAGGCCGCCGAATGGTAGGCGCCCATCCCGCTCTCCCCCACCCCGCCGAAGGGAAGGTCCGGCACGGCCAGGTGCGCGATCGGCAGACCGAACCCCAGCGCTCCCGAAGAGGTCTCGGTGGTCAGGCGGCGCTTGGTGGTGTCGGAGTCGGTGAACGCGTACAGGGCCAGCGGCTTGTCCCGTTCGTTGACGAACCGGATCGCGGCGTCGAGGTCGGGGACCCGCACGACCGGCAGGATCGGGCCGAAGATCTCCTCCGCCATCACCGGCGTGTCCGGTTCCACGTCGCCGAGCACCGTCGGGGCGATGTAGAGCTCCTCGCGGTCGGTCCGCCCGCCCGCGACCACCTTGCCGCTGTCCAGCAACGCGCTGAGCCGGTCGAAGTGGCGCTCGTTGACGATGCGTCCGTAGTCGGCGCTCGTCGCCGGATCGGTGCCGAACATCTCGGTGACGGCGGCGGCAAGTTCGCGCTGGAGCGGCTCGGCGGTGTCCCCGACGGCCAGCACGTAGTCGGGGGCCACGCAGGTCTGCCCCGCGTTGGTGAACTTGCCCCAGGCCAGCCGTCGGGCCGTGGTGGCCAGGTCCACTCCGGGGTCGACGATCGCCGGGCTCTTGCCGCCCAGCTCCAGGGTGACGGGGGTCAGGTGCCGCACCGCGGCCGCCATGACGATCCGGGCCACGGCCGCGTTGCCGGTGTAGAAGATGTGGTCGAAGCGTTCCGCCAGGAGCGCGGTGCTCTCGGGCACGCCCCCCTCGACCACCGCGACCGCCGAGGTGTCGAGGTAGCGCGGGAGGAGGTCGGCCAGCGCGGCCGACGTCGCGGGGGCGAGTTCGGACGGCTTGAGCACCGCGGCGTTGCCCGCCGCGATCGCGCCGACCAGCGGGGCCAGGGAGAGGTTGACGGGGTAGTTCCACGGGCTGACGACCAGGACCACGCCCAGGGGTTCCCGGACGCGCCGGGCCCGGGCCGGGGCCAGCGCCACCGGCACGGACACCCGCTGGGGGCGCAGCCACGAGGCCAGGTGTCTGAGGGTGTGGTCGATCTCGTTGACCACGAACCCGATCTCGGTGGTGTGCGCCTCGACCGGGGGCTTTCCCAGGTCGGAGCGGAGCGCCTTCTCCAGGGTGGGGCGCTCCTCCGTGAGCATGCGCCGCAGCGCGCGCAGCTGCGCGCGGCGCCAGGAGAGCGGCTTGGTGCGGCCGCTGTCGAAGGTGGCACGCAGCCCGGCCACGATCTGGGGGATCTCGGAGGTGAGCGTGAGCGATTCGGAGGCGTTGGTGTGAGCCATGGCCCCAGAGTAAACGAAAACGTTTCGTTTCCAAGTGTCCGATCACCTACGATTTGAGCCATGACGACGGACCATCTGCCGGAGACGTCCGCCGGGGGCGCCCCACGGGGCCGCCCCCGCGACGCGAGCCGGGACCGCGCGCTGATGGACGCCACCCTCGCCGAGCTACAGCTGCACGGTTACAGCGGCCTGACCACCGCTGCCGTCGCACGCCGCGCGGGGGTCTCCACCGCCACCCTGTACCGACGCTGGCGCTCCAAGGAGGACCTGGTGGTCGGTGCCGCCAGGGCCTGGGCGGAGAACCTCGGCCCCGACCACGACCACGGCGACCTCACCGCCGACCTCGGGGCCCTGCTCCGGGACAAGGCCTCCGCCCTGGAGGGCCCCTCCGGGCGGCTGCTCCGCGCGGTCCTCGGCGAGGCCGCCCACAACCAGGCACTGGCCGACGTGCTCTTCGACGCCTTCGTGGTCCCTCTCCAGGAACGCGTACTGGCCGTCCTCGACCGGGCGGTGGAGCGCGGGGAGATTCCCCTGGTGGAGGACCCGCTGGTGGTCGCGGAACTGGTCATCGGCCCGATGGTCAGCCACACCTTCCTGGTCCCACCCGGGAGCGGCGGCGGGGCCGCCGCCACCCCCGGAGCCGACATCGCCGAACGCCTGCTCCCCTACCTACTCCGGGCCCTGGGCGTCCGCGCCGCCTGAGCGCCGTGGGTCGGGGAGGCGGTCAGCCCACGGCCCCGCGCACCGGGTCGGCCAGAGGATCACCGCACCCGCGTGGGACACGGACGTGCTGGCCCGCCTAACGGCGCATGACCCGGCGTGCCAGCGCGTTCCCCACCACCTGCAACGACTGAACGAAGACGACGACCACGACCACCGCCAGCCAGGTCACCTCGGGCCGGAACCGGTTGTAGCCCTCCACGATGGCGAAGTTGCCGATCCCACCGCCCCCGATGATGCCCGCCAGCGCGGACATATCGGTGATCGCGATGACCACGAACGTGTAGCCGAGCACGAGCGGCCCCAGCGCTTCGGGCAGCAGTACCGTGAGGACCACGCGTATCCGCGAGGCGCCCATGGACCGGGCCGCCTCGATCACGCCCGGGTCGACCGACACCAGGTTCTGCTCGACGATCCTCGCGATCGCGAAGCTGGAGGCGCAGACCATCACGAAGACGACCGCGTCGTTGCCGATGCCGCTGCCCACCACCTGGATGGTGACCGGTTGCAGGGCGGCGATGAGGATGACGAACGGGACGGGACGGACCAGGTTCACCAGGACGTTGGTCAGGTGCCACACCGGCCGGTTGGCGTACAGCCCGCCCTCGCGCGTGGTGTAGAGCGCCAGACCGATCACCAGGCCGAGCAGGCCGCCGATCAGGAACGCCCAGCCGACCATGTACAGCGTGTCGAGCATCGCCCGGACCAGCGCGGGACCGTAGTACTCCCAGTCCAGACCACGGTAGGCCTCGACCATCAGTCCACCTCCTGGACGGGACCGGCCGCGGCCAGCGCCTCGATGAACCGCCGGGCCGCGGCGTCGGGCCCGCCGACCGCCAGGGTGACCAGGCCGTAGGACGCGTCCTTCGTGGTGCTCATCCCGCCGTGCACGATCTCGAAACTCGCCCCCAGACCTTCGGCGCGCCCGAGCACGGACCCGACCGCGCCCGGGTCGCCCAACGACACCGTGACCAGCCTCCCCGAGGTCGTCCTCCTGATCCGCGCCACGTCCTCGGGCGTGGGCCGCCCCTTCAGCGCGCGGGACACGAAGCCGGTCGCCTCACCGGCGCGCGGGTCCGAGAAGAGCGCGTGGACCGTTCCGGTCTCGACGACGCGGCCCCGGTCCATCACGGCCACCCGGTCGGCGATGGCACGGATGACCTCCATCTCGTGGGTGATGGCCACGATGGTCACGCCCAGTTCCTCGTTGGCGCGCCGCAGCAGGGCCAGGACCTCCCCGGTGGTGGAGGGGTCCAGGGCCGAGGTGGACTCGTCGGCTAGCAGGATGTCCGGCTCCGCGGCCAGGGCGCGGGCGATGCCGACCCGCTGTTTCTGCCCTCCGGAGAGCTGCTCGGGGTACTGGTCGGCCTTGTCCGTGAGGCCGACGAACTCCAGGAGTTCGGCGACCCTGCCCCCGCGCCGCCGCCGGTCCCATCCCGCGACGCGCAGGGGGTAGGCGACGTTTCCGGCGACCGTGCGGGACGTGAACAGGTGGAACTGCTGGAAGACCATCCCGATGCGGGAGCGGACCCTGTTCAGGCTCCGCTCCGGAAGGGCGGAGATCTCCTGGCCGAGCACGTGGACCGACCCGGACGTGGGCTTCTCCAGACCGTTGACGAGCCGGATGAGGGTGGACTTGCCCGCACCGGAGAAACCGATGACCCCCAGGACCTCGCCCCGGTGAACGCTCAGCGACACGTCGTCGACGGCCGTGACGGCCCGCTCCCCCTGGCCAAAGGTCCGGGTGACGCCCCGCAGCTCGATCAGGGCCGTGCCCGGCGGCGGACCGCCGCCGGGGTGCGCCGTGCTCATCTATTCACCGTCTCCGATGGCGACCTGGTAGTCGGACAGGGCCGTGCGCAGCTCGTCGACGTCGACATCGGCCGGTACGGAGGTGCCCTCCGACAGTTCCGAGGCGATCTCCAGGACGCGGTCGTCGTGGTAGAGCGCGGCGATCGCCGCCAGGGCCTCGTTGTCGCCGTCCTCGGCGCGCACCACGAAGGCGTTGACGAAGGGGAACGCGGCGGGGTCGCCGGGGTCGTCGCCGAACAGGGCCGACTTCGGGTCGATTCCGGCGTCGTTGAGGAAGCTGTTGTTGATGACCGCGCCCTGGACCGACTGGAGGGCGTTGACGGTCTGTTCGGCCGAGAGCGGGGTGACGGTGACCGTGGAGGCGTCCTCGTCCACGTCCCGCGGCTGGGGCTGCGGGGTGTCCTCCCTGAGCTCGACCAGCCCGGCCTGGGCCAGCACGTTGATGGCGCGCCCCTGGTTGACGGCGTCGTTGGGGACGGCGATCTCGTCGCCCTCGCGGAAGTCGTCGACCGCTTCGTAGTCGGCCGAGTACAGGGAGAGCGGGACGATCTCGGTGGGCCCGATCGGGGTCAGGTCGTCGCCGGAGGCGGCGTTGTAGTCGGCCAGGTAGGCGATGTGCTGGAACCAGTTGGCGTCGAGGTCGCCGTTGGCCAGCGCGGGGTTGGGCTGGTTGTAGTCGGTGAAGTTGACCAGCTCGACCTCGTGGCCGAGCTCCTCCTCCGCGAGCTGGGCCAGGAGCCGGTGGGTCTCGTTGACTCCCACGACCCCGATCCGGAAGGGCTCCCCCTCGGCTCCGGACGAACCGCCGTCTCCCCCGTCGGGTCCGCAGCCGGTCAGGGCCAGGGCGAGGGCCGAGGCGGCGGCGAGCGCCGAGGCGCCGTGCGGGTACAGGGAGGAGCGTTCGGTGGTGGACATGGGTGTTCTCTTTCGCATGGGTACGGGCACGCCGCGCGGGAGCGGCGCCGGACAACGTTCCGGAGCGGGCGGTGAGGAATTCCTGGACGAAAGGAGAATAACCCAAAAAGGCAAACCGCACTTCAGAAATATTTCGGCAACAATACAGTGTGCGCGTCATGTTAACGCCCCTTGAACAACGTTCCCTGTTTCCCTTTCGCCTCCGGACCGGCCACCAGCCCTGAAGGGGTTACACTCGACGTGACCAGGGGAGAACCGTGAGGCGACTCACAGATCGGAATCGACCGAAAGCGCGGGGGCAGCCTTGTTGCTTTCACCGATTCCCGACTACCTCGACGCCATCGTCGACCGCAGCGGACACGTCGTTTCCGGAGAACGGGCCGACTACATCCCGGAACTGGCGTCGGCCGATCCGGACCGCGTGGCCGTGACCCGTGCGCGGACAACGGGGCCGTTGACGCGAGCGGAGACGCTGACCACGCGTTCGGCGTCCAGCCATCCCCCCACCCTTCGCCCAGGCCCGGGCGATCGAGGACCACGGCGTGGAGTTCGCCCTGGAGCGCGTCGGGGTGGAACCCAGCGGCGAGGCCTTCACCGGGGCGGGCCACTCCCGGGCACGTGAACCGCGTGATCCACAGCCCCGCCGAACGACTGGACAGGAGTTCGAAAACATGTTCGAATAACGCCCATGCGCTGGGAGAACCTTCGTGAGGAAACCGACCACACCGGGCAGCGGGCTCTGTTCGCCCCCGCCGCACCCGCACCCTCGCGCGGCACCGGAAGGGCCGGGCTGGGCGCACCGGCCCCCGGTCCGGTACTCGCGGGACAGGACGGCGAGGCGGTCGCCATCGAGATCCGCGCCCGGTCCGTCATCAACCGGGTCCCCGGAGACGACCCCATGTTCCGGTGGACCCTCAACCCCTACCGGGGCTGTTCGCACGCCTGCGTGTACTGCTTCGCCCGCCGCACTCACGAGTACCTCGACCTGGACAGCGGACACGACTTCGACACACGCATCCTGGTCAAGGTCAACGCCGTCGAGCGGCTGCGCGCCGAACTCGCCCGCCCGTCCTGGACCGGCGAGCACATCGCGATGGGCACCAACACCGACCCCTACCAGCGCGCCGAGGGCCGCTACCGGCTGATGCCGGGGATCATCTCCGCGCTGAGGGACACCGCCAACCCGTTCTCCATCCTCACCAAGGGGACCCTGGTCCTGCGCGACCTACCCCTGCTCGAACAGGCGGCGCGGGTGACCCGGGTGGGCATGGCGGTCTCGGTCGGCTCCGTGGACCCCCGGGTCTGGCGCACCGTCGAGCCGGGCACGCCCAGCCCCCGCGCCCGTCTGGGCGTGGTCCGCGCGCTGAGCGAACGCGGCCTGGAGTGCTCGGTACTGATGGCACCGATCCTGCCCGGGTTGACCGACTCCGCCGAACAGATCGAGGAGACGGTGGCCGCCATCGCCGATGCCGGGGCGAGGCGTGTCTCCCCGGTCGTGCTGCACCTGCGGCCGGGCGCCCGGGAGTGGTACCGCGCCTGGCTGGCCCGGGAGCATCCGCGCCTGCTGCCGCTCTACCGCGAGCTGTACGGGGGCGGCTCCTACGCGCCCCGGTCCTACCAGCGGATCGTCACCACGGCCGTGCGCGAGATCGCCGCCCGGTACGGCCTCAACAGACCGGGTTCCCCCCGGGGCACCGAAGGCGCGGGCGGAGACGAGGCCGGAGAAGGCAGGAGCGGGGAGGCCGGGGGCGGGGAGGCTCCCGCGGGAGGAGCGGCCCGAGGTGACGAGCAGCTCCGACTCGATCTCCCCGTGGCCTAGCGGCGTGCCCGGCGCGGGGGCGCTCGCACGCCCCACCGGTACGGCCCCCGCTCCCCCGGGCCCTCGCCCGGCTGCCGCCGCGGCCCGGTGTACGGGTGCCGGTGATCAGTGCCGGTGTCAGTGCCGGGGAACGGCGGCCAGGGCGGCCGGGGTGACCACGCGCAGGAAGGGCACGACGGTCAGCAGCGCCGCCACGGCGAAGAACGCGAAGGCCGCCCGTATCCCCACCAGTTCGGCGAGCACACCCACCAGCGCCGCGCCCAACGGCATGGCTCCCCATCCGAACAGGCGGAACGCGGCACTGAACCGGCCCAACATGGCGTCGGGCACCATCCGCTGGCTGATGGTGCGGGTGTTGACGGTCCACAGGGTGCCGCCCATACCGCCCAGGAACGCGGCGGCGCCCACCACCCACAGGTTCGCGCTCAGCACCGGAACGGCCATCATCGCGGCGGTCCCGAGCAGATCGGCGAACATCGCCCAGCGCCTGCCCAGCAACCGGTTCACCCATCCCACGGTGAGCGCTCCGACGATGCCTCCGGCCCCGAGCGCGCTCATGAGCACACCGAACTCGGCCGCGCCGAGGTCCAGCAGTTCGGTGGCCACGAGCGGCATGAGCGCCAGCCACGCGCCCCAGCAGGCGCACAGCACGGTGAGCAGCAGTGCCATGCCGCGCAGCATCGGCTGCCGCCACAGGTAGGCCAGCCCCTCGCCGATCCGTTCGTGGACCGACCCCTGCGGGCGCGTTCCCCCCGCGTGCGGGGCGAAGCGCCCCACCAGGAACAGCAGCACCAGCATGCCCACCACGTACGCGGCCCCGGTGGCTCCCAGAGCGAGCCCGGCACCGACGGCCACCAGTACACCGCCGACGAAGGGACCGGTGAACTCCCCGCAGGCGGTCTCGGCTCCGGCCATCCAGGCGTTGGCGCGTTCGCGGCCCGGTGGGGTGACGGCGGCGGGGACCAGGGCCACCGACGCGGTGGTGGCCACGACCTCGGCCACCCCCATCAGCGCGGCGCCCGCGTAGAGCGGGAGGAGCGAGAGGGAGTCGGCGAGCAGGGCCGCCACCAGGCCCGCCATGGTCGTCACCCGGACCAGGTTGGCGGCGAGCAGCAGCGCGCGGCGGTCGAAGCGGTCCACCAGCACGCCCACGTGTAGAGAGGTGAGCAACCAGGGCAGCGTGAGGACGGTCGCGACCGCCGCGACGAGCCCGGGCGAGGAGGTCAGCGTGGTGGCGACCAGGGGCAGGGCCACCTTGAGCACGCCGTCCGCGAGGTTGGTGAGCGCGGTGAAGGCGACCAGGACACCGGTGTTGCGCGCGTCCGAACGGGCACCGGAACGCGTCGTGGCGAGGAGCTTCGACATGACTAACCACCTTAAGCTTTTTGGTGGATAGTAGCCCGGAATGGGCGGCACCGACAGTGGGTTTGCACCAGAACAGACCCGTAACCGCTAACCTTGGTTGACCAGTTACTCGAAGGAGGCGAACATGGAACGCCCGCCCGCTGCCGCCCGCGTCGAACTGTTCACGAACACCTTCGACCTGGAGAGTGGCCGCGACGAGCTGTCCACGCCCGAGGACCTGACCCGCTGGCTACGCGAGCAGGGCCTGGTCGGAGCCGGAACCCGGGCCGACGAGGCCGACCACCGGGCCTTCACGGACCTGCGCGCCGGGCTGCGGGCCGCCCTGGACGGCGCCGACGCCGATCCGCACGCGCTGGCGCGGGGAGACGCGCTCCTGGCGGAGCTGCCGCTGCTGGCCTCCCTCTCCCCCTGCCAGCGGACACTCGTCCCCGACCCGGACCTGGGCCCGGTGCGCGCGGCGTGCGCCTCGCTGGCCCTGGACTGGGTACGGCTGGTGACCACCGGGGACGTGGCGCGGCTCAAGAGGTGCGCGGAGCACACCTGCCTGTGGGTGTTCTGGGACGGCTCCCGCAACCAGAGCCGCCGCTGGTGTTCGATGCGGGTGTGCGGGAACCGGACCAAGTCCCGTCGGCACTCCGAGCGGGAGCGCCGAGCGCGCACGCGGGACTGAGGTTCTTTGGAGAACGGCTCTCCTGTGGAGAGGCGATGGAGGGGTTGGAGCGATTGCTATCGACCCGAACCGACACCTTTACGTTGTAGATTCGCATGGGTGGCGCCGGGTGTCTCACCCGAGCTTTCGCGCCTCCTCGGCGCGGCGTACCATCTCCCCGATCCACACCGGCGCGTACGGGGTGAGGCACCCGGGCGGGGTCGGGTAGTCTTCCAGGACCCGCAACCGCTCCCCGATCGCCACCGCCCGCTCGCGGTACTCCGGGTGGTCGATACCGATCCGCGCCAGGCAGTTGTTCATCTCCCACTGCAACCGGTCGGGGGCGTCGGCCATGCCGTCCTCGATGGTGTCCAGCAACCCCGGTAGGTCCAGCCCGTCGGGCCGCTTCCCGACCCGCTCGACAGTCAGCGCCCAGCCCGCGCTCGCCACCACCGGGTCGGGGTCGTCGAACCAGGCCAGGCGCAGCTCCTCGGCGTGCGGGCCCTTCTTGACCACGTAGTTGACCAGCCAGTCGTGCACCTTGGGAGTGCGCGCCCCGCGCAGCATGGCGTCCAACTCGTCGCGGCCGAACTCCCGGGGGCGGCAGACGAGCAGCGCGAGCAGCCGCGCGGCGCTGTCGCCGGTCGCCCAGAGCTCCACTGCCAGGTCCTGTCGCTTCTTGAGCCGTTTCGCCACGGCCCGCAGCTTGGTGAGGTTCACACCGTGGTCGTCGCCGTGCCTCTCGTTGACCGCACGGACCCGGGCGTCCTCCAACCCGGCCAGCTCCGCCATGACCTCGTCCACCGTCGTCTCGACCACCTCGACCACCCCTCCCCCACTCGACGCACCCAACCTACGCCGGGCGGAGGACCCGAACGCACAGGTCGGTGCACACGTCGTGGAGGGGGTGCCCCGGGATCACCACGACGCGACGACCGGGTCCACGTGCCCCTCGCGCGACCACGCTTCGGAGAAGCGGCCGAGCCGCTCCGCTGAGGCGGTTCCGACCACCTCCGCGATCCGTCCGTCCCGCATCCCCAGGGCCATGACCCCCACGACCCGATCACCCAGGGCGACGACCATGGCGGGCGAACCGTTGACCACGGTGGCGTGGACCGACGGTGATCCGCCCACCAGGCGTCTCTTGGCCTCGGTGGGCCGGAACCCGGCACGCAGCACGGAGGCGACCTTCTGCGCCCCGGAGTGCCACCGCACCCTTCCGAAGCCCCCGGCCCCGTCGCTGACCACGGTCGCGTCGTGCGTGAGCAGCGCCACCAGCCGCTCGGTCCGACCCGAGGAGGCGGCCTCCACGAAGGCCTCCACCACACGCCGGGCGACGGCGCGGTCGACCTCGCGGGTCTCCCGCTCGGCGCTGACCCGGCGCCGTGCCCGGTGGGCGTGCTGTTGGCTCGCCGACTCGCTGATGTCGAGGATTCCGGCGATCTCCGCGTGTGTGTAGGAGAAGGCCTCCCGCAGCACGTAGACGCCCCGTTCCACGGGAGTGAGCCGCTCCATGAGCAGCAGGACCGCCAGGTTCACCGAGTCGCGCTGTTCGGCGGTCTCGGCGGGGCCCAGCATCGGGTCGCCGTCCAACAGGGGCTCGGGGAGCCAATCCCCCGCCGCCCGCTCGCGGCGTGCCCGCGCCGACCGCAGCCGGTCCAGGGCCAGGTGGGTGACGACCCGGGTGAGCCAGGCCTCGGGGACCTCGACGCTCTCGCGGTCGGCACCCTCCCAGCGCAGGAAGGCGTCCTGCACGGTGTCCTCGGCGTCGGCGGCGGAGCCGAGTAGACGGTACGCCAACGAGGCCAGCCGGTCCCGGTTGGCCTCGAAGCGCGCCACTGCGGCGGTGTCCACGCGGGTCACGTTAGTCGGCGACCGCCCCGGCCGGCCTGACCGTGGCGGTCAGGCGAAGCCGGCGCACCGGCAGACCGTAGGTGGGGTGACCCATGGTCCAGGCGACGGTGGAGATCACGCACCTCTTGAAGAACGCGACACCCCGGCCGCGCAGAGAGGAGGCCTTCGCCCGCGCCTGCTTGTCGACGCCCTGGTAGATCGCGTTGTCGCGGCCCAGGCTGACGCAGTTGCCCAGGTAGCCGAGCGGGGTGGGCCAGGACCGGTGTCCGGTGAGGTCCGCGATGATCGCGGCGGTGGCCCGCATACGGGTGAACCCGGCCGAAGCGCAGGACATCGGCAGCGGGAGGCCGTTGTCACCGACAGCCAGGACGCTGTCACCCGCGGCGTAGACCTCGGGATGGGAGACCGAACGCATTCCTTCGTCCACGATCATCCTGCCCCGCTCGTTTACGGCCAGTCCGCCGTGCGCGGCGATCGGGTGGACGGCGAACCCTGCCGCCCACACGATCATGTCGGCGTGCAGCGTCTCTCCCGTGTCGGTGGTCGCCCGCCCGCGTTCGACCCGGGTGACCGCGCTGTTCTCACGCACGGTGACACCCAGCCGTTCGAAGGCCGCCAGCGTGCGGGAACGGGCCTGATCCCCCAGCCATCCACCCAGTTCACCACTGGTGGCCAGGGTGACACGCAGCCCGGGGTGAGCCTGCGCGACCTCGGTGGCCGTCTCGATGCCGGTGAGGTTGCCCCCGACGAACAGCACCCGCCCCGTGCCGTTCAGTTCCCGGAGCCGGTCGCGCACCCGCGACGCGGCCTCCCTGTCGGCCACGTGCAGGGTGTGCTCGGCGGCGCCGGGCACCCCACCGTGGCCGACGGTGCTGCCCAGGGCGTACAGGAGGGTGTCGTACCCCAGCTCCTCGGTACCGGACCCCGAGTCCACCGACACCGACCGCCGGTCGGCGTCGACCGACGTGACCCGTGCGACCCTCAGTCGGATGCCGGTGCCCGCGAACATCTCGGCGAGTTCCCGGCTCCTGGTGTCGCGACCGGCGGCCACCTGGTGCAGGCGCATCCGCTCGACGAAGTGGGGGGAGGAGTTGACGACGGTGATGTCCACGTCGTCAGAGTGCAGGCGGCGGGCGAGAACCCCGGCTCCGGCCGCTCCGGCGTACCCGGCCCCGAGAACCATGACGCGGTGTCGCATGATCGTGCTCCTGTCCGTTCGTGTACGCCTTGAACGGGACGGCTTCCGTATCCCTGACAGCTCCGCGATGTGATCTGACCCACATGCCCATGCGCCACCACCTTGACGTCGTCGATCTCCCTTCGAAGGGGCCCGCGTCAACGCGTGGCGGTATCCGCGCGTGACCTCCTGGCGTAGATGGGGAGGCGCAACCACCCCGTCACGCCCGGGCGAGCCGTCACTCACTCAGCCGAAGCGACCACGACTCCTCCGTCACACTCGGACTTCGGAGGCGATCGCGTACGTGGTCGATGAGGCCGTACCACAAACTGGTACTCCGTCGCAGGAAGACTGACCTCCATGCCCACATGCGGCCAGATATCCGCCTTCCACACCACGGAGGGCCCCAGATTGCTAGCGTCTCGTGCCAGACCCCCAGACGTCACTGCCGCACCAGTGGTCGTCACCGAACTCGGACACCCGGAGGCCGTGTGCCCACCCCGTGGACACTCTCCCCTGCCCCCTCGGCCCTCACACACCGCACCCGGTCACTGACCCCGTCCCAGCTGGCCACGCCTCGAATCAGACGGGCGCACCCGGGCCGCTCGTCCCGAACGGCCGCCCAGGCCTGAGCACCGAGCACGGTCGGCCCCGACTCTCGGCACGGCCGTCCGGCCCCTGCCCGGCAGGAAACCCACCGCGTCGTGACCGCTCCGACGTCCGTGCTTCCTGTTCGCCCCCGGAATCCCTGCCCCTCACCCGGAACGGACACGTATGAGCCCGAACGACCACGACCTGGTCGTCATCGCCCTCTCGGGGGTACAAGCCTTCATTACTGAGTCCCGGACCACGATGGACCTGTGCGCTGCGAGCCAGATCGTCGCCCGCCTTGTGGAAAGGGCGGTCGACCACCTGGCCGGTGACCACGGCGCGGAGATGGTGTTCCCCCAACACCCTGGCAACAGCGAAGTCCGCAGGCGCGAGGCTCAGGACGGCATGCCCAACCGAGTGGTGGCCCTACTGCCCGGGGGAACCGGACCAGTGGCGGCCCGGTCCACCCACGACCTGGTCACAAGGACCTGGGAGTCCTGGGTACGGGCGGTCTTCGATCAGCAGGACCGTCCCACGCCCGGCTGGCCCACGGTTCAGTGGGTGAGCGTGCCGGTCGACAGCTCCTACGAGGACGCGTGGACCACGGCGCAACGCGCCCTGGCCGCACGCAAGAACACCCGTGACTTCGTCCAGCCCACCGATGACGGCGTCCGGGAGCTCTGCGTCCTCTCTCCGCGATGGCGTTCGGTCGATCCTCCGTCCGAGGTCAAGGCGGCCGCCACCACCGGTCGGTACGATCACCTGCGTTCGGAGAACCTGGCCACGGCCAACTGGGTGAAGCGGTTCTGGCATCGGAAGTCGGGCGAACCAGCTCCATCCGGCTTCCCCTCCACACACGCGATCGCCTCCGGGCCCTTCCGTCGTGGGGTACTCGAGCGCTACTCCTCGGACAAGCGGGTCGCCGACGCCGTTCAGTTCCTGGAGTTCTGTGCCACAACCGTGACCGGCAAGGACACGGACAACAAACAGATCCCGGAACGCCCGATGAACTGGCCCGGGGTCGCACACGGAGACGACGTCACCACATGGTTCCGCGGACTGGGTGCCCGTTGGGTGTATCCGGAAGCGTGGCATGTCGAAAGCCTGGCGCAGGAGTTCCCGCACGCCTCTTCCCACACCGAATTCATCGATACGGTCCGAGCGGGCCGTGAGGCCTCCCTCGACCTGATCACGGCCATGCGTTCCCAGCCCGTGCGCTTCCCCGACCCGCACCTGGCGGTCCTGGTCCAGGACCTGGACTTCATGGGCTCCTACCTCTCCGGCCGGGAGAAGGGACAGGACGGGAAGCCGCTGAAGGTCTCGGTCGAGAACCACACGAACGTCTCCCGGCTCCTGTCCGAGATCGCCCGCGAACAGAGCGAGATCATACGTTCGTTCGGGGGAACGGTCGTGTACGCCGGAGGTGACGACCTACTCGCCCTGGTTCCGGCCTCCGTCGCTCTGGACGCCGCACAGGCCTGCCACGATTCCGTCCCCGAGCAGCTCCCCACAGCCAGCACGGGGCTCTCCTTCTTCCACAACGACTCCCCCCTTCAGCAGGCGGTCCAACGCGGGCAGGAACTGTTAGCCAAGGCCAAGGAACGCAGGGACAAGCACGCGCTCGGTGTGGGGGTCCTCCGGAACAGCGGCGCACGCTTCGAGTGCGTCCTCAACTGGTCCGACGATCCGGGCCCGCTGAGAGCGCTCCGAGTCTTCACCCGTAGGGACACGGCGTTCCACGTTCGTGTGACCCCGGGCCTCCTGAACGACGTCCAGGCCGAACACCGGCACCTGAACCCGAGCACCCCCGACCAGCCGGGCGAGGTCCTGCCCGTGTACGCGGCTCGCAAGGAGCTGCGCCGGTTGGTCCGACGCCACACGCGGACGGAATCGGTCGATGGCGGCGCCACCGGCCGTGACAGGGGCACCGCACGTGAGGCGTTCGTCGAGGACACGGCCACGGCCCTGGAGTGGATGGCTCCGGCAAGGGACCTCGTCAGTGCGGACGCCGTCCGTGTCGCCCTGTTCCTACTCGAGGAGGCCTGATGCCCGATACCGCGCCCACCTCCTGGCTGGCCGTCACCCCCCACGACACCATCCAGATCCGGGACGGCCGCACCTTCGACGCCGGATCTGGGGGGATGGCTCAGACGGTGCACCCATGGCCCTCCACCATCGCCGGTGCCCTGGTTCCGGCTCTCGGCGGCGAACCCGAGAGCGTGCGCGGACCGATCCTGGCCAACCGAGTGTTGGACGAGTGGGAGCTCCACTTCCCGACGCCGCTCGACCTGGTCCGGGTGACCGACCGCACGAAGCAGCGGGAGGACATCCAGCGGTTACGCTTCCCCACCGAACCATCACGGGCCAGCACTGACCTGACCTCTGGCGAACGCGGGAAAGCCACTGCGGGGTTGCGCCCCCTGCTCCTGCCCGAGGAAGATGACGCCGAACAGATGACGGGCGTGATCCGTGGCGAGACCCTGTCCGTCTATCTGCGGGGAGAGCTCGAGGACAGGAAAGAAGACTCGTTGGTGTCGGCCTCCGACCTCGACGAGATCGACCTGCCGCTGACCCCCGAGACACGTGTGGGTCTGGGGTTGGACCCGAGCACCCGCACGGCCCGCACGGGACACCTGTACAGGAGCGTGCATCTGCGGTTGCGGGAATCCTGGGCGTTCTGCGCCGAGATCACCCCCTCCGAGAGGCAACGCCGGCGCGGGACCGCGGAACGTCCCGACGGACCGGTGCGCTTCGGCGGTCTGGGACGTCTGGCGGACGTGTGCCCCGCGCCCAGCGCCGCTTGGCCCGAAGCTCCCCGAACGTTCCCTGACGGGCGGGTCCTGGTCTACGTGGCCACCCCCGCCGTGTGGCCCGACGGCTGGCTGCCCCCCATACCCGAGGGGGCGGAGCTCCTCTCCGCCTGTGTCGGCTCCCCCCTCCCCGTGGCCACCGCGTCTCAGAGGCGCGGACACAGTCGTCTGGGCAAGCGTTCCCTGATGTGGGCCGTCCCTCCGGGGTCGGTCTACTACCTGAAGTTCACCCATCCTGACGACGCCGCCGCCTGGTCCGTCTCCGCGCACGGCCGAGCGCTCTCTCCAGCGGGCCAGGACCGTATGGACACGGCTGGGTTCGGCGTCATCCTGACCGGAGTGTGGTCGTGAGAGAGTACCTGCTGTATCTGTACGCCGAATCCCCCGTGCACGCGGGCGGCGCCGAGTCCGACGGGCTGGTGGACCTGCCCATCCAGCGTGAGGTCTCCACCGGCTATCCCGTCATCTGGGGGCAGAGTCTCAAGGGGGCGCTGCGCCAGGCGGCCCACGACGCCCAATGGAACGCCGGGAGGGAAGCAGGTTCCGGCGAGCACCAGCTGTCAGCGGTGGAACAGGTCTTCGGCAGAATGGCGAGCGGTGGTGACGACGACGTCCGCAACACGACCGCCGGGCTGCTGTCAGTCGGTGACGCCCAACTCGTGGCTCTGCCGGTTCCGACACTCCAGCGGGGTTTCGCCTGGGCCACCTCCCGGCTGGCCCTCTCGCGCCTGGCCCGCAAGCACGCTCGCCTGAACTCCGGCCACACGCCCCCGGACGTCCCGGAGGTCGGGGAGGACTACGGCCTGTGCGCCAATGTGGAGTGGACTCACTCCGGGCAGGTGATCGGTCCCTGCGTGGTGAACATCCAGGAGGAGGAAGGGGAGCGGCGGCTGGCTGCCTGGGCCGGACTGATCGCGCGGGAAGGCATCGGAACCGAGCCGCACATGTCGGTCCCCGGGGCCAAGTTCCGGGAGGACCTGCTGATGGTGGGCGAAGCGGTGATGGCACAGCTCCTGCGTGAGTGCACCGAACACTCGGTCCGCGTCCAGTTGGAGCAGAACAGCAAGGTCGTCAAGGAGGGCCCCTTCACCAGCGAATACCTGCCGACCGAGACCCTGATGGTCTCGGTTCTCACACTGCGGGAGCGCGGTGGTTCCGAAGACCTCGAACATCACCACGAGCTCCTCCGAGAACTACTCCACGGCCGGGTCCTCCAGATCGGTGGAGACGAGACCCTCGGCAAGGGGCTCATGTGGGCTCGACTCGTGGAGGCCACATGAACAGGGCCCCTGCCAGGGTGGACCAGAACCTGGCCTCGATCGCAGTCAAGATTCTCACCAATACCAGCACGGGGGAAACGAATTCCGACACCGATACGGTGACTCAGGAAGTGCGCACCCGTATGCGGCAGCTCCCCTCCCAACTCCGTGGCAGCGGTCTGACCGCCACCTATGCGTTCGTTCTCGCCAAGGCGGAAAAGGAGGGGAACGAACCTCTACGTAGCGCGTACGCGGGACTCGCGGACGCGATCGCGGAGCAGGCGTTCGCCAACGGCTACCTCCCCCGCCCCCAGAACGACCCGAATCGACACGGGTCAGCGAAGGGCCAACAGGACGCGGGACGGCGAGACTTCATGAGCGCCCTCTGTCAGGCCTCCCCCGCCCAGTACAGCCGGGTGTCGGCCGCCGTCGACGCACTGGCCGTGTGGCTGAGTCGCCTGGCCGAGGCCTACTACGAACCGGCGGCGGGAGCGGGTGACGACCATGGCGAAGAACAAGGCGACCGGTAGGAAGAAGGGCGACCGCCCCCTGTCCATCGATCCTCGGGACGCCGCGCTCGGTCCCCTGGGGACTCAGGTGTGGGCTTTCCAGAAGCGCCACACGAAGAACACCAAGGCGCCACAGGAAGTGACGGGTCGGAAGGGGAAGACGCTCCACCCAGGCGAGACATCGATCAAGTTCGGGCGCTCCACCGTGGAGGGCGACGGCAATGCGCTGATCATCCTCCGACGCCTGTACTTCGAGGACCGACCGGGAGAACCGAAGAATTCGGAGAAGGGGCGCCTCGACGGTTGGATCGCCCACGAACCACTGCACACCTGGGCCAGCAGCCACGCCCTCGGAACGCACCACACCTACCTGAACTGCGTTCTCGAGCGCAGGAGCGCGATGTTGCGACAGTGGTCCGGCGCTCCCCCGACCAGCGGGGACGGTACCCCCGGGAGGTCGGCCCGCCGACCCCACGTACGTCGGCTCCGAATCTCGGCAGAATGGCGACTGGTCACCGGTCTGGGTCTTCGATTCGGTGTGTTGGACAGCGGTCTGGCCCTGCACGGCACCTACGGGTGGCCCGTGATCCCCTCATCAACACTCAAGGGACTGCTCGCCTCCCACGCCCATCAGACAGAACAGGACCAGGAGCTCGTCCGCCGTCTACTGGGGGACCCGCGTCCCGGGCTCTCTCCCGCTCCGGGGAGTGAAGGGTCCGGAGGGCGCGGATCGGTGGTCTTCCTCGACGCCCTGCCCGAGCCCGGGGCGGTGGGTGTCCACCGTGACGTCATCACACCGCACCAACAGCCCTACTACACCAGCGCCTCTCGCCTCGGGGACGAGGCGGAGTCCGTGGAACCGTCGCCAGTTCCGGTGACACCGCCAGCTGAACACCACAATCCGGTGCCAGCGCCCTTCCTGTCCATCAGCGGACACCTGCTCGTGGACCTGGTGGGGGAATCGGTCGAGGACCTGAACACGGTCCGGGACTGGCTCGTGTCCGCAGGAGAGGACATCGGCATCGGAGCTCGCACCAGCGCGGGATACGGCTATTTCACCTGTGAGGACGTCAAGGAGGAGTCCTGGTGATCGCCCAGAGGAAATCCTTCCACCTCGTCACGGTGGGGGTGAGTATCATCGATCACTTGCAGACGCCCCGAGCCGAACTGAAGAAATACATTCCCGACACTCACGAAGATCACCATCAGCTGCGGGCGAGGATCTGGAAGAGGAACGCAGCGATCTACGACAAGCAGAGCGAGGAGATCGATCTCGAGAAGGACAGCGAGCTCGCTTCCGAAGAGCTGGAAAACATTCTGACACGAAGGTCCGGGGAGGAATACTCCACAAGCATCGAACTGATCGAATTCATCAAACCCAAGCTGTGGCCCCGGGAAGTCAGTGCAGAACTCTCCGCGGTTGCCAGTCTGAACGGGACCACCCAGATCCCTTCGGACGATACCGCCATCCTCGTCGCCAGCGACACCAGAAAGGGCCTCCGGGCCGCCCTGCTGAACGCCGCCGCCATGGCCGGAGGCAGGCTGGACCGGGTCCGCTACTTTCCCGAACCGACCTCGGACATCGCCGAAGAGGAGGGAAACGTCATCGTCGTGCGCCTCCCCGGCCTGGACGCACGGGACGAAGACCGGCTCATCGAGGCCATGCGCGGATTGGGCGCACTGGGTCTGGGAATCCGGGACCTTCTCCATCAGCACATGGGAAGCATGGCGCACTTCCACCTCTCGGGTGGTTTCAAGACGGCGCTCCCCTTCTTCCTGGGGCTCGCCGAGGCGATGCAGGGGTTGTGCGGTAGGGGCCGGATCAGGGCACACACCATCCACGAAACCAGCCGGGACCTGCGGTCCGTGGTCATACCTCTGCGCTCGCATGACGCCGAACTGCTGAGGGAACAACTCGCCAGCGCGAGGTACGACGGCTACTACGACGACGATCCACCGAACGGAAGGCCTCTCAACGGGTACGCCTACACAAGGGAGGATTCGAAATGGAGGCTGACTCCCTACGGGTTCATCCTGCGTCCTCTCTTCGTCGATCACGCGATCCCGCCCCACGAATCATGAGCGAGGAAGACCCACCCCTAGTCGACATCAGCGCGACCCTGGCCAAGCGCCTTTCCCGGGGATTCGGAGCCGCAGACGAATCCCGAACCGCCCTTGCAGAATCAGACAGGAGTTCATTCGAGGCAAAAAGCCTCACATCCCTCGTCAAGGACTTGGACGAAGAACAAGCGAACGAGAGGACACCGCTCACTCTCAACCCTAACTTTCACAGCTTATTCGACAGGAATCCCCACCTGGTCCGCGCTTTGATCCATCGTCCACACGAGTTCCTCCGGGGGCTCGATTCGACCATGAACACAGAGAACGAGAACTTCGGATCGCTGCGAAAATGGGCCATCTTCGCTTTCATTGCCCAGGCACTCTGGGACTATGTCGACTCAGGGCCATCCGCCAGCAGAGCCCACCGCAGGCTCCTTCCGCAGGTTTCCAGAATTCGGTTCCTCGCGCTTTCGGAACCCTTTCGCCACAGACCCGAAGAGATCAGGGACGGCGGGTCCCTTTATCAGGAGATGACACAGGTCTTCGGGCCGATCAGCTCACACCTCCTCCTACGCAACGCCTGGGAGGCCCGAGATGTCTGGAGGTCACACGTGGACCTCTACCAAACCGTCCCCGCATTCCATCACGCTCCCCCCGAAGCCCTGGAAACCGAGGTCCGCGATCTGGCTTTCACGTCCTCCGACTCCAGATCGCCCCTGATCCTCGCCGCACCCATCCGACTGGAAAAGAGTGACGCGAGCCCCAGGAAGGGCGAAGGACTCCAGACGCCCCCCGCAGACCAGGCCGTGGTGGAGTGGGCAGTAGAACACCACCTTCTCCCCAGATTCGCTCTCCGCGAGGCCAGAGTGGCCACCATAGGGAAGTCAGACCCGCTGCTCTGGGCGACACTGGTACTTACGGCGGTTACGTTTGTCGCGGCTATCATCTCACTCTCTCCCCCTTTCCCCCCGTCGAACTGGATATCCTCCGTTCCCTCCCTGTACCTCTCGCTCATCACTGGCGCCCTGGTATATGCCATGATCGCTTGGGGAACACTTTCCCGAGGCCGAACATGGGCCATGCCCATGATGCTGAGGCTTCCCGCAGCAGCCACTCTGGGCATGATCGTCCTGATCGCCCTGCCTCCCCACTGGTGGATGAGGATGACATCCATCCTGGAGATCGTTCCCCTTGTCTTTCTGACGCTCGGCGTGTGTTTCGGCTACCTGTTGTTGGAAGCGCGCAACCACAACACCGGCCCCGCCAAGGAGAGGAAGACGGGTGATCACACCAGGTCCAGGCCGGAGGTGGAAAGGGAAGGACGTTCGACCAGCAGGACCATGGCGGCACGAGCGGCCCTGGTACTGGCGATCGGGCTGGTGCATTCCTTCTTGGTGGCCCTGCTCGGGTTGGGCGTCGTGGCGCCCGTCTTCTCCCAAGAAGGCGAGCAGCTAGCCATGATCCTGCAGAACCCGGGAACCTCCGTGGTCCTCGACCCGCCCGCAACCGGATCGGAGGATTCCGTCCCCTGTCCCTTGGCGATCCTGCTCGCAGCCACCGTCTGGTGTCTGGCAGCCGGAGTCTTCTCCCAGATCCTCTGGGATGACCAACCCGTGACCGCGCCTCTCGGCCATCGACGCTGGCGCTCAGAAAAGTAGGACGACATGGCGTGGACCGAATTCAACCTGACCGTGACCAGTCCCCTGTTCAACGGTAACGCCCTCGACACGGGCCTTCATGTCTCCTCCATGCGCGGAGTGCTGCGCTACTGGTTCCGAGCGCTGGCCGCTCACCACGCGGGAAACGACATCGCCGCACTCGCCCAAGGGGAACGGAAGGTGTTCGGCAGCACACGAAACCCCTCTCCGGTCCGGATGCGTCTGTCCGGACAGCCCGACCCCAGCACGTTGATCGGCGCCGGGGACACCGCTTTCCCACGGGACGCGAACGCCACGTGGGTGGACTACCTGCTCGGGCAGGGACTGAGCCCGTACGGATCAGGCCAGACACTCAGAAAACGTCCGTTCACCGAACCGGGACACAGGTTCACACTGAAGATCAGGTTCAGCGGGAACGAAGTGGTGAACTCGCTGTTCCTCGCGTCCTTGTGGTTGGCATGCGCCTACGGAGGGTTCGGCGCCCGCACCCGGAAGGGCTTCGGCGGTGTCAGGCTGACCCACAAGAAGGGGTACCTGCCTCCCGCATGGAACGAGGACACGGTCAGCACCCCCGGCCTGCAGCACTACCTGGACTTGGGACACCTGCCGGTGGTCGGCCCGCTGGAAGCGTGCGCGAACCTGTTGCCCGATTTCATGCCAGTTCGCAGAAGCGATCTCGCCGCCGAAAGGCCCCACTATCCGGCGATAGGAGAGGGACACACGAAGGCGGCCACCAGCACCTTCCATGGGCGGACCTGGCGCGAGGTGGCGGGCGCGACCGGCGAACGTTATCGAAGGTTCCGTGCGAACAGGCAGCATTCGACTGCCTCCTACGATCTTAAGTTGAAGACCTTCGAGCACCAGGACGTGGTCATCGACGGAGGAGACCACTTCCGCTTGGGAGCTCTCGGGCTTCCGGTGAACTTTCCCGGCTACGGCGCGGTCAACGTGTTCGAGAACGATGTCAGCCTGCGTCGCGCCTCTCCCCTGTGGTTCCGCTTCGTGGGCGGTGACGGTGACGAGTACCGATTGTTCTCCTTCGCCTTCCTGAACACCTTTCTCCCCACCACGGAAGGCGCGCGGGTCGAGTTCCAGGCGCAGGGGGCCAGGCGTCGACGCCCCCTGCGGGTCGATGACGTCGACGTGCTGACGCAGGTCAGCGCTTGGATGGAATCGACCCACCACGACGAGATGCCGGACAGGATCAGGTGAGAGGGGGCGGGGTGCTCGCCGCACCGCCGCCCCGCCGTTCACGTCCCTCCCCCTACCTCGCCGGGAGAATCCTGCCGGTGACCTCGCCGAAGTCGACCCTCGAACCGTCCGGGCCTGGCGCGGTCGCGGTGATGGTGACCTCGTCGCCGTCCTCCAGGAAGGTGCGCTCGGTGCCGTCGGGCAGCCGCAGCGGCTCCTTGCCCGACCACGTGAGCTCCAGGAAGCAGCCGCGCTGGTCCGCCTCCGGGCCGCTCACCGTCCCCGACGCGTAGACGTCGCCGGTGCGCAGCGACGCCCCGTTGACGGTCATGTGCGCGAGCTGCTGGGCGGCGGTCCAGTACATCTCGGAGAAGGGCGGCGTGGCGACGAGGTGTCCGTTGAGCCGCACCTCCAACCGCAGGTCCAGGCCCCAGGACCGCGCGCCCCGCAGGTAGGGCAGCGGTTCGGGGTCCTGGGCGGGCTGCTCGACGCGGGCCGACTCCAGGGCGGCGACCGGCACCACCCACGGGGAGACGGACGTGGCGAACGACTTGCCCAGGAACGGGCCCAGCGGGACGTACTCCCACGCCTGGAGGTCGCGCGAGGACCAGTCGTTGAGGAGGAACACCCCGAACACGTGGTCGGCGAAGTCGTCCACCGCCACGCGCTCCCCCATCGGGCTGGGGGTGCCGACGACGAAGCCCACCTCGGCCTCGATGTCCAGGCGCGCCGACGGCCCGAACACCGGGGCGGGTTCGGTCGGGGGCTTGCGCTGGCCGGTGGGGCGGACGATGTCCGTGCCCGAGACCACGATGGTGCCCGAGCGGCCGTGGTAGCCGATGGGCAGGTGTTTCCAGTTGGGGGTGAGCGGCTCCTGCTCGGGGCGGAAGATGCGTCCCACGTTGGTGGCGTGGTGCTCGGAGGCGTAGAAGTCGACGTAGTCGGCGACGGTGAAGGGCAGGTGCAGGGTCACCGTGGCGCGGTCGACCAGGTGCGGGCGCACGGCCGCCTCGTGGGCGGGTTCGGTCACCCACGAGGTGAGAGCCGCCCGGACCTGCTCCCACACGGGCCGCCCGGCCGCCAGGAGCGCGTCCAGGTCGGGCCCGGAGACGGACTCCGCGAAGGGGGCGCCGAGATCGCGGGCGACCGCTCCCAGGTCGAGGACGTGGTCGCCGATGGCCACACCGACCCGGGTTCCGGGGGTGCCCTCGGTGGAGAACACGCCGTAGGGCAGGGTGGCCGGGCCGAACTGCGTCTCCGGGGCGATGTCGAGCCAGCTGTCAGGCATGGAGTGTGCTTTCTGCGAGTGGGTGGGGTCAGGTGTGGAGCGCCCCGAGGACGAGGAGGTCCTCCAGGGGTTCGGCGATGCTGCATGTGCCGAAGGAACGGAATCTCGACCGGATACGGGCCGCCTCGGTGACGGTGAGCGCCCCCGCCCGCGCGGCCAGGGCGGGGCCGTCGCGGTCGGCGAGGTCCCGCGCGGCCTCGGTCCGGTCCCCGCTGGTGAGCAGGGTGTGGGTGGCCAGCAGCACGTTGAGGAAACCGTGCTGTTCGAAGCCCTCCCCGGTGGTGTGGCGGACGGCGTGGTGGAGCCCCGCCGTGCACTTGAACGCGACACCGGCGGTGACGGCGGCGGCCATCAGCGCGGCGAGTTCGGCCTCATCCGGGTGCGCCTGCGGGGTGAGACCGCCGGTGCGGAACTTGGCGTGCGCGCCCGTTCCGGCCAGGGCCGCGACGTCGGCGGCGGCGCCCGCCCCACGGGCGACCTCCACGTAGGCGTCGGCCTCGCCCGCCAGCGCCCGCACCACCGTGTCGGCGGTGGCGGCGGCCGCGCCGGGAGCGGACGCCACCTCCACCCCGGCCAGGGTCAGGGCGGGGTCGGCACGCACGGCGTCGACCGCCGCGGCCACGCCCTGGGTCCCGCCGGGGACGGTGACCACGAGCGCGAGCGCGGCGTGGTCACCGTCCTCCCGGGAGAGCACCGCGCGCAGTTCGGCCAGGCGCGCGTCCGCGACCAGGAAGGGGCCCACGTAGGGCGCCCGGCGCGAGGCCAGGTGGTCCCGGTGGGCGGGGATCGCCTCGCCCAGGGGCGCGTTACCGGGCGGGAACAGCGCGGCGTCGTCGAACAGGGCACCGTAGAGGGTGCGGGCGGTGTCGCTCACGCCTGCCCCTGTTCCCGCTGGGCCCGCCGCCCCTTGGCCCAGGTCCACGCGTAGGTGCCGTCGTCCACGGCGGCGCCGCCCTCGCCCAGGTCCAGGGGACGGAAGGTGTCGACCATGACCGCGAGCTCGTCGAAGGCCTCCGCGCCCACGCTGCGCTCGTAGGCGCCGGGCTGCGGTCCGTGCGAGTGGCCGCCGGGGTGCAGGGAGATGGAGCCCTGGCCGATACCGGAGCCCTTGCGGGCCTCGTAGTCGCCCCCGCAGTAGAACATGACCTCGTCGGAGTCCACGTTGGAGTGGTAGTACGGCACCGGGATGGCCTCGGGGTGGTAGTCCACCTTGCGCGGCACGAAGTTGCAGATGACGAAGTTGTGGCCCTCGAACACCTGGTGGACGGGCGGCGGCTGGTGGACACGGCCGGTGATGGGCTGGAAGTCGTCGACGTTGAACACGTACGGGTACAGGCAGCCGTCCCATCCGACCACGTCGAAGGGGTGGGTGGGGTAGGTGTAGCGGGTTCCGGAGATCCCGCCCGGCCCGTCGCCCCGGTGCTTGATGAGCACGTCGACGTTCTCGCCCTCGACCAGCAGGGGACCCTCGGGGCCGCGCAGGTCGCGTTCGCAGTAGGGGGCGTGCTCCAGCAGCTGGCCGTAGCGGGACAGGTAGCGCCTGGGCGGGGCGATGTGGCTGTTGGCCTCGACCACGTAGGCGCGCAGCGGTGCGTCGCCGGTGGGCACCCAGCGGTGGGTGGTGGCGCGCGGCAGGATCACGTAGTCGCCGCGGCCGACCTCCAGCAGGCCGAACACGGTCTCCACGCGGGCCGTGCCCGACTCGACGTACACGCACTCGTCGCCGATGCCGTTGCGGTACAGCTCGGAGGGCGCTCCGGCGACCACGTAGGAGATGCGCACGTCGCCGTTACCGAGTACAAGGCGTCGGGACTCGACGACGTCGTTGGTCCGCCACTCCTCTCCCTGGAACAGGTCGTGGAGTTTGAGGTGGCGCGGCACCATCGGGGCGTTGCGCCGCAGGGACTGGTCGGGGACCTCCCACTCGGCGGCGTCGACGATCGCGGACGGGATCGCCTTGTGGTACAGCAGCGAGGAGTCGGCGGAGAAGCCCTCCTCCCCCATCAGCTCCTCGTAGTACAGGCCGCCGTCGGGGTTGTGGTGCTGGGTGTGGCGGGTGCGGGGCACCGCGCCGACGCTGCGGTAGTACGCCATGTCCGGTCTTCCTCCTTGGTTGGGTCCGGTGGTCTGTCGGGAGCCGCGCGGTCTAGGCGGGAACGGTGTCGGTGGCGGGGCGGCCCAGGGCGGTGCGGACCGCCGCGCGGACGGCGTCGGGGTCGTGTCCGGACACCACGGCGGCGACGTGGGCGTCGGGTCGCACGAGCCAGACCTGCCCGGGCAGGGGGTCGAGCGCCCCGCGCAGGGCTCCGGTGGTGTCCACGTCGTCGAGGAGCAGGGTGGTGACGGGGGCCGGGGTGGCGCCGGTGGCGGCCGCGTGAACGGCGGCGCGGTCGGCGTCCCGGCCCAGCAGCAGCGTGAGCCCCTCACGTAGGAGTGGGCGCAGGCGGGTGAGTTCGGGGCGGCCGGGGACGGTGACGGGGGCGTCGGGCAGGATCACGCCGGGGCAGGGCGCGGGAGCCTGGCCGCGCGGGGGGCGGCCTCCGAAGGGGCGTTCGGGGCAGGCCGTGGTGAGCGCGGAATCGGTGTACCAGAACGGTTCGGCGAGTCGCCCGGAGTCGACCATCGGGTGGGCGACGGGGTCGTTGACCGCCCTCTCCAGGACGCTGACGCGGAGCTCGTGCTCGGCATCGTCCTGCGGCACCAGGAACCGCATGGTGGCGCTGGTGACCTCGGCGTTCTCCAGAGCGGCGGCGTGACGCTCGGTGTGGTAGCTCTCCAGGAGCGCCTCCCCTGCCCAGCCGTCACGCACGTAGGCCAGTTTCCAGGCGGCGTTCTCCGCGTCCTGGACCCCGGAGTTGAGGCCGCGCGCGCCGAACGGGGCGACCAGGTGGGCGTTGTCACCGGCGAGCAGAACGCGCCCCGAGCGCATGCGGTCGGCAACGCGGGTGTGGAAGCGGTACACCGAGTGCCAGACGATCTCGTAGGGGGTGTCGCCGATGATCTGCCGGATGCGGGCGTCCAGGCGGCCGCTGGACTCCTCCGCCTCCAGGTCGAAGTCGGAGGGCACCTGCCAGTCGATGCGAAAGACCGAGTCGGGGCAGGGGTGGATGAGGACCTGGCGCCCCGGGTTCCACTCGGGGTCGAAGTAGAAGCGGCGTTCCCGCTCCCAGTCGCCGAGGTCGGCCCGGATGTCGCAGATGAGGAAGCGGTCGTCGAAGCTCGTGCCGGAGAAGTCCAGGCCGAGGGCCTTGCGCACCACGCCGCCGTGAGCCCCCATGCACGACAGCGCGTGCGAGCCACGCAGGCGTACCGGGCCGCGCGGGGTGGCGCACTCCACGGTGACGCCGTCGGCGTCCTGGTCGATCGCGGTGACCTCGTGGCCCCAGCTGATCCGCACCCCGGCCTCGGCCAGGAGCCCGTCGAGGACCTCCTCGGTGCGGGACTGGGAGATGTTGACGAAGGAGGGCAGGGAGGAGGCGCCGGGGTCGGGCAGGCGCACGCTGAAGAGCTCGTGCTCCCGGTAGAAGGTGCGGGCCGTGTCCCAGGTCAACCCCTCCTCGATGATCCGTCCGCCGCCGAGCCACTCCCAGACGTCGAGGACGTCGCGCTGTTGGCAGATGGCCTTGGAACCGACCGCGTCGCGTTCGGGGCGGCCGTCGACGACCAGTACGGGGACCCCACGGCGGGCCAGCAGCAGGGCCGCGGTCTGACCGACCGGCCCCGCGCCGAGCACCAGGACGGGGTCGGTGCCGGTGTCGGCTGGGGTGCGAGGCGCGGGGGGGCGCATGATGGACTCCGTTCGTGGGGCGCCCCGTACGGGCGCGGTCGATGGGGTGGGGGCGGTCAGCCCTGGAGCTGGGCCCAGACCTCGCGGTCGCGGTCGGCGGTCCAGATGACCGGGCGCTCGATACCGGAGAACTCGTCCCACAGGCGGGAGACGTCGAAGGGCAGGCAGTGCTCGAAGATCGGCCAGTGGCCGTAGCCGTCGACCAGGGCGGCGTGGGTGGCGGTGAAGGCCTCCTTGAGGGTGCCGCCGCGTTCGTGGACGGCGCCGACCTCGCGGATCATCACGTTGAGGAAGGCGCGGGTCTGCTCGATGGCGGCGTCGACCTCGTCGCGGCCCCGGCTGACGGCGCCGCGCCCGCCCACGAGCATCTCGGCGCCCAGGGCCTTGACACGGTCGAGGGTGGACCCGGCCCAGTCCTTGTGGAAGGCGTCGCCGGTGTAGAGGGCGGCCTGGGCCTCGACGAGGTCTCCGGCGAAGAGGATCTTCTGCCGAGGCAGCCAGGCGACGACGTCGCCCTCGGTGTGGCCCCGCCCGAAGTACTCCAGGACCAGTTCGCCCCGGTCGCCGCCGAGGTCGATGGTGGTGCGGTCGGCGAAGGTCTGGGTGGGCCAGGTCAGCCCGGGCACGGAGTCGGCGTCCTTGGCCAGTCGCGGCATGCGACCGAACTCGCTGGCCCAGTCCTCCATGCCGCGTTCGCGGATGAGCTCGTGGGTCTTCTCGTGGGTGAGGATGACGGTGGCGTCGAAGGCGCTGGCGCCCAGGACGCGGACCGCGTGGTAGTGCGAGAGCACCAGGTAGCGGACGGGCTTGTCGGTGTGCTCGCGGAGCTTGGCGAGCCACTCCTTGGCGGCGGTGGGGGTGGCCAGGGCCTCGAAGGCGACCACGAAGTCCTCGCCCTCGATGGCGCCGACGTTGGGGTCGCCCTCCGCGGTGAGGGCGTAGACGCCGTCGGCCAGGACCTCCAGGGTCTGCTCCTTGACCTCGGTGTCGGCGGATGAGGCGAACGGCTTGGCTGCCATGGTCGGTGCGCCCTTCACTCGTCGCGGGCGGCTGCCGCCGCCCAAATGATCAAACGTTTGATGAAAAAGACCATAACGTGCTCCGCGCCACAGGGCCAAGAGGCCCAGAACCCCCGGAGCGGTGATGCAGATCACTCCACCAGGCTACCCACCGTGCCCCCTCTGTCACGGGCCGACCTCCCCGACGGAGGGCGATCGGGAGGTGACGCCCGAGCCGCGACGGGACGGACGCCGATCACTCCCCGTACTAGGCTGGTCCGCGTGACTCACAACACGGCACCCCCCGACGAGCTCACCTTCTGGTCGTTCGTGGACTACGCGGTCCACAAGGCCGAACGAGAACTCCCCACGGTCAACGCCGAGGCCATGCGCATGGTGCTGACCCTGAACCGGGCGACGAGCATGGTCGTCTACGACCTGGAGTCCACCGTGCACCGCCCCCGGGGGTGGACCTGGCCGGGGTTTCGCGTGCTGTTCGCCCTGTGGCTGGCGGGGCCGATGGAGGCCAAGACCACGGCGGAGATCTCCGGCATGAGCCGCGCAGCGCTGTCCGCGCTGCTCAACACCCTCGAACGCGACGGGCTGCTGACCCGCGAACGCGCCGTCCACGACCGCCGCGCCCTCCAGCTCAGCCTCACCGAGGCCGGATACGGGGCGATCCTCGGAGTCTTCCGCGCCCACAACCGCAGGGAGAGCGCCTGGGCCGAGGCGCTCGAACCCGAGGAGCGCCGCGAGCTGGTACGCCTGCTCAACAAGCTGATGGCCGGTTCCACCGACGCCCAGGCCAAGTTCCGCAGCTGAGACGGTCGACGCGGTCGACGCCGCAGGACGCGAAGGGAACCGAGAACCCGTGAGCCCGACCCGAACCCGGCGCGCGGTGGCCGCCGCCACCGCCGTCGCCGCCTCCCACGGCCTGGCCGCGGACGACGCCGTCGTCCTCCAGGCGTCGAACCGGATCACCCTGCGACTCCTGCCCTGCGACATCCTGGCCCGGGTCGCTCCCCCGGGCGTGGACTCGACGCGGACCGAGGTCGAACTCGCCCGGCGGCTCGCTCTGACGGGTGCGCCCGTTGCCGCGCCCGACCCCCGCGTCACGGCCCGCGTCCACGAGCACGACGGACTCGACGTCACCCTGTGGACCCACCACGCGGCGGTAACGACCTCGCGGGTCCCCGCCCCCGACTACGCCCTGGCCCTCACCCGGCTGCACGACGGGCTGCGCGGGATCGACCTCGACACCCCGCACTTCACCGACCGCGTCGCCGAGGCCCGCGCACTCGTGGCCGACCCCCACCGCACCCCCGCCCTCTCAGGTCCCGACCGACGACTGCTCGCCGACACCCTGCGCGACACGGAGCGCGGCATCGCCGAACACGACGCCCCGGAACAACTCCTGCACGGCGAGCCGCACCCCGGAAACCTGATCGCCACCGCACGGGGGCCGCTCTTCGTCGACCTGGAGACCGTCTGCCGGGGGCCGGTCGAGTTCGACCTCGCACACGCACCCGAAGCGGTCGCCGACCACCACCCGGCCTTCGACCCCGAACTGCTGCGCCGGTGCCGCCTCCTCGTGCTGGCGATGATCACCACCTGGCGCTGGGACCGCCACGACCGGTTCCCCGACGGACACCGACAGGGCGCCGCGTGGCTGGACCAACTGCGCACCGCGACCGAGGGCTCGGGCTCCCGCTGAACCGCCCCGGGCCCGGCACACCCGAAAGAGTCCAATCACGGCCGATTGGACCTTGAACCACCCCCGGGCGCCTGTGAACATGCGGTCCATGAACCAGACCGCACGCACGAGCCTCAGCCAGGCACGGACCCAGTTCTCCCCCCAGGGCACCTACCTCAACACCGCCACGCACGGCCTCCTGCCCCACCGCGCCCGCCAAGCCCTGGAGCAGAACCTCCACGAGGTGGCGACCGGCCGGTTCTCCCCCGGGTCCGTCGACGCCGCCGTCGACGCCGCGCGCGCCTCCTACGCCCGACTGGTCGGCGTCGACACCGAGAACGTCGCCGTCGGCACCCACACCGCACAGTTCGTCGGAACGGTCGCGGCGAGCCTGCCGGCGGGCTCGGAGGTCCTGCTCGCCGAAGGCGAGTTCACCTCCGTGGTCTTCCCCCTGATGGCCCGGCAGGCACACGGCGTGCGGGTCCGGGAGGTGCCCCTCGATCAGCTGCCCGAGGAGGTCGGCCCGGCCACCGCACTCGTGGCCGTCGCCGCCGTGCAGTCCGCCACCGGCCGCGTCGCCCCGATCAGGGAACTGCGGGCCGCCTGCACCGACCACGGCGCCCGGCTCCTGCTCGACACCAGCCAGTCCGCCGGATGGCTCTCCACCCCGGTGCACGAGGCGGACTACGTCGTGTGCAGCACCTACAAGTGGCTGCTCGGCCCCCGCGGGGCGGCCTTCCTGACCGGCACCGAGGAGGCCCTGGCCGCGCTCTCGCCCCTCGCCCCGGGCTGGTACGCGGGGGCCGACCCGTGGGACTCGCTCTACGGGGGGCCGCTACGACTCGCCCACGGGGCGCGCGGGCTCGACCTGGCGCCGGTGTGGCCCGCCTGGATCGGGCTGGCCCCGGGGCTCGCGCTCCTGGAGGAGATCGGGGTGGAGGAGGTACACGCGCACGACGTCGCCCTGGCGGACCGGTTCCGCAACGCCATGGGTGAGGAAGCCGGGGGCTCGGCGATCGTGTCCCTCCCCGTACCGGAGGGCACCGCCGGACGCCTCGAAGAGGTCGGGATCTCCGCCGCCCTGCGCGACGGCCGCCTGCGGGTGGGCTTCCACCTGTACAACACCGAAGAGGACGTCGACCGGCTGGTCAGCGCCCTGACCTAGGCCGACCGGCCAGCCCCGGCCCGGTCAGCTCAGGCCGACCGGGCCGTGACGCGGCCAACGGGCACGGTGGCGGGGCACGACCGATGCCCTGTGAGGAGGCGTCGGCCGTGCCCGGCCGCGTATCGCGGTCAGTCCACGCGTTCGACCACGAACACGGGGATGACCCGGTCGGTCTTCTCCTGGTAGTCGGCGTAGGGCGGGTAGGCGCTCACCGCACGATCCCACCACCGTCGCCGCTCCTCGCCCTGGACCTCCCGGGCACGGGCGGCGAACGGGGCCGGGCCGTCCTGGAGCGCGACCTCATCGGGCGCCGCGCGCAGGTTGCCCACCCACGCCGGGTCCTGCGGCGCCCCGCCCTGGGAGCCGATCACCGCGTAGGCGCCGTCGTGCTCCACCCGCATCAGGGCGGTCTTGCGAACCTTGCCGCTGCTGCGGCCGCGCGTGCTCAGGATGATCACCGGCATCCCGGTGTCCATGAGGGTGTCGCCCTCCCGACCGCCGGTGCGCTCGTACAGCTCCACCTGGTCTCGGACGAACTTCGACGAACTCGGCTCGTACTCGCCCTGGAGTACGCCACTGGCGGTCATCGCTCTCCCCGGTGCTCGGTTACGGAGTCCTCCCCGATCGTGCCACGCCCGCGAACCCCGGCGGAGGCCCGACGCGCCTCCCCTCCTGGGCCGTGCTCAGAAACCCTGGTCGCAGAAGGGCGACTCGGGACGGAACAGCGCGGCGTCCCACGCGGCCACGGCTCCCGGGGTGTGCTCGACGAGCAGCCCGTTGCGCAGGAACCCGGTGAGCGTGTTCCCGCCCAGGTGGACCGCGCCGAGGCGGGCCACGTCCAAGGAGACGTCGGGCGCGTCGCGGGTGGTCTCGCAAGCGGCGCCGGAAGCGTCGGCGCTCAGCCGCCAGCGGCCCTCGTTCCAGGGGGCGTGCCGGTCGGTGACCTCCAGGACCAGGTCGACCGGGGCGGCGTAGGAGCGTTCGGCCAGGGCGGTGCGCACGTCCACCAGGCGCACCCACAGGGAGTCGTCGTAGGTGGTGACCAGCCGTTGGGGGTCGACCAGCAGGAAGTGCGCCGGGTCGTCGCCGGCCATGCCGTCGAAGACCAGCCGAGCGACCAGGTCGCGGCTGGCCAGGTGCTCGAACAGCGTGGTCCACGCGGCGGGGGTGACGGCGAGGAGCTCCTTCACATGGACCTCGGAGCAGGGGTTGGCGTCCTCCCACCGGTTACGGGTGCGGTACAGCGCATAGCCCACCGGCCCCTCCATGCCGTGGACCACGGCGGCCTTGAGAAGGCTGCGGCCCTCCCGATCGTCGGCGAGGTCCCTCAGGGCTCTGTCCCAGAACGCCGGGGAACGCCGGAGCCGACCGACCTGGCGGGCGGTGACGGCGGCGTGGACCAGCTCCAGGTCGGCGCGCGCCCTGGAGGCGTGGGTGAGCTCGACGAAGAGCGCGGGATCGCGCGGGGCGTCGGGGCGCAGACCGGTGTGCGAGGTGGCGAGCCTACCCGTGTACTCGCTGGTCGCCGGGGCGTAGCCGAAGCGGCCGTAGATGGAACCCTCGGAGGCCCACAGAACCGCGAGGGACTCACCGCGCGCGTGGACGTCCGCGAGCTGTTGGCGCATCAGGGCGGAAAGGACGCCCTGACGGCGGTGGGTGGGCCACACACCGACCCCGGTGACCCCCGCGACCGACCGGGTTCCGCCAGGCAGGGTCATCTGGAAGGGGAAGGAACTCACCGACCCGATCACCCGGCCGTCGCCGACGACCCGTTCGTCCTCGGTGGTGCGGTGCCGGTGGGGCCAGTCCGCCTCCACGGCCACCAGGAGGCGGTCGAAGCCGTTCTCCTCGAAGAGCGGGGAGAGCCGGGCCTGGGAGGTCGCCCGCTCGTCCGGGGCGAGGAGTGCCTCTCCGACCGTCTCGACGACGGCGGTGAAGTCGTCCCTGCCTCCGGTACGGACCGTCCAGCCCTGTGGTTCTGCCTGGCTCATGTGTGTGTCGCCCTCCTGGGGGTGTGGCCGGTGTGTGGAGTCGTTCTACCAGCCGGTCGGAGAGCGCGGCCAACGGTTTTCCGGGATGCTGGGAGGGGAAGTGGAGGTGCCGAGGTGACGTCGCCCCGGTTTCTGGAAGGATGAGCGCACAGCGGGAGCCGCCGTTGGCGGTCAACCAGGCCAAGCGGAGACAACGAGCCGCGTTGTCGCAGGTCATGAGGCGCAAGCCCCACGCACGTGGGGATGGACCGCACCAGGCCGACGAACTTGCCGGGCGAGTCGAGCGAGCCCCACGCACGTGGGAATGGACCGCTGAGATACCCCTGGTCACGGTTCTGCGTGTCGCAAGCCCCACGCACGTGGGGATGGACCGACCAGTCTGGCTGCTGGCGCACTCGTGCTGCGGAGGAAACACCCGCCATCCGGGGCCGTTCCACCTCCGACTGTGGAACGGGAACCCCCTGGTCGCGATGCACCACGCTGTCCCTTCCGGGCATCCGGGTGCTTCTGATCGGGTTGAGGACACCGAGAGGTTGGAAGGAAGTGATGGTGACCTCCACCCCCTGATGACGAGGACCTCCATGTCGCCCTCCCTGCCGCGTGCGCAGTACCAGGCCCTGATCCTCGACTTCGTCGGGGTCCTCACCGAGGGTGTGCGCGAGGCCCTTCAGGGGTGGTGTGTGGAACAGGGGCTCGCGCCACGTGCCTGGGGCACGGCTTTGAACCATCACCCCGAGGGACGCCGTCTCTACCTGGAACTGGAGGCCGGGCGACTCACGCAGCAGGAGTGGAACAGGTCCACCGCCCGCCTCCTGGGGGTCGACGAGCACGAGAACCTCATGGGGCGGGCCTGGGAGAGGGTACGCCCAGCTCCTGACATGATCGGGCTGGCGCTCGCAGCGCGACAGTCGGGGTTGAAGACCGCGCTGTTGTCCAACAGCTTCGGGTTGGACCCCTACGACCCCTATCGGAGGCTGGGGGTGCACGAGTTGTGCGACGTCACGGTGCTCTCCGAAGTGGAGGGGGTCGCCAAGCCGCACCCGGAGATCTACCGGCGGACACTCGAGCGCCTGGGTGTGCGGGGTGAGAGGTGCGTCTTCGTCGACGACAACCCCGACAACCTTCTCCCCGCACAGGAACTGGGGATCACGACGGTTCTGGCGGACGGTCGGCCAGGTCTGGCCTCGCACGTCAGGGGTCTGCTGGGCGTCCCCGACCCGGTCGGGGGCGGATGACCCGGACCGGCGGAGGCCACTCGTAGCTCCGGCTCAACGGTCGGGCCGGGCTCCTCGCACAGTGAGCGTCCGGGAGTTCCTCCGCGCTGGTCGGGGGACGGTGGGCCGCGCCCTGGCGGGGAGGCAGAATCGGCGTATGCGAAGAACTCCGGCATGGCCCCCCACCGCGACCCGAGAGGCCCCCGCCCCGGCGCCACGAACGCCCCTGGCGGACTCCGCTCGTCTCCCCCGATTCCGCTCCCGGCGCGGGTGATCGGGTTGGCCGACGACCACGCCGACGACCACGCACGCGACGTCCACGGGCCGTCCCTCCCGGCTGGTGGCGCCCACGAACAGGCCGACGTCGACCCTCCGGGCACACTGCCGGTGCCCGGGTGGGTGGACTCGGCTGTGCCCGTCCGCCAGCACGCGGTGGGCGACCTGTTCGCCGACGTCCGCGTTCCCGGCTCCGAGGACACCGGGTTCCCGCCCTACGTGGCCAGGGACGTGGACCCCCAGCTCGACTCGCTCCTGGCCACGGCAGCCGCCGCACCGCGCGGAGAACTGGTCCTGGTGGCCGGTCCCCCGAACGTGGGCAAGACCCGCCCCCTGGCCGCCGCGCTGGGCCGTGTCCTGCCCGACCGGGTGCTGCTGGCCCCGCCCCGGGGCACCGACCTACGCCCCCTGCCCGCGTGGCTCAACGCCAGGGCCGAGCGCGCTCCTCGGGGGTGGGTGATCTGGTTGGACGACCTGGACCACCACCTGGCCTCGGAACTGCCCCAGACTCTGGTCGCCGCACTCGGCGCGGCCGACGCGGTGGTGGCGGCCACCATCCGGCGTGACCGGCTGGAGGACCTGCGCCCGGGCGACGTCGACGAGGACCGTCCCCGGTTGTGGACCGGGTTCTCGGCGCTCGACGTCGCACCGGTCGTCGTCGCACGCCGCTGGAGTCCCTGGGAACGCGAACGCGCGCGTGCCAGCGGCGACGAACGCCTGGCGGAGGCCGTGACCGCGGCCGACGAGCGGTTCGGGGTGACGGAACGGCTCGCGGCGGGCCCCGTGCTGGAGCCGATCTGGAGCGGCGGCCCCGACAACGGCCATCCGCGCGGGTACGCGCTGGTCGCGGCGGCCGTGGTGCTGGCACGGATCGGCGTGTCCGGCCCGTTGACGCGGGAAGAGATCGAGGCCGCCCACACCGCCTACCTGCCCGATCCACCGCCCCTCTTGGAGGACGCCGACCAGGCCTGGGCATGGGCCACCCGCCGACGCGACGGGCTGCCCGGATTGCTGGTACCCGCCGGTCGGCAGGGCCGGTGGCGGGCGTTCGGTTCCCTCACCCTCAGGGGGATGCCGCCCGAGGGCGTGTGGCGCACGGCCCTGGACCTGGCCACCGAGCGGGAGCGGATCACCGTCGGGGTCACGGCGCTGAGCGCCCGCAGGTTCGACATCGCCGAGGCGGCCTTGGAACCGTTGGCTCGCCAGGGGGACCTCGAGGCGATGTACCACTACGCGGACCTGACGTCCCAGCGGGGGACCGGCAAGTGGAAGTGGATGGCCCAGGAGTGGTTCGAGAAGGCGGCCGAGCGGGGGCACGTCGACGCGATGGTCGAGCTCGGCCGTCTGCTGTGGTTGGAGGAGGGGCTGGAGTCGTGGGCCGAGGAGTGGTACCGCAAGGCCGCCGACCACGGTCATCCCGACGCCGTGTGCGCGCTCGCGACACTGCTGTCGGAGGAGCCCGGCCGGGAGGAGGAGGCCGAGGAGTGCTACCGGCGGGCCATCGACCAGGGTGACCCCGACGCGATGCAGGGGCTCGGATACCACCTGAGGGACGCGGGGCGGGAGGAGGAGGCCGAAACCTGGTTCCTCCGAGCCGCCGAACAGGGCCTGAGCGACGCGATGGAGCAGCTGGCGGGAATGCTGGCGAAGAAGCCCGGTCGGGAGCAGGAGGCCGCCACGTGGAACCGGCGAGCCCGGGCTCAGCACGCGGCGATGCGCGAGCGGTTCGCCGACGCCGAGTGGTGGCTGGAGCCCGGCTCCTGGAAATGATCTCTTGCGGCAACGCCACCGGCGTGGAGTGAGTTCCCGCTGGGCCCGCTCCGCCTCCGTGCCGTCGTGGTGGTCGGTCGGGCACCCACGGGCGCCTACGGGCACGGCGGCCTCCCGCGCGCGCTGACAGGCCGGTCCGGGTCGGACCTGCCTCCAGCGGGCTCCAGGGCCGGTTCTCCGGCCGGGTCCGGTCATGGCCCGCACCGGCCACACCGGCTCCGGTCCGGTCGGCAGGGGGTAGAAGAGGGTGAGGCGGGCGCGCCGCGCGCCCGGGAGCGGGAGGCGAAACGTGTACAGAGCCAAAGGCGGCCCCTCGGTGGGGGTGCGCCGGGGCGAGGCGCCCCTGGAGCCGGTCCCCGAGCCGGAACCGGTCCCGGAGCCCGAGGAGGGCGGGAAGCCGGAGTGATCCCCGCCCCCGCCGGCCGGCGGGGGCGGCCCCGTACCCGTGCGTGCTCCCCTCGCCCCGGGTGCCCGCCACTCCCGGGGCGAGGGGATGTCACACCAGGAGCGGCACGGCGACAGGGCGGGCGATCACGGCGACGCCCAGCTGAGCGAGAGCGACCGGTCCGGCACCGAGGCGCCGCCCGGCACGGTGCGCCACCGGCCGTCGGCACGGCGACGACGCCGAGGGCATCGCCGGGATCACCAGCGGGCCGGTCGTCGGCGCGCGAACACCCCAGGTGCGGTTCGCTAACCTGCGGGGACGGCGGGGGCCGCCACCAGCAGCATCAGGGGTGCCGCGGCCAGCGACACCCATCGGATCGCGACCTCCACCGGCGACCGGCCCGTGTGGAACGCGACCGGGGACCGGAACATCCACCACCGCTTCCCGTTCACCTTCAACGGCCACGCCAGCGGCACCCCCGAGCGGGTCAGCCAGTCCCCCAGCACGTGGGTCAGCGACCCCACCGCCACGGTCAGCCCGATCAGCCACGGCGCACCGCCCGGCGCGTACACCGCCGTCGTCGCGCACACCACCGCGAGGACGGCCGCCGCGATCGCCCGCTTCCGTTTCGGGCCCCACCCCTTCAACGACCGGGCGACCGTGCCAGCGCCCAGGGCCGCCATGGCGAACACCACCAGCGCGGTCCCGAGCGGCGCGACGGCGGCGACGACGTACCCGAGGAGGCCGAACACCAGTACGGCGGGGACCGTGTGCGTGAGGTGGCGGTGCCCGCCGTCCTTGCCCGCCTCCAGCTCGTAGCGGGTGCCGGTGGCCGCGTACACCCGCCGTGACAGGGCGCGCAGCCCCTCCGACACCTTCTCCGACACCAGCCCGAGCGACCGGCCCACGGACGACCCGGGCTCGTCCAGGTCGGGGAGCAGGGCGGCGCCCGCGCCGACGGCCGCGCACACGAGAACGTCACTGACCTGAGCGCCGGCGAGCGCGCCGACGGCGGCTCCGGCCAGCACACCGGTGGCGGCGTGCGAAGAGCCCATCATGGGGGGACCTCCAGGGGTGGGGGGAACGGGGGGCACGACCTCTGGGGTAGAGCGTCCCAGGAGCGGCGGGGGGACGCCAACCGCTCCCCTCCGTCCGGAGGACATGACGGACGACGTCATGGCGCTGGGGGCACGGGTGTCCCGGCCGGTCGGGACACCCGTGTGCCTAGAAGATGACCCCGCAGTAGGGCGCGTCCACGCGGTGCAGGGCCGTGTCAAGCCGGGCGACGGTTCCCGGGGTGTGCTCGGTGACCAGACCCGCGCGGAGGAAGCCCGTGAGTGTGGTCTGGCCCAGGTGGGCGGCCCCCAGGTGGTGTACGTCCAGCGACAGGTCGGGCTCGTCGTCGGTGAGCTCCACCCGGGCACCGTCCGTGTCGGCCTTGATCCGCCACCGCCCGGCGTTCCACGGCGCGAAGCGGTCCGTCACGGCCACGACCCCCTCGAAGGGGGCCGCGTAGGGCCGCTCCGAGAGCGCTCCGGCCACGTCCACCAGCCGCAGCCACAGCGACGGGTAGTGCACGGCCACCGCGCGTCCCCGGTCGGGGAGGAGGTGGTGGAGCGGGCAGTCCGCGGGCAGGAACGGGAAGAACACCTTCGTGACCAGGTCACGGCTGAACAGGTGGTCGAAGAGGGCCGCCCAGGCGGCCGGGGTGGTGGCGGTGATCTCCTGGACGTGCGCCTCGCCCTGCGCGCCGTCGTCCTCCCACTTGGCCTTGACCCGGTACAGGGCGTAGCCGAGGGGGCCGTCCGGTCCGCTCACCACGGCCGCCATGAGGGGGGCCTTGTCCCCGCGCCGGGCGGGGCCGTCGAACAGCGCGCGGTCCCACCAGGGCTCCGTGCGGCGGAACTGGCCCACCTGGACGGCGCAGACGTCCTCGTGGACGCGTTCCAGGTCGGCGCGGAGCCGGGCGGGTTCGCGCAGCACCACGCGCAGTTCGGGGTCGCGGGGGGCGTCGGCGCGCAGGGCGGCGTAGGGGCGGGTCAGGGTGGTGTCGAGTTCCGTGCAAGCGTTGCCGTAGCCGAACCGCTCGTAGATGGCTCCCTCGGAGGCCCACAGCGCGGCGTAGCGCACGCCCTCGGCGCGGATGTCGGCGAGCTGGCGGCGCATCAGCGAGCTGAGCACGCCCCGGCGGCGGTGGGTGGGCCACACACCGACTCCGGTGACCCCCGCCACGGGCACGCGCCCCTCGGGCATGGTCATCTCGAAGGGGAAGCGGTTGGCGGTACCGATGACCTCGGGTTCGTCCTGGGTCTCGTCCACGGCCACCAGGACCCGGTCGTAGCCGACGGCGCCGTGGAGCGGTCTCATCCGCTCCAGCAGCGAGTCGATGTCCTCGGGGAACAGCAGGCTCTGCCCGAAGACCCTGGCCGCCTGGGCGAACTCGTCCGTGTCGGTGCCTCGTACGGTCCAGCCCCGGGTCGGTGCGTCGGGGTTCACCCTCGTGTCGTCAGTCATACGGACAGGCTTACCAGGGGCGGTGAAGCGGCGGCCAGTGGTTTTGGGCGTGGTGTGGGGCTCCCTTCGGGCGGGCCGGGTGAGTAAGTCGGCCGGGCCCGGGGCACGCTCAAGTGGTGACGACACGACGAATCCCCTCCCCCTCCCCCGCGCTGGTCGTCGGGGTCGACGCCGGGGGCACCACCACACGCGCCCTGGTGACCACCCTGACCGGCGAGCGGCTCGGACGGGCCCGTTCCGGCGGCGCCAACCCCAACACGCACGGCCCCGACACGGCGGCCGAGCGGCTGACCGAGGCGATCGGCGCCGCGCTGGACCGGGCCGGACCCGACGCCCGTGACGCCGTGGCGGCGACCGTGGTGGGGCTCGCCGGGTACTCCGGGCTGCGTGACCCGCGCGTGCGGTCCCGGTTGGACACGGCGTTGGTCAAGGCCGGGCTGCGCCCCACCGGTGAGGAGTTCTCCGGTGACGACGCCGTGGCCTTCGCCTCGGGCAGCTCCGAGCGCGACGGTACGGTCCTCATCGCTGGGACCGGGGCGATCGCCTCCCGGGTCGAGGACCGTCGGCGGGTGAGGTCGGCCGACGGCATGGGTTGGCTGATCGGCGACGAGGGGTCGGCGTTCTGGATCGGGCACCAGGCGGCGCGGGAGACCGCGCGCCAGCTGGGCCGGGGCGGTGAACTGAGTCCGCTGGCCCGCACGGTGGCCAAGCGGGTGATCCCGGGGCAGCGGCCGAGCGGTTCGGAGCGGCGTCCGGAGGAGCACGCCCGCGACTTCGCGCGCACGTTGACCTCGGCGCCGCCGATCGGGCTCGCGGAGCTGGCTCCGCTGGTCTCGGAGGCGTTCCTGGCGGGGGACCCGGCGGCCGTGGTGATCGTGAACGCCGCCGCCGGGCACCTGGCGCAGTCGGTGCACCAGGTGCGCACACCCGGGGAGCACCTGCCCGTGGTCCTGTCCGGCGGTGTGCTCACCGGTTCCGCTCCGGTCCGGGAGGCGTTGGCGCACAAGCTCACCATGGGTACCGGCGCGCCGGTGCTGGTGGCGGGGAGTACCGCCGGGGGCGCGGCCTGGATGGCGGCGCTGCGCGCGGGCGCGGACGAGCGGGACGTGGACCTGCACGGCGCGTTCACCCGTCCCGCGGGGTGGTCGGGGGACTGAGCGGTGCCCCGGTTTGCCCGTTTCCGCGTCCGCACCCTACTGTGGGTCCGGTTAGGTTTGCCTAACCTCAAGAGAGTGGGGGAGTCGTGACGGAGCGGCGGGAGCGTCCGAGAAGGACCGTGCACACCGGGCGGGTCGAGCGCGTGGAGCGCCTGACCCCGCACATGGTCCGCGTGGTCCTGGGCGGTGAGGGGTTGTCCGGGTTCGCCACGGCCGGCTGGACGGACAGCTACGTGAAGCTGCTGTTCCCGGCGCCGTCGCCCGACGACCCCGAGCCCTACGACATCGACACGGTCCGGGCCGAGCGCCCCCGTGAGGAGTGGCCGGTCACCCGCACCTTCACGGTGCGCTCCTGGGACGCCGGTGCCCGCGAACTGACGATCGACTTCGTGTACCACGGCGAGGTCGGCCTGGCCGGGGTGTGGGCGGCGGGGGCGCGTCCGGGCGACCGACTCCGCTTCCTCGGCCCCGGTGGCGGGTACGCGCCCGCTCCGGAGGCCGACTGGCACCTGCTGGCCGGAGACGAGAGCGCGCTGCCCGCGATCGCCGCGAGCGTGGCGGCCCTGCCCGAGGGCGCCATGGCCCACGTGTTCGTCGAGGTCGACACCCCCGCCGACGAACAGCCGCTCTCCTCCGGCTCCGACGTACGGGTGACCTGGCTGCACCGCCACGGCGCGGCACCGGGGTCCCTGCTGGTCCCGGCGGTGCGTGCCCTGGAGTTCCCTCCCGGTCAGGTGCGGGCCTTCGTGCACGGGGAGGCGCACTTCGTCCGCGACCTCCGGCGCCTGCTGCGGGTGGAGCTCGCCGTGCCCAAGGAGCACCTCTCGGTCTCCGGCTACTGGCGGTTGGGCCGCGACGAGGACGGCTGGCAGGCCTCCAAGCCGGAGTGGAACCAGAGTGTGGAGGCCGAGGAGGCCGCCGCGCGCGGCCCTGACCCCGGCCCCGCCTCACAGGTCCAGGGCCTCCAGGGCGATCAGGTAGCCCTCGTTGAAGGTCGGGAACTGCGGGATGGCGTCCCGTAGCGCGGCGACCGGAAGCTCCATGCGCACGGCGAGCGCGGCGGTGTGAATCCACTCCGCGGCCTGCGGCCCGAACGCCCAGGCCCCCACCAGCACCCCGCGTCCGCGGTCGGCGACCAGCCCCAGCGTGCCGCGCGGGTCGGTCTCCATGGTCCAGGGCCGGGCCAGCACCGAGGGCAGGTCCGTCTCGGAGGTCGCCGTGTCGATCCCCCGGTCCCGGGCCTGGGCCGAGGTGAGCCCCACCGCGGCGATCTCCGGTTGGGCGAACACCACCCTGGGGACCCCGGTGTAGTCGGCCACCCGGTTCCCGCCGAGGATGTTGGCGCTGACCACCCGGCCCTGGTACTTAGCGACGTGGGTGAACATCGACCGGGCGGTGACGTCGCCCACCGCCCACAGCCCGGGGGCGACCCGGCAGCGGTCGTCCACCGGCAGCGCCGAGCGGTCGAGCTCCACCCCGAGCTCGGCCAGGCCGAGCTGGTCGCCGCGCGGGACGCGCCCGGTGGCCAGCACCATCACGTCCGCGCGTACCCGGTCGCCGCCGGTCAGTTCGGCGAGCACGCCGTCGCCGTCCCCGGTCACGGAGACGACCTCGCTGTTCAGCCGCACGCTGACGCCGTCGCGGTCGAACTGGTCGCTGACCAGCTCGCACAGGCGGGGTTCCTCGCGGTCCAGCAGCCGGGGTCCGCGCTGGACGACGGTGACCCGGGTTCCCATCCGGGCCAGGAACTGGCCGATCTCGACCCCGACGGCGCTGCCCCCGACCACGAGGGCGCTCCCGGGGATCTCGGTGAGGGTGGTGGCCTCGCGGTTGGTCCACAGCACGTCCGGCCCCAGGTCCTCCAGCCCGCCGATAGGCGGGACGAGCACCCCCGAGCCGGTGGCCACGACCACGTGGTCGGCGGTGTACTCGGCGTCGCCGACCGCCACCCGCCAGGGGTCGCGGCCCACGATCCGGGCGTCGCCGCGCAGGACCAGGGCGCCGCGCTCCTCGTACCCGTCGACCTGCCCGGAGTCGTCCAGGTGCCGGATCATCTGGTCCCGGTAGGCGCGCAGGGCAGGCCAGTCCAGGGCGGCGTCACCGACCCCGGCGGCGCCGTCCGCCTCGGCCCGCACCTCGGGTGTGCGCAGCAGGGTCTTGGTGGGGACGCAGGCCCAGTAGGCGCACTCGCCGCCGACGAGGTCGCGTTCGACCAACGCCACCCGGCGTCCGGCGGTGAGCAGACGGTCGGCGACCGTCTCCCCGCCCGGTCCCATACCGATCACGATCGCGTCCAGGTGTTCCATGTGCCTCGCTCCGCCGTGGTCCGGTGTCTCACTCCCCGATGGTCGGCCATCGGCGTGGCGGCGGGGAACCGACACGCCCGGAGAACCCGCTCGGCTCCGCCCCGCCACGCGGCCGGGGCCCTCGTACCGCGGCGCGCCGCCGGGCGGAGCGCACCACCCTCCCGGACGTGATGGAATAGCCGGTCGGTGGTCCGCTCGGTGCCGCCTCGCACCTCGTCTCGCCCGAAGGACCCTCGCGCCGCCATGTCCACGCTCGAACTGTTGCTCCTCCTCGACCTCCTGGGAATCTTCGCGTTCGCGCTGGACGGCTCCCTCACCGCGATCCGCACCGCGCGGGTCGACATCGTCGGTGTCATGGTGCTCGGGATGGTGACCGCCCTCGGCGGCGGCATCATCCGCGACGTCCTGCTGGGTGAGACCCCCGCCACCTTCCAGGACTGGCGGTACCTGGTGACGGCTCTGGCCGGAGGCACACTGGCGTTCTTCCTCAGCCGTCAGCTCACCCACCTGAACAAACCCATCCTGGTGTTCGACGCGGCGGGGCTCAGCCTGTTCGCGGTGATCGGGGCGACCAAGGCCCTGGAGTTCGGGTTCGGCCCGCTCCAGGCGGTACTGCTGGGCGTCATCACGGGCGTGGGCGGCGGCACCATCCGGGACGTGCTGCTCAACCGCGTGCCGACGGTGCTCAGCGCCAACTCGCACCTGTACGCCATCCCGGCGATGATCGGGGCGGTGTTCGTCGTGGTCGTGGACCTGACCGGGTTCGGACCCGGCTGGATCGCGGTGGTGGGTGCCCTGCTGTGCTTCACCATGCGCATCCTGGCCCTGCGGTACCGCTGGAACGCCCCGAGCCCGCCCGGCGCCCCGCCGCTCTAGCCGGGACGCCCCGGTGCGACGGGGTTCGGAGCGGGTCCGGGCGCTCGGTTCAGCCCTCCAGGGTGACCTGCCAGAGGTGGCCGTCGGGGTCCGCGCACACGCCCGAGTACCCCCAGGGCTGCCGCTCGGCCGGGGTGACGACCTCTCCCCCGGCCGCGCCGACCCGCTCCATCAGGTCGTCGACGGCCGACTCGGTGGTGAGCGTCCTGGTCATCAAACACTCGTTGGTGCCGGGCCGGGCCACCCGGCGGCTCTCGCCGAGGACCCAGGCCAGCCCGTCGGCGGGGATCAGTGTGAGCACGGCGTGATCGTTCACCCGCAGGCGCAGGGGTTCGGGCACGCCGTCCTCGGCGGGCTCTCCCAGGGCCGCGAATCCGAAGGCCTCCTGGTAGAAGTCCATCGCCCGCCTCCGGTCGGCGATGGGCAGGGCGATCTCGAAGAGTGGCGCGGGTGTGGTCATGGCCGGTTCCGTCCTTCGCTCGGGCGCCGCGTAGATTCGCGCGGCGCGTGTTCACACCTACCGACCCCCGTCGGCGGCCGAACTCATCGGTCCCTCTCGGGTTCGCGGGCTCCGGGCCGCGGTGCGGCGCAGGGTGGCGACCATGTCGGGGACCGGTTCGGGCGGGCGGGGACGGTGCACGGCGTAGATCTCCCTGGCCAGGTGGGTGCCGCTCAGGGGTCGGCTGACCCATCCGCCGTTGTGCGAGGCGTCGAGGACGCTCTGGGGCAGGAGCGCCACCCCCACCCCCGCCGTGATGAGTGCGAGGGCGACCTCGTAGTCGCGGGTCTCGTAGGCGACGGTCAGGGTCACCCCGGCCGCCTCGGCGGCGGTGTCCAGGCTGACGCGGTTGTGGATACCGGGGGCGCCGCAGATCCACTCCTCGTCGGCCAGGTCCGCCAGGGAGGGTTCGGTGTCCGCGACGGGGTGGCCGATGGGCGCCACCACCCTGAGCGGGTCGACCAGGAGGCGCTCGCGGTGCAGTCCGCCCGCGCGCGGCATCGGCACCCCGGGGTAGCGGTGGGTGATGAGCAGGTCGAGGTCGCCGGAGGTGACCAGCCCGAACCCGTCGGGCGGCTCGATGTCGGACAACGACAGCCGCACGTGGGGGTGCTCGTGTCCGAAGGCGGCGAGCGCGCCGGGGAGCAGGACCTTGCCCGCGCTGGCGAAGGCCCCCAGGGCGAGGCGGTCGGCCCGTTCGCCGGCGACGGCGCGGACGGCGGTCTCGGCGTCGCGCAGCTCGCCCAGGACCCGTTCGCCGTGTTCGAGCAGGACCTCGCCCGCCCGGGTCAGGACGGCTCCGGTGCGGCCGCGCTCCACCAGTCGGCAACCGACCTCGCGTTCGAGTTTGGTGAGCTGCTGGGAGAGCGCGGGCGGGGTGAAGGAGAGCCGTTCGGCGGCGGCCGCGATCGATCCGGCGCGCGCGACCTCCACGAGCACGCGCACCCGGTTGGCGTCCAGCACGCGACCACCCCCTTCCCACGCTTCCCGCCAGGCACGACACCGCCGTACCGGACAAAGTCTGACACAAAGTTCTGCTTCATGATCTTTAGCAGACCCAACTTTAAGTTAATGGTCAGTAGCGGCAGAGTGGGACCATGAGCACCACGACCGCGCCCGCCGTGCCCACGGCCACCGACGTCCGCGCCGCCGCCGAACGCATCGCACCGTACGCCCGGCGGACCCCGGTCATGCGTGCCGAGATCGACGGCCGCCCCCTCACCCTGAAACTGGAGCACCTCCAGCGCACGGGCGCCTTCAAGCTGCGCGGCGCCCTCAACGCCCTGCTCGGCGGGGAGCCCACGGACCGGGTCGTCACCGCCTCCGGCGGCAACCACGGCCTGGGCGTGGCCACCGCCGCGAGCCTGCTGGGCATGCACGCCACCGTCTACGTCCCCGAGACCGTGCCCGAGGCCAAGGCCGAGCCGCTCGCGGACACCGGCGCCGAGATCGTCCGGGTCGGCGAGGAGTACGCCCAGGCCGCCGAGGCCGCGCGGACACGCGCGGAGGCCGGGGGCGTGCGCTACCTGCACGCCTTCGACGACGCCCTGGTCGTCGCCGGTCAGGGCACGCTCGGGCTGGAGATCGCCGCCGACGCCCCCGAGTGCGACTCGATCGTGGTCGCCGTGGGCGGAGGCGGACTGGTCGCCGGGGTGCGGCTGGGCGCGGGCGGCCGCGAGGTCGTCGGGGTCGAGCCCGAGGGCTGCCAGAGCCTGCACGCCGCGCTGGCGGCCGGGCACCCGGTCAGCACCCCCGTGGACTCGGTGGCCTCCTCGGCGCTGGGCGCGGCCACCCTGGGCAGGGTGCCCTTCGAGGTGCTGCGCGCGAACACGGTGACTCCCGTCCTCGTCGACGACGCCGAGATCATCGACGCGCAGACCCGCCTGTGGAAGGAGTTCCGCATCGCCGCCGAGCCCGCCGCCGCCGTCCCGTTCGCCGCCTGGCTGGCCGGGCGCGTGCCCGGCGACCACCCGTGTCTGGTGGTGTGCGGCGCCAACGCTGACTGGCGACTGCACGGCTGACCCCCGCCACCTGCACTGATCCGAGCCGGTTCCTCCCCTTTTCGGTGCGTACGTGACGTGGCGCACTCCCTGTGCGACAGGTCATCGTTACCGGTGAGTCACCCTTACATTGAGGTCGGCTCCGTCCGACAACAAAAGGGAGAACACGTGCTCTACGGTGCGTTGCGGCAGACCGCGGCGGTCCTCGCCCGGACCCTGTGCCGACCGACCATCGAGGGCCGTGAGAACGTCCCGGCCACCGGCGCGGTCCTGTTGGCCAGCAACCACCTGTCGTTCGTGGACAGCGTGGTCATCCCGCTGTCGGTCACCCAGCGCCCCGTCCGGTTCCTGGCCAAGTCGGACTACTTCGAGGGCACCGGGGTCAAGGGGTACGTCACCAGGACGGTGTTCGGTTCCCTGGGAGCCATGCCCGTGCGGCGTGGCAACGCCCGCGACGCCATGATGTCGCTGGACATGATGCTGGACCGCCTCAACGAGGGCGAGGCCTGCGTGGTCTACCCCGAGGGCACCCGCTCCCGCGACGGCCGCCTCTACAGGGGCCGGACCGGCGTGGCCCACCTGGCCCTGGAGTCCAAGGCGCCGATCGTGCCGGTGGCGGTGTCGGGCACCCAGCGGGTGCAGCCGATCGGAGCCAGCATGCCGCGCCCCCACCCGTTCACCGTGCGCTTCGGCGAGCCCATGGACTTCTCGACCGGTTTCGACAGCATGGCCCCCGGCAAGGCCCGCCGGGTCATCACCGACGAGGTCATGGACGCCATCCACGCGCTGTCCGGCCAGGAGCGGGCCGACGGGTACAACGACTTCCGGGGCGAGGAGTAGGGCGCTGGGGCCGGGTCAGCCGCGGGCGCGCGGCCCCGGGCCCAGCAGCCCCACCACGAGCGATGTCACGGCGAGGGCGGCGGCGCACCAGAGCAGCCAGGTGACGCCCACGACCCCCACCACGCTCCCACCGACCAGCGCGCCCAGGGCGATGGCGGCGGTGAAGGCGCCCACGTACAGGCCCGTGGCCTGTTCGACGCGGTCCGGGGCGGCGCGAGTCATCCAGATCTGGCCCGCCACCGACACCCCGCCGTAGGCCAGTCCCCACAGGGCGACGGCCAGACCCGCCGCGACGGGAACCGTGCCGAGCAGGGCCAGGAGGGCCACGGCGGCGGCGATCCCCGCGGCCAGGACGACGAGGGTCGCCCTCTGTCGCCGGGCCGCCGCCGCACCGGCCGCGAAGTTGCCCACCAGCCCGAACAGGCCGTACACCAGCAGGACCAGGGCCACGGCGGAGGCGCCGAGCCCGGCACGCTCCTCCAGTACCGGCCGTACGTAGGTGTAGGCGGCGAAGTGCGCCGTGACCAGCAACACCACCGCGCCCAGACCGACCAGAACCGGCGGTGTGGCCAGGGCGGGCGGGCGTCCCCCTGCGGGGTGCGCGGTGGCGGGCCGGGGCAGTCGCGGCAGTGCGGCCAGCAGCGCCAGGGCCAGGAGCACGGCGGCCGCCGCGAGCAGGGCGAAGGCGGCGCGCCAGCCCAGGGCGTCGCCGACCACGGTGCCCACGGGGACCCCCGCCACGGAGGCCGCCGCGACGCCGCTGACCGTGAGGGAGACCGCCAGCGCGGCGTGGCGCGGGGCCACCAGTCGGAGCGCGACCGCCGCCGCCAGTCCCCAGACCGCACCCATGCCCGCTCCGAGGAGTACCCGGGAGGCCACGAGCGGGCCGAAGCCCGCCGCCAGGGAGGTCAGCAGGTTGCCGAGGGCGAGCACGACCATGGCGGCCGCCAGCACGGCGCGCCGGTCGAGCCCGCCGAGCAGGCGCGGCACCAGCGGGGCCGTGACGGCGGCGACCAGGCCGGTGACGGTGAGACTGGAACCGGCGGCCCCCGTGGAGACGTCCAGTCCCTCGGCCATCGGGGTGAGGACGCCGACCGGCAGCATCTCGGAGGTGACGACGACGAAGGTGCTCAGGGACAGCACCGCGACCGACGTCCACTGTCGTGGCGTGGTGTTCGGCGTGACCGGGCGACGGGTGTGGTCGGCCGGTGGCGGTGTGGGAGGCGTCGATGACGACGCGGTGGTACTCATGGGGCCAGCCAAGCGGGCCCCGGTGCGGCGAACAACGACGATCCGCTCAGCGATCGTTGAACTAGGCTCAACGATATGGCGAGTGCGCGCACGTCCCCGAACGGTACGTTGAACCAGGTCCACGTCCAGCAGATCGAATGCCTGGTCGTGCTGTCCGAGGAGCTGCACTTCGGGCGCACCGCCGAGCGCCTGGGCTACTCCCCCAGCCGGGCCAGCCAGCTCGTCGCCGCCCTCGAACGCCGGATCGGGGCGCGGTTGGTGGAACGCACCAGCAGGCGGGTGGCGCTGACGCGGTTCGGCGCCCAGTTCGTGGACGAGGTACGACCCGCCTACGAGTCCCTGGCCGCGGCCTTCACCCGCGCTCGGGACCGGGCGATGCGCGGGTCGCTGCGGGAGCTGCGCATCGGGTTCCACGGCAGTGTCCACGTCGAGGTCGCCGAGGCCTTCCGGCTGCTGCGGGAGGGGCACGGCGTCACGGTCGCGCTGAGCGAGATCCCGCTGGGGTCGCCGTTCGCGGACGTTCTGGAAGGTCGGTTGGACGCGGCGCTGGTGGAGCTGCCCTCGCACGAGAGCGAACTGACCGTGGGCTTTCGCTTCCCCCCGCAGGAGCAGTTCCTGACGGTGGCCGCCTCGCATCCGTCCGCGCCCGCGGGTCGGATCGGGGTGGAGGAGTTGGCCGGGTTCGACCTGGTGCGTCCGGCGGGCGACGCTCCCGGGTACTGGACGGCCGCGCGGGTACCTCCCACCACCCCGGCGGGCGTCCCGATCCGTTCGGCGACGGGCGTGCGCACCGTGCAGGAGGGGTTGGCCCTGGTCGCGTCCGGTGCGCACGCCATGCTGGTGTGCCGCCCGCTGGCCGAGCAGATCACTCGAGCCGACCTGCGCTGCCTCTCGGTGGAGGGGATGACCGAGCGGTCGCAGCTCGGGCTGGTCTGGCGCACCGACCGCACCGGTCCGCAACTGACGGCGCTGGCCTCCCTCCTGTCCGGTGTGTGCGACTCCCCTCCCACGAAGGTCAAGGGCTGACAAAACACCAGTTCACGACTTGATAGGCAAGTCACAGCTTGCCTATAGTGGGCGTGTGTCCGACGATCTGTTCAAGGCCCTGGCCGATCCGACCCGGCGCCTGATCCTCGACGAGCTGAGCGAGCGATCGGGGCAGACCCTGTTCGAGCTCTGCACACGACTGATCACCCGGCACCAGCTCGGCATGTCGCGCCAGGCCGTCTCCCAGCACCTCGCGGTACTGGAGGAGGCGGGCCTGGTCGAGAGCAGGCGCGAGGGGCGTTACAAGTTCCACACCATGAACCCGGCACCGCTGCGGCACATCGTCGAGCGGTGGCCCGGACCCGACCAAGGGGAGAAGCCGTCATGAGGATTCACATCAACAGCGTCTTCGTCGACAGCCAGGTCAAGGCCCTGGACTTCTACACGAACGTGCTGGGGTTCGAGAAGAAGCACGACGTGCCCCTGGGCGGGCCGGAGGGCGAGAACCGCTGGCTGACCGTGGTCTCCCCGGAGGACCCCGAGGGCGCCGAACTCCTGCTGGAGCCCTCGGGCCACCCGGCCGTGGGGCCCTACCGGACCGCCCTGGTCAACGACGGCATCCCGGCGACCCAGTTCGCCGTGGACGACGTCCAGGCCGAGTACGAGCGCCTGCGCGACCTCGGGGTCACCTTCACCCAGGAGCCCCTCACCATGGGACCGGTCACCACCGCGGTGCTCGACGACACCTGCGGCAACCTCATCCAGATCGTCCACGCGGGCTGACCCGGGCACGGGAGGGCGCGCCCGTGGTCAGTGGTGCGCTCCGTGGTCCGGCTCCTCCGTGGCCGGGGCCGTCATCTCCAGGACGGGCACGTCCAGCACGACCTCGGTACCGCTGGAGAAGTCCAGGGTGACGGCGACGGAGTCCCCGACCGAGAGGGGCTCGGGGATGTCGTTGACCATCACGTGGTAGCCGCCGTCCACGAAGGTGGTGGTGCCCCCGGCCGGGACCGGGATCTCGTCGAGGGTGCGCATGACGGAGGCGCCCGACTCCGTGGTCTCGGTGGTGCACAGCTCGGCGTCGGGCGAGGCGTCGGTGCGCACACCCGTGACGGCGTCGTCCGTGTCGGCGGTGTTGGTGACCGCCAGGTAGACCACGCCGACCTCCGGGTTGGCGGGTTCGGGCATCCAGGCGTCCTCGACGATGAGGGCGTCCGCCTCGGCCCCGCCCCGTTCGGGAGCGGGCGCGGCGGCCTCCTGGACGGTCGTGCCGGAGGAACATCCCGTGGCGAGCAGGGCCAGGGCCAGCAGGGTCGCGGTGCGGGTCTTCATGATGGGGTCCTGAGTCCGGTCGGGCCGCGTCACCACAGGGTGGCGGCGGGGTGGGGATCGTGGGCCGGGGGCACCGCGAAGACGGCGCTCCCCTCGTGGCTGACGAAGGCGTTGAGGGCGTCGCCGCCCTCGTCGAGTTCGCGCTGGACGGCGGTGAACCCGGCACGGGGGTCGGCCTGCCAGGCGGTGAACAGCAGCCCGGCGTCGCGTCGGCCTCCCCGCCAGCCGAGGTCGTAGTTGAATCCGCGCCGGAGCATGCGGGCGCCCAGGGTGCGTTCCGGGCTGGCCAGGCGGATGTGGGCGTCGGCGGGGATGACCGGGTTTCCGTCCCCGTCCCGGGCGGCCAGGTCGGGAAGGTCGTCCTCCCGCTCCCCGCCCAGGGGGGCGCCGTCCGACAGTCGGCGTCCGATCACCCGCTCCCGGTCCGTGGGAGCCAGGTCCGACCACGCGTCCAGGAACATGCGGACCCGACGCACCACCACGTAGGTGCCACCGTCCATCCAGGCGGTGGCGGGGTCGGTGTGGGAGGCCAGGACCTGGGGCCCGAACCGCGCCTCGGCCGGGTCGGGGTTGACCGTGCCGTCGACCTGGCCCATGAGGTTGCGCGGGGTGGCCGAGGGGTCCCGCGCCGTCGCGGCCGCCCGCTGGAACCCGGGCAGCGACCAGCGCACCGTGGCCCGGTCCCGGACCAGTCCGAGCAGGTGGTCCACGGCGGCGCTGACCACGAGCGGGTCCTCGGCTCCCACGTGCAGCATGAGGTCTCCCCCGCACTGGTCGGGGTCGAGCCGGTCGGCCGCGAACGCGGGCAGGTCCTCCAGGGGCGCGGGGCGCCGGTCTCCGAGTCCGGCCCGGTCGAGCAGTCCCGCGCCCAGCCCCAGGGTGACACCCAGCGAGGCCGGGTGCAGCCCCTGGGCGGGCGCCTCGGCTCCGAGCGCGGACAGACCCCGTTCGTGCAGGTCGAAGGCGTGTTCCCCCCACACGGACAGGACCTCCCGCGCCAGCTCTGACACCTCCTCGGGTTCTTCCGCCGCCAGGTCCACGGCGACCACGTGAACGTGGGCGGGAGTCGGGGTGAGCAGCGCCGGCGGACGACCATCCTCGGGACCGCCCAGGGACAGGGTGAGGTCCCGGGCCGGGTCCCAGACGTCCAGGGTGCGGGCGGCGCCCGCTCCCAGCAGACCCCCTGCGGCCAGGCCCGCCGCTCCGGCGGCGCCCAGCCCGGACAGGAGCCCCCGTCGGGAGACCCCGGTTCCGGCGCTCACAGCAGTTCCGAGGCGAGCACGGGCAGCAGCGGGGCGATGTCGTCGGCGCCCACCCCTTCGTCGAACATGCCCGCCGCCTCACCGCCGGGGGTCAGGACCAGGACACGGCCTCCGTGCGAGACCAGGTACTCGCCCTCGGAGACCTCGGGAGCCTCGATCGGGATGCCGTAGTCCAGGGCCGCCCGCACCGTGTCGTCCACGTCCCCGCGCACCCCCTGGAAGTCCGGGTCGAACCGGTCCAGCCAGGTGCGCAGCTGCTCGTCGGTGTCCCGTTCGGGGTCGCTGCTCACCATCACGACGTCGAAGCGGTCGGCGTCGTCCCCGGCCTGCTCCAGGGCGAGGTTGATCTCGGCCATGGTCATGGGGCACACGTCGGGGCAGCTCGTGTACCCGAAGAACAGCAGTGTCAGCCGGTCGTCGGCCACGTCGGCGAACCCCCAGGGCTCACCGTCGACGGTGGTCAACCCGACACCCGACGCGGCCATGGGCTGGTCGGAGAGGTCGAGGTAGTGCTCGGCCCCGGCCAGGTCGGGTCCCCCGCAGGCGGTGGCGCCCAGCAGGGCGGCGGCGAGCACCAGGGAGCGTACGGGGGCCGGGCGTCGGTTCTTCATCGGTCGGTTCCTCACGGGACGGTGCGGTCGGGTCGGGGACGCGGGGGGCGCGGCGGGAGGAGGCGGGGCCTTCACGCCGCCTCCCGGAGCAGGCGGGCCAGGTCGCGGCGGCCCCGGGCCACCCGCGAGCGGACCGTGCCGATCGGGACGCCGGTGAGCGCGGCGACCTCGGCGTACGGAAGACGCTGGACCTGGGTGAGGACGAAGGCGGTGCGCCGGTCCTCGGGCAGGGCCTCCAGCAGGGAGACCAGGGCCAGGTACTCGTCGAACCTTCCCGGCTCCGCGGAACCGGGACCGAGCGCCCGCTCCCAGTCGTCGACCGGTTCGGTGCGCGGCGAGCGCTCCCGGTCGCGGTAGCGGTCGGCGACGGTGTGCCGCGCCACGGACAGCAGCCAGGCGCGCACCGGGGCGCGTCCGGCGTAGCGGGGCAGTCCGCGCAGGGCCCGGTGGAAGGTCTCCTGGGTGAGGTCCTCGACCCAGGCGGGCTCGACCCGGCGCGCGATGTAGCGCACCACGTCGGAGCGGGTCAGGGTGAACAGGGCGTCCAGTGCCCCGGGGGCGCCGGCGCGGGCGCGCAGGGCCAGCCGGGACAGGTCGGAGTGCGTGTGGGCGTCGGAGCGCCCCTCACTTCGGGTCATGCGGATCGGGACTTTCTGTCGCCGCCCACGCGGCCGCCGCGCCGCCGTGGGGCGACGCGGGCCGCGGGGCCGTTCCGGGCAGGCGGTGCCGTGGGCACCGCGGGACACCGAGGGCGGCCTGACGGATACGGGGGTGGGCCCCCGGCCCCTCAAGGGCTCGGTCAGGCGGCCGGAACGTGCGGCGGGCCGCGCAGGACCCGGGAGTGGCGCAGGTAGGGAGCCCGGGCCGGGGGACGCTGGTCGGCGGCGCGGTACCGGGCCGGGGAGGAGGTCCTCTCCACGGTGACGGCGCCGACCACCAGGAGCAGGGGGACCAGCGTCAGCGCCATGAAGCGCAGGAAGGCGAAGAGGGCGTTCTCGCCCCGGTGCAGCCAGAAGGCGCTGACCAGCGCCATCACCAGGTGCATGAGGATCATGGCCCAGGCGGGCATGGGGTCCTGGGAGACCAGGGCCGCCCCGGTGTGGTCGGCGTGCCCGCCGCCCGCCTCCTGTGTGGCGGAGAAGGTGACGTGCAGGGCGAGCTGGCCCCACAGCATCCACGCGGTGAGCATCCCGGGGCCGTGCCTGCGTCCCGTGAGGGCCCAGGCCACGGCGAGGACCACGGCGGTACCGACCAGGAGCCCGGGAACCGGGACGTCGTGTCCGGAGCTGACCGTGTGGCCGATCGCGGACAGGCTCACGCACACCAGGGTGAACACCCCGGCGCGCAGTGGTCGGCACTGTTCGCTGTCGGACATGGTCCCCACATCGTCGCACCCTCCGGCCGGCCTCGGGCACGGGGGTGGGGGATCACCCGAACCGCCGCACCGTCCTCCGTTATGCTCGCTGGCGTCCCCGGCGTGAGAACAGAGGTCGCCCGTGTCCGTCTCCCCGCTCACCCTGCTGCATGAGTGGACAGCCCGCACCGACGAGGCTCCGCTGCGTGAGTTCCTGCTGGTCGGAAGGGTGGTGGATCTCTCCGCCCTCGAACGCGACCTGGTGCCCGCCGCCCAGGATCTGGGCGCGGCGGTCACGGTGCTCGGCACCGCCCGCGAGGAGGCACTCGTGCGGCGACCGGACCGCGTGTACGCGCTGGTCGACCGCCCCGTACCCGACCTGGCCCTGTTGCTGGGAGACGAACACGTGGTGGCCGCCTTCGGCTCCGGACCGCCCTCCGGTGGCGAACGGGTCTGGACGGTGCTGCGCGGCGGACCGGACGGGGTCCCGTGGGCGCTGGCCGAACTCGGCGCCTGGATGTCCGCCTGCGCGAGCGACCTCGCCCTGCCCGCCGCCCTGGCCGAGCGGCTCGCCGCCCTGGCCGACCGGCTGGAGGACCTACTGCTCACCCGGCCCCTGGAGACCCCCGTCCGGGTGGTGCACAACCTGGAGGCTCCGCTCGTCGACCAGCTGCCCGAGGGGCCCGTCGACGAACTCACCCTGCACGCGCCCCTGCGCGGGTACGACGCCCCGGCGCTGGCCGCCCTCACCGGGCGGCTGTCCCCGTCCCGTGTACGGCTGGGCGTTCCCGGGTCCTGGGCCGACCAGGACCGGGAGGACGCCGTACGGTCGCTGGCCGAGGCGGGCGTGGTAGCGATCGCGCACCCCGTGGCGGAGGGTTTCCCGGCGCACGGCGGCCTGGTCGAGTGGTGCGCGGGCGATCGGCGTTCCGCGCTGACCTGCGGGTCGGGCCTGGCAGCGCTGACCCGCACGGCCGTGTCGGGAGCCGCCCTGGAGCTGGGCCTGGTCGTCCCCGCCGACCCCTCGCCCGAGCCCGCCCCGCGAATCGGCGCCACCGCCGACGACCCCCGCCTGTCGGAGGTGACCGCCGAGTTGGAGGAGGCGGGCTGGAGCCTGGAGTCCGATGCGGGCCTGCACCGGGTTCGAGGGGCCTTCACCAATCCGGTACCGGTCGCCGCGCGGGTCGCCGAGCTGCTGGAGGAGGACACCGGTCCCGTCCTCGTGCACGCCGAGGGGCCCAAGGGGTGGGCGCTGATCGTGTGGCGGCGGCCCACGCTGCTGCTCGCCTCCGCTCCGCGGGGCAGCGCCTGGCGTCTGTACCGCGTGAACCCGCCCGCGACCCCCTCCTCCCGTCTGGGCGGGGGCGAGGGCGTGTCCCGGGTGGGTCTGCTGCGCACCAGCGCCCCGCTGCACCGGGTCCCGCACCGCGACGTGCTGGCGTTCCTGGAGTCGTTGGGCACCGACCACATCACCCTGTTGGAGCGGATCGGGCACCTGACCACCCCCTGTGACCGCGCGCTCCGGGCGCGGGGACGGGTGCGCGGCGCGGGCGGGGGCCGCACGTGCCAGATGTACTGACCCGAGAGGTCAGTACACCTAGGGCTGGCCGGACGTCCCCTCGGGGATGTGCCGCTCCCCCCGAAGGAACTGACGGGCGAAGGCGGCCGGGGGACGGACGCTCCGGACCCGGGCCCGGAGCGCGCCCAGACGGGCGCGCGCCGCCCGTAGCGCGCGTCGCGGGCCGCCCGGGGGCGGACCGGGCGCGCCACTCTCCGCGCGATCGCCCTCGGCGCCACGGGCCCGGTCGACCTCGGCGACCCGGGCGTGCAGACGGTCCCTGACCTGTTCGGGGGTGTAGGCACGGCGCTCACGTTCGGCCCGCGCGATCGCCACTCCGGTGGCCGCCACACCCACGAAGGCGGCCACACCCAAGGCCTTCCACCACTTCATGCTCTTAGGCTAGTGCGTGTGGCAGACACGAGCATGGACCTGGACGCGGCCGTCGACCTGACCAGAACCGGTGACGTGTGGGTGTTCCGGGGCACGAGCGTGCCCGACCGGGCCATCCAGCTCACCACCAACAGCCCGGTGAACCACGTGGGCATGTCCGTCGTGGTGGACGACCTCCCGCCGCTGATGTGGCACGCCGAACTCGGCCGGTCCCTGGTGGACATGTGGACCGGCACCCACCAGCGCGGGGTGCAGCTGCACGACCTGCGCGACGCCGTCCTGGTGTGGGGGCGCCGGTACGGGCAGCAGGCCTGGCTGCGCCAGCTCGAACCCCTGGCCGACCGGCTGATGGAGGACGCCGCGCTGCGGATGGTCGCCCGGCTGAACGGCACGCCCTTCCCCTCGACCGCGCAGCTGGCCGGACGGTGGGCGCTGGGCCGGATGCCGTTCGGCGGCCGGGCCCGCGAACGCCGGTTGGAGACCGCCTACTGCGCCGAGGTCATGGCCCTCACCTACGAGGAGATGGGGCTGCTGTCCCGAGGGAAGCGGCCGGGCTACTACGACCCGGGGCGGTTCTGGAGTGGGGACTCCCTGGAGCTGGAGGGCGGCTTCTCCCTGGGCGGGGAGATCCGGGTGGACCTCCCGGATGAGTCGACCGGCCCCGTGTAGTCGACGCGTCGGACGGGCACTGACCTGGTCAGGGCGCAACCTCATCGGAGAGGGACACATGACGGAGCATTCTCTGGAGGCGGTGGCCGAGTCCGACCTCGTCGTACGCGGCGGCACGTTCCGCTGCGTGGCCTTCCGCGACCCGGTCGACGGACGGGAGCACCTGGCCCTGGTCACGGGCGAACTGGGGAACGGCGAGGAGGTGCTGGTCCGGGTGCACTCCGAGTGCGTCACCGGTGACGTGTTCGGGGCGCTGCGCTGTGAGTGCGGCGACCAGCTCGACGCGGCCCTGGCCACGATCCTCACCGAGGGCCGGGGCGTGTTCGTGTACCTGCGCGGCCACGAAGGACGCGGGATCGGCCTGGTGAACAAGGTGCGCACCCAGGTGCTCCAGGACGAGCGCGGGTTGGACACCGTCGACTCGGCCACGGAACTGGGCCTGCCCGTGGACGTGCGCGACTACGGCCCCGCCGCGCGGGTGCTGCGGCACCGGGGCGTGCGTTCGGTGCGGTTGCTGTCCAACAACCCCGCCAAGGTGCTGGCTCTGGAGGCCCACGGGGTGCGGGTGGCCTCGCGGGTTCCGCTGCTGGTCGCCGCGCACCAGCACAACGCCCGCTACCTGACCGCCAAGCGCGACCGTCTGGGGCACGACCTCCCCCACCTGAACGGTGACGCGAGGAGGGCGGGTGGCTGACCCGGCCTCCTGGGCCGTCGACTGGCCCGGCGCGCGGGGCTGGGCTGCGGCCGTTCTGTACGTGTCGCTCGTGGGCGTGGCGCTGGTGGTGGCGGTCCGCCGCCACCAACGGTGGCCGCTGGGCCCGGCTGACCTGGTCACGCTGGTGCGGGTCGGCCTCATCGGCGCGGTGACGGTGCTGGTGGCCGAGGGCGGCCCGGCCGGGCCGGTGGTGGCGGTGGCCTCGGTCGCCCTGGTTCTGGACTGGGTGGACGGGCGGGTGGCCCGGGGCACGCGCACGGAGTCGGACTTCGGGGCCCGGTTCGACATGGAGGCCGACGCGTTCCTCATCCTGGCCCTGAGTGTGTACGTCTCCGGGGTGCTGGGAGCCTGGGTCCTGGTGATCGGGGCGATGCGGTACCTGTTCGGGGCCGCCGCCCTCACGGCGCCGTGGCTGCGGGGCCCGTTGCCGCCGAGCACGGCGCGCAAGACCGTGGCCGCCGCGCAGGGGATCGTGATGACCGTGGTCGCGTCCGGCGTCCTGCCGCTTGGAGCGGCGGAGGTCGTGACGGCGACGGCGCTGGCCGCCCTGCTGTGGTCGTTCGGACGTGACGTGGTGGGGCTGTGGCGGGCGCGTGCCCCCGGGGCCGCGACCGCCGAGAGGAAGAGGTGACGGATGGGACGGACAGCTCGGGCTTTTTGGGTGCGCTCCCCCGGTGTGGGCGAGATCCGGGAGGTGGAGCTGCCCGCTCCCGGCCCCGACGAGGTGCTGGTGCGCTCGCTGGGATCGGGCATCAGCCGGGGGACCGAGACGCTGGTGTTCGGCGGCGGTGTGCCGCCCAACCAGTACGGGGTGATGCGGGCCCCCTTCCAGGAGGGTGACTTCCCCGGTCCGCTCAAGTACGGGTACCTGAACGTGGGGGTGGTCGAGGAGGGGCCCGAGGAGTTGGTGGGGCGCACGGTGTTCACCCTGTTCCCCCACCAGACCCGGTTCGTGGTGCCCGCGTCGGCGGTGTCGGTGGTTCCCGACGCGGTACCGGCCGCCCGGGCGGTGCTGGCGGGCACGGTGGAGACCGCGATCAACGCGCTCTGGGACGCCGCTCCACTGGTGGGCGACCGGGTGACGGTGGTCGGCGCGGGCATGGTGGGCTGTTGTGTGGCGCGCCTGCTGGCCCAGGTACCGGGAACCCGCGTCCAGCTGGTGGACGTGGACCCCGGGCGCGCCGCCGTCGCGGACCGCCTGGGGGTGGACTTCGCCCGCCCCGAGGAGGCCGAGGGCGGGCGCGACCTGGTCTTCCACACGAGCGCCACCGAGGCGGGGCTGGTCCGCTCCCTCAGGCTGCTGCACGTGGAGGGCGAGGTGGTGGAGCTGAGCTGGTACGGGGACCGGAGGGTGATCCTGCCGCTCGGTGAGGACTTCCACTCGCACCGGCTGAGCGTCCGGGCCAGCCAGGTCGGCATGATCTCCCCGGCCCGGCGCTCGCGCTACGACCACTCCGAGCGCCTCAGCCTGGCGCTGCGCCTGTTGGAGGACCCCGCCTTCGACGCGCTCCTGACCGGGGAGAGCCCCTTCGAGGAGCTGCCCTCCCTGCTTCCGAGACTGGCCGCCGGGGAGCTGTCCGCCCTGTGCCACCGCGTCGTCTACGAGACCTGACCGTACCGACCGATCCTGACGAGCCTGGGGAGTCCGCATGTTCAGTGTCACCGTCCGGGACCACCTGATGGTCGCGCACAGCTTCCGGGGGGAGGTCTTCGGCCCCGCGCAGGCCCTGCACGGGGCGACCTTCGTGGTGGACGCCACCCTGCGCCGCCCGGAGCTCGACCCCGACGGCGTCGTCGCGGACATCGGCGCCGCCACCCGGGAGCTGGCCGCGGTGGTGGCCGAGCTCAACTACCGCAACCTGGACGAGGTGCCGGAGTTCGCGGGGAGCAACACCACGACGGAGTTCCTGGCCCGGGTGGTCGCCGACCGTCTGGCGGAGCGGATCGGCGCCGGTGCGCTGGGACCGCACGCGGCGGGGTTGGCGTCGGTCGCGGTGACCCTGCACGAGTCGCACGTGGCCTGGGCCTCCTACGAACGGGAGCTGTGAGCGCCTCGGAGCCCGCGCCGGTGCTCTTCGTCGTGCCCGAGGCGAGCGCGCCCAGCGGCGGGCACACCTACGACCGCAGGATCGCGCGGGCCCTGGAGGCGGTACTGGGCGCGACGGCCCGGCAGGGGCGGTCCAACGGCGCGCACGGAACGATCGGAGGACCGGCGCCGGACGGCGCGGGGGTGTGCGGAGGCGGGGAACCGTCAGGCCCCCCGGTGCGGGTGGTGACGGTGCCGGGCGCCTGGCCGCGTCCCGGCCAGGACGGCGCCCGCGCGCTGGGCTCCGTCCTGGCCGGGGCCCCCGAGGGCGCGCGTGTGCTGGTCGACGGGCTGGTGGCGTGCGCGCTGCCCGAGGTGGTGGTGCCGTGCGCGCGACGCCTCCGGCTCCACGTGCTGGTGCACCTGCCCCTGGCCGACGAGACGGGGCTGGCGGAGGTGGAGGCCCGCGATCTCGACGCCCGTGAGGGGGCCGCGCTGCGGTGCGTCGACGGTGTGGTGGCCACGAGCGCGTGGGCGGCGCGGCGGCTGGTCGCGCACCACGGTCTGGCCGAGGACCGCGTGGCGGTGGTGCGGCCGGGGGTGGAGGCGGCCCGGCTGGCGCCCGGGAGCGGTTTCGAGGCCGGTTCGGGGCGGGTGCCGCGGCTGTTGTGTGTGGCCTCGCTGACCCCGCGCAAGGGCCACGACGTGCTGTTCGACGCCCTCGCACCGCTGGTGGGGCTCGGGTGGGAGTGCGTGTGCGCGGGGCCGGGCACACCTCCCCCGCTGCCCGGCGCCCTCGCGGGGCGGGTGCGCTTCACCGGTCCGGTGACCGGGCCGGAGCTGGAGGACGCCTACGCCTCGGCCGACCTGCTGGTGCTGCCCTCGCGCGCGGAGACCTACGGGATGGTCGTGACCGAGGCGCTGGCGCGGGGCGTGCCGGTGGTGGCCACCCGGGTGGGCGGTGTCCCCGAGGCCCTGGGGCGGGCGCCGGACGGTCGGCTGCCCGGGGTGCTGGTCCCCCCGGAGGACGCGGTGGCGCTGGAGCGGGTGCTGCGGGGCTGGCTGACCGATCCCGGTCTGCGGTCGGGCCTGCGGGTGGCGGCGCGGCTGCGGCGGGAGGGGCTGACGCGGTGGCCCGAGGCGGCCCGGGAGCTGGCGGCGGCGCTGGGCCGCTGACGGTTCCGGTGCGGGTCACCCGTGTGACGGGGTTCTCCGACCGGTTCCTGTCCCGGTGTCGGACCCGGTGGTACCGTGCATAGGGTGCAAAAATTCTTACGATGCATTTTTGCCTCCCCAGCAGAACTCCCCCACCTGCGCGCCCGCACCCGTCACTCGTTCACCAGAGGCCAGCCTTGAGCACCACCCAGTCCCAGGGCACCGCACGCACACCGATCATGCGCACCCTGAGCGGGCTGCTGATCGTCCTCGGCGTGACGATGCTCAGCGGCACGATCGTCTCGGTCGCGCTGCCCCAGATCCTCGGTTCCCTCCAGGGAACCCAGTCCCAGTACACCTGGGTGGTCACCGCGACCCTGCTGGCGTCCACCGCCTCCACACCGGTCTGGGGCAAGCTCGCCGACCTCTTCCCGAAGAAGCGGCTGCTCCAGATCTCGATCGTGCTGTTCATCGTGGCCTCACTGTTGAGCGGGTTCGCCCAGAACACCGAACAACTCATCGCCTTCCGCGCGCTCCAGGGGCTCGGCATGGGCGCCTCCCAGGTCCTGGTCCAGGCCACCATTGCGGCGCTGGTGAGCCCCAAGGAGCGCGGCCGCTTCAACGGGATCATCGGCGCCATCATGGCCGTGGCCACCGTCGGCGGCCCGCTGATCGGCGGAGCCCTCACCGACTCGTCCTGGCTCGGCTGGCGCTGGTGCTTCTTCATCGGCGTCCCGTTCATGCTGGTCGCCCTGGTCGTGCTCACCCGCACCCTGCACCTGGTGGAGGAACGCCGCACCGACGCACGCGTGGACTACGTCGGTGCCACGCTGATCGCCGCGGGTGTCAGCACCATCCTGCTGTGGGTGACCTTCGTCGGCGGCAGCTTCGCGTGGGCCTCCTGGCAGACCGGGGCCATGGTCACCGGCGGGCTCGCCCTGCTGGCCGCCGCCGTGTGGGTGGAGAACCGCGTCGCGGAACCCGTCATCCCGCTGCACCTGGTGCTGCGCCGCGAACCGATGATCGCGATCGTGGCCAGCGTCGCGGTCGGCATGGCGATGTTCGGCGGAGCGGTCTTCCTCGGCCAGTACTTCCAGCTGGCCCGCGGCTACTCACCGACCGCCGCCGGGCTGCTGACCACCCCGCTGATGCTCGGCATGATGCTCTCCTCCACCGTCTCCGGGTGGATGGTCTCCCGCTCGGGGCGGGTGAAGTCCTACGTCGTCACCGGGCTGGTGTTCCTGACGCTCGGCTTCCTGCTGCTGTCCACCATCGACGCGACCACCTCCCTGTACGTGGTGTCGCTGGGCATGCTGGGGGTCGGCGTGGGCGTGGGCCTGTCCATGCAGAACCTGGTGCTGGTGGTCCAGAACTCGGTCCCGCTGCGCGAACTCGGGGCCGCCAGCGGGGCGATCACGTTCTTCCGGTCCCTGGGCGGCACCATCGGCGTGTCCGTGCTCGGCGCGATCCTGGCCAACCGGGTGAGCACGAACGTGACCGACGGCCTGGCCGCCTCGGGTGTGGAGATCCCCGCCGGAGGCGCGGACGGCTCCACCCTGGACCTGGCGGGCATGCCGCCCTTCCTGCGCGAGATCGTGGAGGGCGCCTACGGCAGCTCCACCGGCGACATCTTCCTGGTCGCCGCGGGGATCGCCGTGGTCGGTCTGGTCGTGGCGCTCTTCCTGCCCCGGGTCCGGCTGCGCGACACCGTGGACATGGAGCCGCCCGCGGCCGAGGACGAGGACCCGGAGTCGGCACACCGGCGCGGCGAGGGCGCCCTCTCGTCCTGAGCGCCCCGGTGGCGGTCCCGCCGGGGCCGTGAGGGGAAGGGGAGACAGATCCGGGCAAAGGCTTCCCGGATCGGCCCTCCCGTGCGCGGTGGAACTGGCACCCTGGAAGGAGGCGACCGTCCGCTGACGGCCGTACTCCACCGGGAGGGGTCCCGATGAACCCAGTGTCCGAGAACCCGCCGCCCGTGTTCGACCCGGGGTGGCTGGCCCTGCGCGAGGAGGCCGACTCCGGGGCCCGCTCCCCCGGCTCCCTGGCCCCGCTGCGCGGCCTGCTGTCCTCCCGGGGCGCACCGGCACGCCCGGTCGGAATCGCCGACCTCGGCTGCGGCGCCGGGTCCCAGGGGCGCTGGTTGGCGCCCCGGCTGCCCGGCCCCCAGCACTGGACGCTCTACGACCGCGACCCCGGGCTGTTGTCGACGGCCGGGGCCCGCCTGCCCGCCGTCTCCGCGGACGGCGCCCGGGTGAGCGCACGGATGTGCCTGCGCGAGGTGGGGACCCTGTCCGGCGACGACCTGGCCGGGATCGACCTGGTCACCGGGTCGGCCCTGCTCGACCTGCTCACACGCGAGGAGCTGGACGCCGTCGTCGGGGCCGTCGCCGCCGCCGGGTGCCCCGCGCTGTTCACCCTGTCGGTGACCGGGCGGGTGGAGTTCTTCCCCGGCGAGCGCGAGGACGCGGCGCTGACGGAGGCCTTCAACGCCCACCAGCGGCGCGGCGGTCGCCTGGGGCCGGACGCGGTCGGGGCCGCCGCCGCGTCGTTCGCGGAGCGGGGCTACCGGGTCCTGACCCAACCGAGCCCCTGGCGCCTGGGCCCCGAGCACGCGCCGCTGGTCCGCGCGTGGTTGCGGGGGTGGGTCGGGGCCGCTCTGGAGCAGGACCCGGACGCCGCCGCGGGCGGGTACCTGGAGCGCAGGCTCGGGGAGTGCGACCGGGGCGAGCTGGGTGTGCTGGTACACCACGACGACCTGCTGGTGGTGCCCGGCGGGGGGACGGGTTCGCCGTGAGACGCGCGGGGTGGCCGCGCGCGCTGGTCGGGGCAGCGATCCTGGCGGGTGTCGTGTGGTGGTTCCCGCTGGAGGCCCTCACCTCCGCGTTCGGCGCGGTCGACGCGGCCACGGTGGTGGCCGCGTTGGGAATCGGCCTGGTCACGACCGCGCTGTGCGCGACCCGTTGGGCGGTCGTGGCGCGCGGGGTGGGGCTGCGGCTGCCGTGGACGCGTGCCGTGGCCGACTACTACCGCTCGCTCTTCCTGAACGCGGTGCTGCCCGGCGGGGTCCTGGGTGACGCGCACCGCGCGGTCGCCCACGGGCGCGCCGCCGCAGACCTGCCCCGCGCCGTGCGGGCGGTGCTCCTGGAGCGCATGGCGGGCCAGGTGGTGCTGGCGGCGCTCTGCGCCGCGCTGTTGTTCACGCTGCCCACCGCGCTCCTGGGCCCCGGGCTGCTGGCGGTGACCGCCTCCCTGGGGGTGTTCGGCACGGTCGCGCTGGTGGTGGCGGTGGGCTGGCTCCTCGGCCGCCGCCGGGGCGCGGCCTGGTGGCGGATGCTGTCGGCGACGGTCGCCGACACCCGGGCCGGTCTGTTCACGTGGTCGACCGGCCCGGGCGTGCTCGTGCTGTCGGCGGCGGCGTTGGCCGGACACCTGGTCCTGTTCCTGGTGGCGGCACGGGCGGCGGGCGTCACCGAGGCCGCCCCGACACTGCTCCCCCTCCTGGTCCTGGCCCTGGTGGCGATGGCCGTCCCGGCCAACCTGGGCGGTTGGGGTCCGCGCGAGGCGGTGACGGCGCTGGCCTTCGGAACGGCCGGGCTCGGCGCCGACCTCGGGCTGACCGTGTCAGTGGCGTACGGGTTCCTCGCGCTGGTCGCCTCCCTTCCCGGTGGGGCGGTGCTGCTGTGGAGGCTGCTGCGGGTCGAGCACCTTGAGGTACCCGGAGAACGCCGTCACCAGGTGGGCCAGAAGATCCCGGCCCTCGGTGGCGGTGGCGCGTGAGGGCTGCCCGACCACCCCGGTGCGGGTGTAACGGGAGAGCCCGGTGGTGAGCATGTGGTCACGCCGGTCGGCGAGGTGGTCGGCCTCCTCGTAGCCCGGCCGAACCAGGTCGGGTCGCACGTGGAGCAGCACCGAGGTCTCCAGCTCCCCCGCGTGCATGTCGCGGTCGTTGGTGGTGCTCATCCGCGCGGCCCGGCGCGCGGCCTCCCAGTCGTGCGGTCCGGGAAAGAGCGCCATGGCACCGCGCGAGGCCTGGACGAGGTTGGCCAGCACGTGGTTGCCGCCGTGCCCGTTGACCAGCACCAGCTTGGGGGTGCCCGCCGCCCTGAGCGAGTCCGCGATGTCAGAGGCCATCGCGTACAGGGTGGGCGCGGTGACGCTCACCGTCCCCGGCCAGGCCTCGTGTTCGTGTGAGCAGCCGAAGCTGATCGGCGGCAGGACGCGCAGTCCGGGGTGGGCGTCGGCCAGGCTGCGCGCCACGGCGCAGGCGACGACGGTGTCGGTGGTCAGCGGCAGGTGGGGACCGTGCTGTTCGAGGCTGCCCACGGGAAGCAACGCCACTCGGGCGCCCCGCGCGCGCTCTTCCTCGCTGGTGCTGCCGGGGAGGGGGTCGGTGAAGTCCATGGCCCCATCCTCCCCTGCCGTCACGACGGGACGGAGCGCACCGGCGCGGCGGGCGCGCCGGGGAACCTTGACCTCAACCTCGATTGAGGTGGTGTGCTGGTCTCCGTGGACGTGTTCGCACTGACAAGGAGGAGCCGTGACGGGGAACAGTGACGGGGTCCGCGGATTCACCGCTGAGGGGATCGAGGGGTGGCGGGCCTGGGACGAGGGGCGCGTGCGGATCGGCCCGGCGGTCGGCAAGGAGGACGGAGGCCCGCTGAGCGCCTACTACGCGCGGTTCGACCGGGGGGCGACCGCCGCGCTGCCCGCCCCCTGGGAGGAGGTGTGGGTGGTCCTCGCCGGGTCCCTGATCCTGCGCACCCCCGACCGCACGGTCACGGCGGGACCCGGCGACCTCCTGCACGTCCCGGCCGACTCCCCGGGGGAACTGCGGGCGGAGGAGGACACCACGCTCGCGTGCGTGTCCGTACCGGCGCACTGACCGCGTCGCGTCCGCCGACCACCGGGGGCGGTGCCCGCTCGGCGCGAGCGGACACCGCCTGCCAGTGGCCCAGGCGTCCGCGCCAGGCGGTGAGTGCGTGGGAGGTGCGCACGGCGCGATCGGGGTGGACCGTGGCCACACCCCGGACCAGAGCGTCGGCGACGACCGCGGGCGCCGGTCCCCGGGGCGCAGCCGAGACGGCGCCCACCCCCTGAGCACGGCCGACGATCGCAGGCGCCGGTCCCCGGCGGGGTTCCCCGGAACTGTCCGACCCGCACCGTAGGGTGCGCGCATGGACACCTCCCGACTACGGCCGATGTTGGCCACCGAACACGCCGAGATCGTCGCCGACCTGCGTGAACTGACCCCCGAACAGTGGGACCGCACCTCCCTGTGCGACGAGTGGACCGTGCACGACGTCACCGCCCACCTCGGCGCGGGCATGACGACCGGCCAGCTCGCCTGGATCGCCTCCATCCTGCGCGCGGGCCTGCGCCCCGCCGTGCACAACCGCAGGCAGATCGCGCGCTTCGCCCGGGCCACTCCCGAAGAGACCCTGGCCCGGTTCGCCGCTCTGGGCTCCGAGGGGGGCGAGCCCGTCCGGCTGCCCACCGGCGACACCGCGCCCTGGCTCGGCGAGCTGGTCGTACACGGGCAGGACATCCGTCATCCGCTGGGGATCGGGCGCGAGCCCGCGCCCGAGGCCGTGGCCGCGGTGGCGCGCTTCTACGCCTCCCGCGACTTCGCGGTCAACAGCAGGTCCCAGGTGAAGGGTCTGCACCTGCGCGCCACCGACGCGGAGTTCACCGCCAACGACCCCGGGCTGCCCGTGGTGGAGGGGCCCCAGCTCGCGCTCGTCATGCTCATGGCGGGCAGACCCGCCTACCTGGACCGGGTGGAGGGCTCCGGCGTGCCCGAACTTCGGAGCAGACTGGCGGGCTGACGCGGCGCGCCTCCGGGCGTTCAGTCGTGGGCGGCCCAGTACGCGGGGAGCTCCGTCCCGAGTTCCTCGGCCGCCTGCATGGGCAGGGAGTGGGTGGTCCCGGGCCACACGGTGACGGGTTCCCTGCCCAGTTCCCGGGCCCGGTCCGCGGCCTCCTCCCCTCCCGCGAGGGAGCTGTCGCCGGCCAGGTCGATCCGGACCGGCATCCGCATCGAACGCCACTCCTCGTCGGTGAGGGTGCGCGGCACGAAGGTGGCTGAGGAGTGGTGGCGCGACCCCTCGTCGATCATCACCGACATCGGTGTGCGCTCGCGCACCTCCTCCACCGTGATCCCGCCGATCTCCGCCATACCCCGGTCCTTCCACGACTGCGGTACGGGGAGCAGCAGCAGCGAGGACCACAGGTAGGTGGAGGCGGGCATCCCGCGCACCACCATCACCGGCTCCAGCAGGGTCAGGGAGGCCACCCGGCCGGGGTGCTCCAGGGCGTGGACGGTGGCGACGGCCCCTCCGAAGGAGTGGCCCACCATGTGGACGCGGTCCAGCTCCAGCCCCACGAGCACCTGCTCCACCCAGGCCCCCTGGTCGTCGAAGGAGCCGAACGGCACCGACTGCGTGGACATCCCGGCGTCGCCGATCGCGTCCATGGCGTACAGGGTGCGCTGGCCGATCCAGTGGACGAGGTTCTCGCCCCACATCGGCGCCCCGGAGCTGATCCCGGGCACCAACATCACCGGAGCCGCGTCCCCGCCCCGGCTCCCCTCCTCGTCGGCCGCCCACTCGTAGACGCGCGCGGAGCCGTACTCGGTCATGACGTCGTGGGTCCGGGTCGGCGCGGGCAGGGTCGCCATCACGTCCTGGTAGGCGTCGAGGTAGGCCCCGTAGCCCTCCTGGCTGCGCCAGTGCCCCACGGTGGCCTCCGGCGCGAGGATCGCGACCGCCTTGTCGACGACCAGCCAGGCCACCAGCAGCGCTCCCAGAGCCAGGAGCACCTGGCGGCGCCGGGGACGGCGGCTTGTTCGATCACTCATGACCCCTCCGATAAATACGATCGTATTGACCCCGCGCCCCGAGTCTACACACATCTCAATACAGTCGTATTGACCCTGGGATAGACTGCGGCCATGAGCAGCGCGGACAGTGACCCGAGACGGACCGAGATCCTCCACGCCGTGTGGGGAGTGATCGCCCAGAGCGGTATGGGCGCGGTGTCCATGCGCAACGTCGCCGCGACCGCCGGGGTCTCCGTCGGACGCATCCAGTACTGGTTCCACAGCAAGGACGAACTCATCCGGGCCAGCCTCGTGGCGATGCTCGGCGGCGCGGAACGCCTCCACGCCGACGCCACCGAGGGGGTCGACGACCGCGAGGCGCTCTGGGAGCTGGTCGGCCATCCCATCCCGCGCGCGGAGACGGCGCGCGCCGGGGTGTCGGTCTTCCACCAGTACGTCGCCGCCGCGGTCCACCACCCCGCCCTGGCGGCACTGCTGGCCGAGGCCAAGGACGGCGAGGAGGCCGAGGCCACCCGGCTGCTGGCCCGGCTCGCCCCCGACCTCCCCGACCCGCGCGAGGCCGCCCGCGCCCTCATGGCCACCGCGGACGGCCTGTCACTGCGCGTCCTCATCGGCGGGCTGTCCTCGGCGGAGGCCGAACGGACCCTGGGCGACCAGCTCGACCGGCTCCTGGCCTGACGGCCCGAACGCAGCGCCCCACCGACGCGTTCGCCCCGGTGAGCGGAGACACACACCAGGCCCCCGAACCCACTCACACGCGCGAAAAACCAGGCGAGACGGGACGTACCGTCGCCTAGTCTGGAAGCCGCTGCGGCGTTCCCGGAGGATGCACACCATTCGTCCCGGAATACCGCCGCGACCAGCGGGGTTGACCGTTCGTCGGCACAACCGACACCCCGCCCTTCCCCCTGATCCAGGCCATCTCGAGCGCGCAAGGAAGTACGTGAGCAGGCAACCCGACACACCCACCTCCGACGAGGTCGCGGACCCGCGCGCGACCCGACTCGTCATCCCGCTTCTCCTGGTCTCGGCCTTCGTCGTCATCCTCAACGAGACGATCATGGGTGTGGCCCTGCCCGAGCTCAACCGCGACCTCGGCATCACCGTGTCCACCGGACAGTGGCTGACCTCGGCCTTCATGCTCGTGATGGCCGTGATCATCCCCGTGACCGGGTTCCTGCTGCAACGGTTCCACCTGCGGCAGGTGTTCATCGCCGCGATGACGCTGTTCAGCATCGGCACCCTGATCTGCTTCCTGGCCCCGAACTTCGCCATCCTGCTGTTCGGCCGGATCGTGCAGGCCGGGGGCACCGCGATCATGATGCCGCTGCTCATGACGACGATCCTCAACACGGTCCCCGCCGACCGCCGGGGCCGTGTCATGGGCAACATCTCCATCGTCATGGCGGTGGCACCCGCGGTCGGACCGACCCTGTCCGGGCTGATCCTCAGCGTGCTGGACTGGCGATGGCTGTTCGGCCTGGTGCTCCCGATCGCGCTGCTCGCCCTCGGCCTGGGCGCGGCCTTCATCCGCAACGTCACCGAGCCGCGCGCCGCCCGCATCGACGTGCCCTCGGTCATCGTGTCCGCCTTCGCGTTCGGCGGACTGGTCTACGGCTTCTCCAGCCTGGGCAAGGCGGCCGACCCCGACGCCGCGATCCCGCCGTGGGCGGCCCTCGCGGTGGGCGCCGCCGCGCTCGTGGTGTTCGTGTGGCGCCAGATCAGGCTCCAGAACGAGGACCGCGCTCTGCTCGACCTGCGGGTGTTCCAGTCCCGCCAGTTCTCGGTGTCGATCGCGCTGGTGCTGGTGAGCTTCATGGCGCTGTTCGGCACGATCATCCTGCTGCCGCTGTACATGCAGAACGTGCTCGGACACGACACGCTCGCGACCGGCCTCACCCTGCTGCCCGGCGGCCTGCTCATGGGTCTGCTGGCGCCGTTCGTCGGTCGGCTGTACGACCGCTTCGGGCCGCGCCCGCTGGTCACACCGGGTGCGGGCGTGGTCGCCCTGGTGCTGTGGGGCATGACCCTCTTCGGTACCGACACGCCCATCGGCTACGTGGTCGCCGCGCACATGGCGCTCAGTGCCGGGCTCGGGTTCATGTTCACCCCGCTGCTCACCGGTGCGCTGGGGTCCCTGCGACCTTCGCTGTACTCCTACGGCAGCGCCGTGGTGGGCACCGTGCAGCAGGTCGCGGGCGCCGCCGGGACGGCCGCGTTCATCGCGGTGATGTCGGCCGTGGCCGCGAGTCGGCTGGGTGACGGTGTGGAGGCGGTCGCCGCCGAGGCGGGCGGTATCCACGTGGCCTTCCTGTTGGGGGCGGCCATCGCCACACTGGCGTTCTTCGCGACCTTCCTGGTCCGACGCTCCGAGGCCGGTCAGGAACCCGAAGCGGTCCCGGCGCACTGAGACGCCGGAAACTGAGACGCCGGAAGGGGGCGGCGGTGGCCACCGCCGCCCCCTTCCCGTACGGGGGCCACCGCCCCGGACCCGCTCACTCCGAGAGCCTGAGCAGGCCCGCCCGGGTGCGACCGAAACCGCACGCCTCGTGGAAGGGCTCCAGCCGGGCTTCGTAGTCGACGTGGAGCCACTCGACTCCCAGACTCCGCAGATCCGCCACGAGAGCGGCCACGACCGCCCGCCCCACCCCGTGGCGCCGATGGCTCCGGGCGACGGCGGTGTCCAGGAGGAACGCGTGTGCTCCCCCGTCCCACACCGCGTGCACGAACCCCACCGCCCTGCCCTCGTCCTCGGCCACCACCCAGGAGCGGCTGTGGCGCTCCAACCGCTCGGACCACGGCACCGGGGAGTCAGCGTGGCCGAACGCCTCGGCGTGCAGGCGGGAGAGTTCATCGTCGTCTACCGGGCGGCGAACGTGGACGCGCATCCGAGCGACACTACTCCTCCACCTCGCGGTGGTCGAGGTCGGAGGTGCCACGGGAGCCGGTACCCGTCGACCCCGCAGGTCCCCTCGCGTACGAAGCCGCGCTCCCTGAGCGACCACCCGGTGGTCGCCCCCCCGTGACCGGACCAGCGCAACGAGCGTGGGCCGATGTCCGGCCCGCGACGGCGGCTCGGAGCGCGGACGGGGGTTCAGCGGAGCGCGGCTCCGCCGTCCACGTACAGCTCGTGCATGGTGATGTGCCGGGCCGCGTCGGAGACCAGGAAGCGCACGGCGGCGGCGACGTCCTCGGGCTGGCCGAGCCTCCCCAGGGGGATGCCGACCTTGAAGCGTTCGGGGTCACCGGTCACGAGCGCCTGGGTGTCGCCCGTCATCGCGCGCAGCATCGGGGTGTCGGTGGAACCGGGCGAGACCACGTTGCAGCGCACCCCCAGGGGCGCCAACTCCAGGCCCAGGGACTTGGTGAGCGCGACGGCCGCCGCCTTGGAGGCGGCGTAGGCGGCCATGCCGGACCGGGGCACCCCGGCGGCGTTGGAGGCGATCGTGACCAGGGTCCCCCGCCCACGGGGTCCCATCCGCCGGGCCACGGCCCGCCCCACGGCGAAGACACCGGTGGCGTTGACCGCGATCATCCGGTTCCAGTCCTGGTCCGTGCAGTCGGCGAGGGGTCCGGTGCTGAGGGTTCCGGCCGCGTTGACGACGGTGTCCACCGGCCCGAGCTCCGCCTCGACCTCGTCGAAGAGGGACTCCACGCGGACGGTGTCGGTGACGTCGGCGACCAGGGTCCGGACGGTGTGCCCGTCACCCTCCACGGCCCGGACGGTCCCGGCGAGGCCGTCGCGGTCGACGTCGACCGCCGCGACCCGGGCGCCGCGCGCGGCCAGGTCGGCGGCGACCGCACGCCCGACGCCGCTGGCGGCTCCGGTGACGACCGCCACAGCACCGGTGATCCCGTTCATCCGCACTCCGTCCGCCATCGCCGTTCCCGCTGGGGTTCGCGGCAAGTCTCGGGGCGCCCGGGGGCCGGTGTCAACCGTCCAGCTGTACTCGGACACCACCCCTGTGACCCCACCCCGAGAACGCGTACCGCCGGAGGTGACCTAGCCTGGTTGCGGCCCGGGGACCCCGGACACCACCCCGCGACGAGCCCGAGGAACACCGTTGAGCATCACCGCCCTGACCGCCCGAGCCTTCCGCGTGGTGGCCGTCTTCGAGGCCTTCACCTGGGCCGGGCTCCTTGTCGGCATGTACGTCAAGTACCTCGGAAGCGGCAGTGAGCTGGGCGTCCAGATCTTCGGGCCGGTGCACGGCGGCGCGTTCATGGTGTACGTGGTGCTGACCCTGGCCGCCGCCTACCGGCTGCGCTGGGGCGTGTGGCCGACCCTGGTCGCCCTGGCCGCGTCCGTGCCTCCGCTGGGCACGCTGCCCGCCGACTGGTGGCTGCACCGGACCGGGCGCCTCACCGACCCCGCCGCCCGCACGACCGTCCCGGACGACGCCGGTGGCGCCGCGGAGGAGCCCGCCCGGGTCTCCTGACCCGCCACACCGGCCACGGGGCCCTCCCCTACCTCCGGGGACACTCTGATACCAGAGGAGAACCGGGTCCCCTCCTGTCCGGTACCGGACAACGGAAACTCCCAAGTGACCCTTTGCGTACCGCGAGTCCGCCATGTTCTGGTGAACGGGCACGTCACGGCTCCTACGCAGAAGGGACCCCCATGCCGTACCCACACGGCCCCGACCGGCGCGCCGTCCTCCGGGGCGCCGCCGTCGCCTCCGGCACGGCGCTGGCCGGAGGCGCGTTCGGCGTCTCCACGGCGCACGCCTCCGTCGGAACCGGCGCCGCCGCCGAACCGGCGATGTACTTCCGCGCCGACTGGAACGCCCGGCCGCCCACCACCCCCGTCCAGGTCCTGGCCACACCGCCGAGCTTCGTGGTGGTGCACCACACCGCGACCCCCAACGCCACCGACCACTCCGAGGCGCACGCGCTGGCGCTGTCCAGGTCCATCCAGAACTTCCACATGGACAGCAACGGCTGGGCCGACGCGGGCCAGCAGTTCACCATCAGCCGCGGCGGCCACGTGATGGAGGGCCGGGACCGCGCCGTCCCCGCCGCCCGGGAGGGCAGCCACTGCGTGGGCGCCCACGTGGCGAACAACAACAGCACGTGCGTGGGCATCGAGAACGAGGGCACCTACATGGAGGAGGGGCCCACCCAGGCCCTGACCGGCTCCCTGGTGGCCACCCTGGCCTGGCTGTGCGGCGCCTACGGCCTCAATCCGCATGAGGCGATCCTGGGACACCGGGACTTCAACGCCACGGCCTGCCCCGGCGACGTCCTCTACGCGATGCTCCCGGAACTGCGCGACGCCGTCACCGGCGTGCTGCTGGCGGCGGGGGCGGAGATCGGCACGCGCACGGTGCCCCGCGAGGACCGCCCCTCCTACCCGCCGGTCCCCCGGGACGAGCCCCGGCGCGCGTTCGAACACGGACCCGGCCGGGGTCCCGACGACATCACCCGCTGACCGCACCGTGAGGACGTCTCCCCGTTCGGCGTCACTCACCGGGTGAACCATCGTCAGGGGGCGGTGCCCGTTCCAAGGGGCGCCGCCCCCTGACACGTGTCGGCCGCGCGCGGGCGCGGACCAGCCGACCGCCGCGCTGGTGGACTTCCTCCGGCCCTGCTGGTCTGGGGCGGGCGGAACGCCTGGATCGCGCCGGAACGCTCCCGGGAGCCGTGCCGGACCCGATGATGGACACGCGTGCGGACGGTGCGGCAGGGTGACCGGAGACGGTGCCCTCCGGCACCGGCGGCCACGAGGTTCAGGGAGTGCACGCATGTCCCAACAGGTCCAGGGTGTGATCTCGCGCGCGAAGGGCGCACCCGTCGAACTCACCACCGTCGTCGTCCCCGACCCCGGCCCCGGCGAGGCCGTGGTCCGGGTCCAGGCCTGCGGGGTCTGCCACACCGACCTGCACTACCGTGAGGGCGGCATCAACGACGAGTACCCCTTCCTCCTCGGCCACGAGGCCGCGGGGGTCGTCGAGTCCGTGGGCACCGGAGTCACCCACCTGGCACCCGGCGACTTCGTCGTCCTCAACTGGCGGGCGGTGTGCGGAGAGTGCCGCGCGTGTCGGCGCGGTCGGCCCCAGTACTGCTTCGACACCCACAACGCCGACCAGCGGATGACCCTGCTGGACGGCACCGAGCTCTCCCCCGCCCTGGGCATCGGCGCGTTCGCCGAGAAGACCCTGGTCGCCGCAGGTCAGTGCACCAAGGTCGACCCCGCCGCCTCCCCCGCCGCCGCGGGGCTGCTCGGGTGCGGGCTCATGGCGGGCATCGGCGCCGCCGTCAACACCGGCGGGGTGACCCGGGGCGACTCGGTGGCGGTGATCGGCTGCGGGGGCGTGGGGAGCGCGGCCGTGGCCGGGGCCCGAATGGCCGGAGCAGCCCGGATCATCGCCGTCGACTTGGAGGAACGCAAGCTGGAGTGGGCGCGCGGGTTCGGCGCGACCCACACCGTGAACGCCCGGGAGGCCGACCCGGTGGAGGCGATCCGCGAACTGACCGGCGGCTTCGGAGCGGACGTGGTGATCGACGCGGTCGGTCTTCCCCAGACCTACGAGCAGGCCTTCTACGCCCGCGACCTGGCCGGGACCGTGGTGCTCGTGGGGGTGCCCACTCCGGAGCAGCGCCTGGACCTGCCGCTCCTGGACGTGTTCGGTCGCGGCGGGGCCCTGAAGTCCAGCTGGTACGGGGACTGCCTGCCCTCCCGCGACTTCCCCATGCTGGTCGACCTGTACACCCAGGGCAGGCTGGACCTGGACGGGTTCGTCACCGAGGAGATCGGGCTCGGTGACGTCGAGGAGGCGTTCGCCCGCATGGAGCGCGGCGAGGTACTGCGATCGGTGGTGCGACTGTGAGTGACACGCGAGTGGAACACCTGACCACCTCCGGGGTCTTCACCCTGGACGGCGGCTCGTGGGAGGTGGACAACAACGTCTGGTTGGTGGGTGACGACGACGAGGTCGTGGTGGTGGACGCCCCGCACGACGCCGAGGCGATCGTCGCCGCGGTGGGCGGTCGCCGGGTGGTGGCGGTGCTGTGCACCCACGGCCACAACGACCACGTCAACGCTGCCCCGGCCGTGGCCGACGCGACCGGCGCCCCGATCCTGCTGCACCCCGGTGACCGCGTGCTGTGGGACATGACCCACCCGGACCGGGCGCCGGACGGCGACCTCGCCGACGGCCAGACGGTGCGGGTGGGCGGCACGGACCTGACCGTCCTGCACACCCCGGGGCACGCGCCGGGGGCGGTGTGCCTGTACGCCCCGGAACTCGGTGTGCTGTTCAGCGGCGACACCCTGTTCCAGGGCGGGCCGGGGGCGACCGGGCGGTCCTTCTCGGACTTCCCGACCATCGTGGACTCGATCCGCACCCGCCTGCTGACCCTGCCCGAGGAGACGGTCGTCAACACCGGCCACGGCGGTTCCACGACCATCGGGGTGGAGGCCCCGCACCTCCAGGAGTGGGTGGACCGGGGGCATTGAGCACGTCCCGGGACCGGGGGCCTCGGTCAGGACGCGGAGGTCCGCTCCGTGCACACCTGTTCCGAGGGGGCGATCTCGTCCACGCTGAGCACCGCGATGACGATGAAGCAGTACTCCCGGCCCGGGTCGAGACCGCTGACCCGCGCCTGCCCGGAACCGGGTTCGGCGTCGGCGAGGTTGCCCGGCGTCTCCCCCGCGACCCCGCCGACGACCTGGTGGGCGGCGGCAGGGTCGGAGTTGTCGGTCCAGCTCACCGTCACGGTGTGCCCGGCGTCGTCCAGGGTGACGCCGCCGGGCGCGGCATCCTCGACCAGCCCCGCCGGGGGCGCCGCGCCGCCGGAGGCCTCCCCTCCGGTTCCGGAAGGTTCGGCCGCGTCGCCGGGGGTCCGCGCGGCCTCGGGTGAGGCGACGGCGTCCGGTCGGAGCTGGCGCAGGAGATCGCCCCCGGCGCTCGGGCGCAGGATCGCGACCGCCCCCAGGGCGACGGCGACGAGGGCGATCGCGACGACGGTGACACCGATGAACAGCGGGCGCCGCGCGGCGGGCCCCTGAGGACGGGCACCGACCTCCTGGGGACGCGGCGGCTCCGGCGGGGTCGGCTCCGGCGAGGTCGGCTCCCGGTGGGGTGTCCGTCCGGTCCCGGCCCCCTCCGGGGGCGCGGGGGCATCGTCGACCGCCGGCGCTGCGGGGGCGGAGGTCCCCGCCCAGCCGGGCAGGGCGGCCCAGGCGATCTCGGGATGGTCCGCCAGGAGGCTCGCCGCGGAGGCCGGAGCGGGACCGGCGTCGCCGGAGGGTCGCGAACCCGGCCCGTGGTCGCCCTCCGGCGGGTGGGAGTCGGCCTGTGGGGCGTGCTCAGGGCCGGAAGGACCGCCGGAGTCGCCCTGGACGTCACCGGGCGGGGTCGGTGTGGTCTCGCGTGCGGCGGGGGTGGTGACGGCGCCCGGTACCGTCGCGCCGGTGGCGTCGCCGGGACCGGCGACCGCGCCGGGCACACCCCACGGGTTGGCTGGCGCGGAGGGCACGGGCAGCGGCCCCTCGGCGGCGGAGGGCTCCGGGGCACGCTCCGAGTGCGCGGGGGACGCGGGGGCGTCGGGCTCCCGTCCCGCGTCCCCGGCGGCGGCCCGCTGGCCCGCACCACCCGGTACCGCGACCGCGCCGGGCACGCCCCAGGGGTTCGCGGCGGTGTCGGTCGTCTCGGGTTCCGGCCCGGCACCGGCGGGCGCACCCGCCTGCCCTCCGGGCCCCGAGGGCGCCCCCTCCCCCGCCCCGGCCCCTTCCCCGGCCAGGTCGCGGGCGAGCTCGGCCGCGCTCGGCCGACGGTCCGGGTCGCGGGACAGCACCCGGTCCAGGAGCGCCCGCAGCCGCCCCGGCAGGTCGGCGCGCGGCAATCGGGGTGCGTCCTCCGAAAGGGCCCTCTCCCGGTAGGCGAACGGGTCACCGACCTCCCCCGGCCCGCGCGCGAAGGGCGGATGCCCGGCGAGCAGAGCCCAGAGCACCGCGCCCAGCCGGTAGGTGTCGGAGGCGGGGGTCAGGGGGTGTCGGCCGCCCAACGCCTCCGGGGACGCGTACGCCACCGCGACGGGGTCCAGTCCGACGGGTTCCGCGCGGCCCTCCACCGGCAGGACACCGCCGACGTCCGCGAGTACGGCCCCGCCCGGGGCGCGCAGCACGTTGGCGGGCTCGACCCGGTGGTGCAGCAGCCCGCGTTCGTGCAGGGCGGCGAGCGCTTCCGCCACCGCGCGCCCCACGGCCAGGACCTCCGCGACCGGGAGCGGCCCCCGGTCCGCCATGGCGGACGCGTAGTCCCCCTCCGGGTGGAGGTCCATCGCGACGAAGGCCCGACCGGACGAGGTGCGCCCCCCGCCCACGGCCCGGACCAGCCCCGCGACCCCGGACAGCTCGACCAGTCGGTCCACCTCACCGGCGCCCGCGTCGTCGCGCATGACCTTCAGGGCGACCGGAGCCCCGTCGCCGTCGCGCCGCGCTCGGTAGACGGTCGAGGCCGCCCCCCGGTACAGGACTTCCGGGGAGTGGAACCCCGGTGCCAGCCTGTCGTGCCGTTCCTCGCCGCTCATCGGCGTCCTCTCCGTTGCCGGTCCCGCCCGGGAGCGTCACGCCACACCAGTGGCCGGGGGTCGAACCACCAGGTGAGTCTCCTGGCCCGGGGCCGTGACCCGCGCACCGCGCGCTGGTGGTCCCGCACGGCCCGCCCGGCCTCCCCTGCCACCCGGTCGTCGACGTCGACCCCGCCGCCGAACCCGACGCTGTTCACCGCTCCGGCCAGGCGGTCGAGCCGGTCCGGCGGGGCGTCCGGAACCAGGGCGCGCGCGGCCGCCACGGTCTCGGTGACGGTGGCCCCGGCCTCCGGGACGGCCCCGGCCAGTCGGAGCGTGTCGCGCAGTTCACGCCAGGCCCCCAGGACCCGCGGGGCCGGGGGCCCCGAGTCCAGGCGTGCGGCGCGGCGCCCGAACCGAACCACGGGGACCGCCAGGACCAGGGCGAGCAGTCCGGCCGCGCCGGTCAGCACGAGGGGGACCGCACGCGACTCGTCGGGTCGGGTCCGCTCGGACTCCCCGTCCTCGGTGGCGGGGGACGCGTCCAGCTCTCCGGCCTCGGGGCCGTCCGCCTCCGGTCCGCTCTCGGGGGACTCGTCGGCACCGGCGTCGTCCCGCCCGCCGGGAGTGACGTGGTAGGGCACCCAGCCCACCCCGTCGAAGTACACCTCACCCCACGCGTAGGCGTCTCCGGTGCGTACCTCGTACACGTCGCCGCCCAGGTCTGTCCCGGGCGCGAACCCCACCGCCACCCGGCTGGGCAGCCCGGCGGCCCGTGCCAACAGGGCGAAGGCGCTCGCGAACTGTTCCGAGGTCCCCGATCCGCCCCGGCCCCCGGGCGCGGCCAGGACCGCGTCGACGTGCGCGTAGCCGTGCCCGCCCGCGGACTCCGGGTCGAAGGTGTGGGAGTCGCGCAGGTAGTCGGCGATGGCCCGGGCGCGGTGGTGGTAGTCGCCCTCGGCGGCGATCTCGGCGACGACCTCGTCGAGGATGGGCGGAGCTCCCGGAGGCAGCTCCCGGTAGAGCTCGTACACGTCGCCCACCGGCGGGGCCGACCCCGACAGGTCGACCCCCGACCAGTCCGCCACCGTGCCGACCACCTCGTAGTCGCGTCCGGCGACGGCGCCGTCCCTGGTGACGACGGTGCCGGTGAGGGCGTCGTAGCCGAGCGAGTCGAGATCGACCCGGCGCGGCGCGCCCACCACCGGTGCCCAACTGCCGGGCAGGTCGTCGCCCACGCTGACACGCGCGGTGACGTCGCCGTCCGCTCCGGGAGGCGGCGGGACCGGCGCGGGCAGGACCCGGTCGGCGTTGCGGTAACCGCTCTCGGGGAGCCAGGTGGTGCCGGTGAAGTCGGCGAGCGCCACCCAGCGCAGTTCGACGGGCTGGTCGGACTCGACGGTGAGCAGCGGCTGGTCCGGTTCGGCGGCCCATCCCGGGAGGTAGCTGAGCGGGTTCCGGGCCTGTTGCGGGTCCATCGGCGGGGCGAGCACGGCGCGCGGATCGCCGGGTTCGGCGGTCCAGCCCGAGAGCAGCACCGGCCCCGCGAACACCGCCAGTGTCGCGGTGAGGAGGCAGAGGAGACCGGTGACGGCCGCGTCGCGGACCGGGGAGGGGCCGGCGGGGCGTTGGTCCACCTGGATGCCCAGGGCCGGTGAACCCGTGTCGCCGCCCGTCGCCGTTGCCGACCGCGTGGTCATGACGAGGACCGCCGCAACGCCGATGAGGCCGATCGCGGCGAACCCGGGCGGGGCGACCGGACCGTTGAGCACGACGGCGCCCACGAGCAGCACCAGGCCCGGCAGCAGAGCCAGCCCACGGCGTTCGGCCCGCCAGGCGAGGGCGGTGGCGGTGCCGGTGACCCAGGTCGCGAGCAGCGGAAGGGCGAGCGTGTCGACGGTGAGCGGGGTCGGCGCCGTGCTGGTGAGGATGCGCGCCCCCGAGTGCAGCAGCGCCTCACCCGCCCCGAGCAGGACACCGTCCCCCTCCCCCGGGACCCACGCGGCGGCGGCCACCACACCGGCCAGCGGCAGGGGGACACCGGTGAGCACCGCGCGGAGCGCGCTGTACCGGGCCCGCAGAAGGAGCGCGACCGCGACCGACACCGCGGAGCACACCGCCAGCACGGCCAGGAGGACACCGGAGGAGGCGTAGGAGGCGGAGACCACGACCCCGCCCGCCGCGGTGGACAGGACCAGGCCCGCGCGGGCCGGGAGCGTTCCCGGGAAGGAGGGGGCCGGGCGACCGGGTGGAGCGACCCCTTCTGGGGCGGGGGCGGTCATCGTGGCCATGGTGCCTCGTTCCAGCGATCCGCGAAGGACGCCGCGTCCGCCGCGGCGACGAGCCTGACGGAGTCGGGCGCGGGAGGCGGTACCCGCTGGCCGACGACCACGGCGACGAGGCTGGGGTAGCGGTCGGACAACTGGCCGAACAGACGCAGGTCCGTGGCGTCGGCGGTACCGCTGACCAGGATGGCCGTGTCGCCCTGGCTCCGGCTGCGGGCCAGGTGGAGGGCGTCGGCCAGGTCCGTTCCGGTGGTGGGAGCGGCCTCGGCGAGCAGGTCGAGCAGTGGGGGCAGACCACCCCCGCTGTCCCTGCCGCGTCCGCTGACCAACCGCAGTTCGCAGTGGAGCGAGGCCCGTACCCCGGTGGCCAACAGCGAGGCCGCGGCCCCGGCGACCTCGTCCAGCCGTTCGTCGGCACCGGACGCGGCCCGGTCGTCGACGATCACGCACAGGCGTGTCTGCGAGGTGTCGACGTACTCGCGTACGACGAGTCGGTCCAGGCGGGCGGAGCTGCGCCAGTGGACATGGCGCAGGTCGTCGCCCGGGGCGTAGTCGCGCAGGGTGTGGAAGGTGAGCGTGCCGGCCTTCGCTCCGTCGACCTCGCCGTCCGGGTCGGCGACGCTGCCGACCGGCACCGCCCTCAGGTACTGCCACGTGGGATGGACCCACACGTGGTCGGTGCCACCGTGGGTGCGGGTGCTCCGCGCCAGGCCGAGGGGGTCGGAGCGGCCCGCCCGCAGGGGGCCGAGCTCGATCAGGCCGCGCCGAAGGGGCTGGAGCCAGTAGTCCGACCCCCCGGAGCCGCCGCCCCGCAGCGGGGCCAGGGGCACGTCGTGTTCCCCGTCCGGGCCGACCACCCGTTCGCTGATCCGCACGCCCCGGCGGCCGGTGTTGCGCGCCCGCATGTGGACCCGCACGGAGCGTCCCGGAGTCGTGCGGGTCCCTCCGGGCAGTGAGCGGGTCGTGGTCACGGCGGCGGGTCGGCCCGCGAACAGGGTCGCCGCCGTCACCGCGAGGAGCGCGAGGGCACCGAGCAGGGCGAGTTCCTGGTAGTCGGACAGGATGCCCGCGGCGAGCAGTGACGCCCCCGCGACGGCCACCAGCCATCCCCTCGTGGTCGGCATCAGCGGGTCGCCGTCGCCCCCGGCTGTCCCGGTTGGGGGGCCGGGGTGGCCGACAGGATCTCGTCGAGCACGTCGACACCGGTGCGACCGCCCACGGAGGCCTCAGGGGAGAGCACCAGTCGGTGCGCCCACACCGGCTGCGCCAGGGTCTTGACGTCCTCCGGGGTGACGTAGGGGCGGCCGGAGACCAGGGCGAGGGTCCTTGCCGTGTGCGCCATCGCGACGGTGGCCCGGGTGGACAACCCGACGCTGAGCGCGGGGTGGTCGCGGGTCGACCGGGCCACGCGCAGCACGTACTCGTACACGGCGTCGTCGACGTGGGCACGACGGGCCGCCTGGCGCACGCGTTCCATCCGTTCGGCGTCGGTGTGGGCGGGCAGGGCGTCCGGCGAGGTGAGGCGGTCGCCGCGCATGATGGCCAGTTCGGCGGCGGGGTCGGCGTATCCCACGGTCAGCCGCATCAGGAACCGGTCCAGCTGGGCCTCGGGCAACCGGTAGGTGCCCGACATCTCCACGGGGTTCTGAGTGGCCACCACCAGGAAGGGCGCGGGGACCGTGTGGCGTACCCCGTCCACGGTGACGGCGCCCTCCTCCATGACCTCCAGCAGCGCGGACTGGGTCTTGGGGGAGGCGCGGTTGATCTCGTCGGCGATCACGACGTTGGCGAAGACCGGCCCGGGGTGGAACTCGAACTCCCGGGTGGCCTGGTTGAAGACGGTCACCCCGGTCACGTCCGAGGGCAGCAGGTCGGGGGTGAACTGCACCCGCCGCCAGACCCCGTCGACGGTGGAGGCGACGGCGCGGGCCAGGGTGGTCTTGCCGGTACCGGGCACGTCCTCCAACAGCAGGTGCCCCTGGGAGAGCAGGGCGACCAGGGAGAGCCGCACCACCTCGGACTTACCCAGGAGCGCCGACCCGACGGAGGAGGCCATCGCGTCGAAGGCGTCCGCATGGACCGCCGCCTCGTCCGTCGAGAGCGGCACGGAGGGAGCAGCGTGCAGGGTCACGGGGGTGTCCTTCGGGTTACGGAAGGCGGGTCAGGGAGTCTGCTCCGGGCCCGCGGGGTGTCGCTCCTGGGGGACGAGCGGGGTGTTCGGGTCCTGTGTCTGGGTCTGATGCCCGCGCTGCTCGTTGAGTTCGCGCTGGGTCTGGAAGGCTCCGTAGACCACGATCCCCGCCGCCAGGACGGCGGCGACGATCAGGCCGACGACGACGGAGGGCCACACGTGGTGGCGCCGGCGCCAGTAGCGGCTGGAACCGTACAGCAGGGCGGCACGCAGCTGCCGACGCCGCAGGGCGTCGGCCTGGAGGACGTAGCGCTCGGTGTGGGGGGTGGTCTGGAACGCTTCGGGGAGCGGGGTGGGGGCGGGGGGTTCGGGATGGGCGCCAGCGGGCCCCGGGTCCGGGGCCCGCTGGTGTGGCGGGGCCCCCGGCACACCCTGGGTGCCGTAGGGGGTGCTCACTCGAACAGGTTGTCGAGGTAGCTCTTGGTATCGCGGTAGCCGTCCACCGTGCCGTCGACGGCGTCGATCATCCTGGAGAAGCCCCGGTTGGTCATCTCGAAGGCGATGTCGAACTCGGCCGCCCTGTCCTGCAGGGCCTTCTCACCGCCCTCGAACTTGCTGATGGTGTCCTTGGTCTGGGTGTTGATCTCCTGCATGATGGCCTTGAAGTAGCCCAGGTACTGGCGCTGGTCGGCGCTCAACTGGTCCAGCGCGTCGATGTCCGCGCCGACCTCGTACTTGTTCACGCCCATGGCGTCCTCTCCCCCGCTTCGCTGTTACGAGATCTTCCGGCTCAGGTAACTGAGCTCGTTCTGGGCCTTGGAGAAGTCCTCTTCGCTCTGGACGTCCGCAGAGTTGATCTTCTCCTGACCCAGGTTGAGGTTGACGCCGTACTTGTTGCACCACTCGACGAGCGCCTGGAAGCCCGTCACGAGTTCGGCCTGGCCCTGTCGGTAAGCCCTGAGCGCGCTGCCCTGGAGCGCCTGACCGTCCTGGTCCAGGACGTCGATCAGGGACTGCATGCGGTCACTGAGGCCACGGCTCTGTTCGTCGAGGCGTGCCCCGCCCTGCGACATGGAGTTGGTTTCGTCTGAGGCGACGTTGTTGGCCACGTGTCCCTCCTCTTCCCCTCGGCTCCCCCTGGCCCGCGCTCGACGCCGGTGTCTCAGGGGCGCTCGATCCGTGTGTTCGGGGGAGGTCTGTTCACGGTCACAGATCACGACTCGAACCGGAAAGTAGTGAAGGTCGCGCCCCCTGTCAACGGAAAGTGGCGTTGGGAACGCAGTGTGACCGGAAGAGGACACATTCTCATCGCCCAGGCCCTCACGAGCGTCCCACAGAGTACCGGCACCCTTCACAAGGGCGCCCATCGACACTGCCATCCACCTGGGGCCCGGACCCGGAGCCCCCAGAAGCGACGAAAGGCGGACCATGACCGACTCGGAGGTCGGAGCCGACACCGATGAGGCCCGAGCCGCGGCGCGGATCGCCCAAAGGGTGAGCGGCGCACTGGACGGGGTCACGCCCAGCTTCGAGACCACGGCGGACCTACTCGACGAGGCCGCTGTCGAGGCCAAGATCAACGGCGCCTTCTCCAAGTACTTCATCGACCACAAGCAGGATGTACAGACAGTCGAGAAGAACGGCACGACCATCGCGCACAATGTGGAGGCGGCCGCTCAGCGTATCTCCGACACTGATCACGAGGCAGAGGAGGGCTTCGATCACCGTCCCCTCACCCCGCACGACGCGGGGGTCCAGGATTACGACACCACCCGCCTCCTTCGTGAGATCAACCGCTTCAACCAGTACCCCGCCTGAACCGATTGCCCCCATCCAGCCGAGCACGGAGGAACAGGTACATGCACGACGCGTCAGGCGGCCCCGGTCACACGTTCGAGTTCGATCCTCCCAACACCGGCGTGCAAACCTTGGTTCTGCGCATTCAGTGCGCCACCGCATGGAACCTCGCCCGCCGGATTCTGGGCGACGCGGATGCGGAGCACACTTCCCTCACCAACGCGGCGAAGCAGTTCTCCGATCTCATCAGCGATGACATCAGTTCCGCCGCCTCCTACAACGAACAGGAGTGGCGCAGGGCTTGCCTGGTGTTGACCTATTCGGCCGGCGTGGCGAACTATTGGCTTCAGGACGTGATCGACTTTCGGGAAAGTCGATCTGAACTGATTCGCGACTACGCCAAGGCCGAAGCTGTTCTCAGGCAAATACACCAACCACTCTTCAAGATCAATACTTTCCTCGCAGTCGACGAGGACGTCCTGTCCTCCCACAGAGAAGCTTTCAACACCGCCGCGGCCACGCTCCTACGTGACTACAACAGGCGGGGGGACGACCTCAAGGACACCTTGATAGAAACGGCGCGCGAACGCGCGACCATGCTCGAGGAGGGTCCTGAGACGAAGAATCTGAAGGAAATGGTGGAGGCTGGCGTTCTCGGCTGGAGCGCGTACAACATCCTCGGAGCACACGAGGACATCCCCCTCCCCGTCACGGAGGCCGAAGCCGTAAAGTTGTCGCGGGAACTCGAACCCTACCTGAACGGGGACAAGGAACCGAATGATCGCTTCTACGAGATCCTCGCTACCATAACGGCGGTCAGCACCAGGGCCGCCCTCCTCCAAGAAGCCAACAGGTCTCATTTCGGGAATCCTCGGAACTTGGGCGAGGAGGAGATCGCCTTCCTTGAGAAGTTCTACGAGGAGCTGGAAGGCATGACTCCACACGGCATCGTACGCATCGTGCCGTGGCTGGAGGGAGACGATGGACCGGAATGGAATCCGGAGCAACGTCGGGCCTTCATGTCGAGCGTCGCCGACGGCCTGATCACCCTGTCCGACGAGGGTATAGGCGGAGGCCAGGACAAACTCCCCAATAGCACTCAGAGGCTGGCCAACGGCCTGCCCGCAACTACGTGGGAAGAGGACAAGGGACGATTTGATTGGTTGAGCGACAAGGTCTTCGAGAATGGCCTGAGACCGTTCACCGAATCCGCCCTCGGAATCCATGAACTGGGCTGGAAGCCCACGGGTTCCCTACAGTGGCTCCAGGACGCCGTGGAATTCAGCGACTTGATACAGCACACCTCCACCGACCTCCATGGCGGAACTGAATTCTCCGCCAATCTCACATTGAGCACGGGCCACCACATTGACAACATCACAGGTGATGTACTGAAAGAACCTAGGTCGCACCTGGACGAGCTTCTGAAAATCAACCTCATCGAGGATCCACAGATACCACTATCCGATCTCCTGGACGTGACCACAAGGAATGAGCAGGCCAACTACGACATCCTCACCGGAGAGCGGAGTCACCCCGGCCATGATATCGATGACCCCCGCAGCGAGGGCATGCCGGAGTTCAAGGAGAACTCGCAGGCACTTCTGGGCCTGTACGCCCACAACTGGGATGATGACGGAAAGGCTGTCGCGGGACTCACCGACTGGATTCCGGAATTCGCCCAGGGAACGCCAGAACAGGCACAGATGGCCGGAGAGGCAACCGTCGCCCTCATGGAGACTCTTGCGGGAGGAGAACACGGACAACCTTTTCATGACACGCACGAAGTCGACAGCTCCGACCACAACCGGGCAGTCACCGAAATCAACCCCAAACTCACCGAGTCCTTCAACAAAATTTATCTGACATACGAAGATGACTTTATCCTGAACAGTAAAACCAACGAGTACGGAGCTGTTTCATTTTCCGACGAAGGACTCCTTCTACATACGTCTGGAGAGAACGCCCTTCAGCTCACTCGCAACACAAAACAAGGATTTCTTCAGTTACTGATAGCTGACGACGACAACGTGGCATCAATAGTCGCGGCGACCGAACTCCTGGAGCTCCGTACTATCGACGCTGCCATAGGAAACACCACGGAAGGCGCCGCTGGCATGGCAGGCGCCAAAGTGAGCACTCTACGCAACCTCGTCCACAACGCCATGATCGCGGAGTACGATTCTCGCGACATGGACAGCGAGGACGCCAGACAGCGCGCAGCCGATGAATGGCAGACCTCCTTCAATATCCGCGTGGCCATTAACAACGGACTCCTCGGAGAAATACCCTATGCAGGAGGAGTGGCAGCCAGCACCGGAGAGGTCGCGCTCCGTTTCAATGAAGTCTCTGACAAAGAAAAATTTCTGGAGGAGTGGGACGAGGATGCACGGAAACGGGAACAGGAGCGGAAACAAGAATGGGAGTCAGAGCATGGCGAGGACGCACCGTCCACAGATTTCGTCAACACTGATGGCGCCAACTTCCACGCACAACTCCAACTGCTCCAGATTTACCTGGACCGCGATGCGATCGACCCGCAGACCCTGAAGGAGAAGGGATTCCTCCCAGACCAACATGACGTCGACAAGGACCCCGTGCATCCCGCCGTCGTGGAGACAGTATCCGAAAACCCTGAAGGAAACTTCCCCCGACTGGTCAAGCTTCTCGAGGAGGCCGGTGAAACTTCTGAATTGAGCGGAGGACACGAGGACTGGGTAAAGGACTATCTCGAATGGGTGGAAAAGTCCTACTACCCGGAGGTCCACGTACCGAAGTCACTGAAGCAATGGTGACCGGAATCCGGGTGTCCTCCTCGATGAGGCGATGACGAACCACCACGTCATCGGGCTCACGGCGGTCAGCCGCCGATGCGGACGGTGGAGACCGCCTCATACACGCCCAGGGACCAGACGGCGGCCACGCACATCCCGGCGACCACCGCGATCTCCACCCCGTTGAGCAGGCGGCGCAGCGAGGCCCTGGGGACGTCGGTCAGACGGATCGCGCTCAGCGCGGCCACCGCCACGCACGCCACCAGGACCACGGCGGGCAGCGCCCCGGCCAGGGCGGGATGGGCCGTCGTGGCGGCCACCCCGGTCACGGCCAGGCCCAGCACACCGGTGAGGCGGACCGGCAGCACGTGGGACACCCGGTCGAACAGGCGGGACCGCATCAGCAGGGCGAGCGAGACCAGGGCGGCCAGAACCAGGTCGCGGCGCCCGTCACCGGTGAGGGCCAGCAGGCCCACGGAGAGCGTCGCGGCGACCGACACCCCCAGGATGGTGCCGGTCAGCATGCGGTCGCTGTTGGCCAGGCTCTCCTCGAAGCGCTGGTTGTCGGTCTGGCCCACCTGACGCACCTCGTAGTCCAGCCCCGACAGGCCGCCCAGGGCCAGCGCCATCCGGGGCAGCGCCCCGATGCCCAGGGCCAGTAGGACGGCGAGCAGGCGCACCGCCATGGGCCCGTCGGTGAACAGGCCGAGCCCCACCAGCAGCACCAGTGAAGCGGTGACCACGCTCAGCCCGGCCAGGTAGGGCAGCAGGCGGTGGGCCAGCGCCCAGCCGCCGACCGAGGCGGCCAGCGCCCCGAAGCAGGCGAACAGGACGGTCACGATGGGCGTGGGAGCCGTGGCGCCCACGCCCAGGACGGCCAGCACGGTGGTCAGGGCGCCCCATCCGCAGGCGGCGGACTGCGCGGCGTGGGCCACGCCGGGAAGGTCGCGGGAGCCGGCCAGCCACACCGCGCCCAGCGCCGTCAGCAACCCGAGGACGGACACCGCGAGGTCCAGCGGCGAGGAGCGGACCAGGACCAGGGCGACCATGACCAGCAGCGGCCCCAGGGCGGCGAGGGACAGCCCGAAGCCGAGCGTGGTGGTGGGTTTCCACAGCCACGCGCGCTCGTCGACGCGGTCCTCCACCGTGCCGCGCACGTCGTCCACGAAGGACGGGCGGTCCGGTGCGGTCACCCGGTCCAGAAGGAGGACGTCGCCGTCGCGCACGCCCGCCTCCACGAGCGAGCCCTCGGAGGGGATCGGGGTGCCGTCCACGGCGACCAGGTTCCAGCGGGCGGACCGCAGGCCGTCGTCCGCCGGGGAGCACACGCGCACGACCTGCGGCATCAGCGCCGCCACGGACACCCCTCCCGGCAGGACGAGGTCGGCCCACCGATCCGGTCCGGTCACCGTGACCCGGCAGTATCCGCTCACCTGGGGCTCCCCGCGTTCGTCGTCGGTCGTGATCGGCGCGCGGCCGCCCGGGGGCGGGTGCGAACCGCAGACCCCGCGCGAGGATCTCACCGGGCCGTGGCCCGGTTGTCCACAGACCCGGTGACACCGGTTGTCCGGCACCGCCGGGGCGCGGGATCATCACGGTAGCAAGAGTGCGTTCCCGGCGTACCGGGCGCACGTGACAGGAGAGGTGCCAGTGACGACGACGCTGGTTCATCGGCCCGCCCGTACGGCGGTCCCGGACCCCGGCCGGACACCCCTGGTGATCGCGACCCCGCCGCAGCTACCGGAGAACCCCCCGGCGGCGAGTTCCTCGGCGATGATCATCATGCCGATCATCACCGGGTCGGGCTCGCTGATGATGACCATCACCCTGGGCAACCGGCCGCTGTTCGCGGTGGCCGGGGCCATGATCATGCTGGCCAGTGTCGCGGTCGGCATCGTCATGTTCGTCGCCCAGCGCAACGGGCCGCGCAAGCGCATCCGGGAACAGCGCGAACGCTACCTCGACTACCTGGACCACCTGCGCGAGACCGTGCGCGAGGTGGCGGGGCTCCAACGGGCCGCGGCGCTGTTCCGGCACCCCGAGCCGCACCTGCTGGAGGAGACCGCCCGGCTCACGGCGCGGCGGTGGGAGCGCCGCCCCGGCGACCCCGACTTCCTGGATCTGCGCGTCGGTGAGGGCACCCGGCCGCTGGCCCGGCGGCTGAACCTGAACATCGACCGCACCAATCCGCTGATCGTCTACGACCCGGTCTGCCAGGGCATCGCCGAACAGATCGTCGACCTGTACTCGGAGGTGGCCGAGCAGCCCCTGGTGCTGCGGCTGCGCGAGTGCGGCGTGGTCTCGGTGGTCGGCGACCGCGCCGCCGGACGCCAGGTGGCCCGTGCCCTGGCGGCCCAGCTGGTGACCTTCACCGCCGCCGAGGACGTCCGGCTCGGGGTGGTGCGCCACCAGCGGCTGACGTCGGAGTGGGACTGGGTGAAGTGGCTGCCCCACAACACCTTCGACGGCGCCCGGGACGGCCCGCTGCCCGCGAGGCTCGTGGCGGGGCACACCGTGGAGATGACCGAGCTGCTGACCGCCGAGATCGAGCAGCGCACCATCGACATGCAGCGCAGGCGGGGCGCTCCTCCCGGACCTGGTACGCAGCGGCTGGTGGTGCTCGTCGACGGCGAGTTCCAGGCGACCCTGTCCGGACTCGCGGCGGAACCGCCGGTGACCTCACTGGCCGACATCGGCATCCACCTGGTGTTCCTGGTGGGCGACCGACGGGAGGAGCCCGGCCACGTGGACACCCGGCTGTACGTGGGCGCCGACGGGACCCTGCGGGAGGACCGCGAGCGCGCGCCGCAGCGGCCGGGCGAGGGCCCCGGGACGGACGACGACCCCCCGCTGGAGGGCTCCCTCGACCGGGTCGGCCCCGGACTGCTCACCACCCTGGCCCGGACCCTGGCACCGCTGCGGCTGGCCGCCGGTGACAGCTCCGACACCATGCACGCCACGGTGGGGCTGCCCGAGATCCTCGGGGTGCCCGACGTCGCCCGGTTGGACACCGAGCGGGCCTGGCGGCCCCGGGGCACCGGCGACTTCCTGCGGGTGCCGATCGGCGTGGGACCGGAGGCCAACACCGTCCTGCTGGACCTCAAGGAGTCGGCGTTCGGCGGCATGGGACCGCACGGGCTGGTGGTGGGCGCCACCGGCTCGGGCAAGTCGGAGATGCTGCGCACGCTGGTGGCGTCGCTGGTGATCAACCACCCGCCCGACCAGCTCGCCCTGCTGTTGGTCGACTTCAAGGGCGGCGCGACCTTCGCCGACACCGACCGGCTCCCGCACAGCGCCGGGCTCATCACCAACCTGGCCGACGACGACGGTCTGGTGGAGCGCTTCCGCGAGGCCATGTTCGGCGAACTCAACCGGCGCCAGCAGGTACTCAAGGACGCCGGGAACCTGCCCAACCTGCACGCCTACGAGGCGGCGCGGGCCCGCAGGCCCGAACTGGAGCCGCTCCCGCACCTGCTGGTGATCATCGACGAGTTCTCCGAGCTGCTCACCGCGCACCCCGACTTCGCCGAACTGTTCGTGGCCATCGGCCGTATCGGCCGGTCCATCGGCGTGCACCTGCTGCTGGCCACCCAACGGCTGGAGTCGGGCAAGATCAAGGGGTTGGAGTCCCACCTGTCCTACCGGATCGGGCTGCGGACCTTCTCGGAGTCCGAGAGCCGCGAGGCGATCGGGGTGGGCGACGCCTACCACCTGCCGCCCGAGCCCGGTTCCGGCTACCTGAAGGTCGACACCACGGTGTTCGAGCGGTTCAAGGCGGCCATGGTCTCCCAGCCGTACGTGCCGCCCGCCCAGGAGGAGACCGAGGAGGTGCCCCAGGTCCTGCCGCTGATCTCCTTCAACGGGCTGGCGTCGCTGGTTCGGCCCGTGGAGCAGGCGGACACGGACACGGACGCACCGGAGGCGGACGCTCCCACCACGCTCCAGGTGGCGGTGGACCGGATCGTGGAGTCGGGGCGCGATCGCGTGCGCCCGGTCTGGGTGCCGCCGCTCCCCGACGTCCTCACCCTCGACCAGCTCCTGGAGCGGGTGGACGAGGTCCGGACGGGGTCGGACGGCGCCCCCGACGAACCCGCCCCCGAGGAGGTCCGGGCGATCATCGGCCTGGCCGACCTGCCCCGCGAGCAGCGCCAGTACGCGGCCGACCTCGACTTCACGGGTGGGGAGAGCAACGTCGTGGTGCTGGGCGGTCCGCAGTCCGGGAAGTCGACCCTGGCCAGAACCCTGATCGCCAGTCTGGCCTGGCGCTACCCGCCCGGCCGGGTGGCCGTGTACGCCATCGACTTCGGCGGGGGTTCCCTGGCACCGTTCGCCGAACTGCCGCACGTGGCGGGTGTGGCGGGCCGCTCCGACCTGGAACTGGCGCAGCGCATCCTGGCCGACGTGCGCGTCCAGCTGGACCGGCGGGAGAAGGTCTTCCGCCAGGCGAGGCTGGACTCCTCCGCCGCGCTGCGCCGGGCCCGGGCCGAGGGGCGCCTGCCCTCCGGTACCCACGGCGACGTCTTCCTGGTCATCGACGGCTGGGCGGGGCTGCGCGAGGCCTACCCGGACGTGGACGACGTCCTCACCGACATCGTCTCGCGCGGCCCGTCACTGGGTGTGCACACGGTGCTGACCAGCTCCGCCGCCAACCAGGTCCGGACGAAGTTGCAGTCGCTGTTCGGCGGCCGGTTCGAGCTGCGCCTGACCGACCCGTTCGACTCCCAGTTCGGCCGCAAGGTCGCCGAGCGTATGCCCAAGGACGTGCCGGGCCGGGGGTTGAGATCGGACGAGGCCTTCGTCCAGGTGCCGCTGCCGCGGCTGGACGGCGTGGCCGAGGACACCGACCTCGGGGACGGAGTGCGTGACGCGGTGGCCCGGCTCTCGGCCCGGTGGCCGGACCCGCCGGTGCGCCGGGTACGGGTGCTGCCCGCCCTCGTCCCGCTGACGGAGCTGCTCCCCCGGCATCAGGGCACGGATCTGGTGCTGGGCATGGCCGAGGGCGACCTGGGGCCCGCGCTGTACCGGCCCCGCGAGGACCCGCACCTGATGGTCTTCGGCGACCCGCAGAGCGGCAAGAGCACGCTGATCCGCTCCCTGGTCCGGCAGGTGATCGCCCGCCCGGCCAGCGAGGTGGGCGTGGTGATGGTCGACTACCGGCGCGCGCACCTGGGGCTGGTGCCCGAGGAGTACCTGCTGGCGTACAGCACGAGTCCCCAACAGACCCAGGGCGTGGCGGGTGAGCTGGCCGGGCTGGTGCGCGAGCGACTGCCGGGCCCGGACGTCACCCCCCGTCAGCTGCGTGAGCGCAGCTGGTGGGAGGGGTTGGACGTGTTCGTGTTCGTGGACGACCTGGACCTGGTGGCCGGGCGCAACAACCCGCTGGCACCGTTGGCGGACCTGCTCACGCAGGGCGCCGACCTGGGGCTGCACCTGGTCACGGCCCGGCGGACGGGCGGGGCGTCGAGATCGATGTACGAACCGGTCTCCCAGACCCTCACCGACATGGCCACACCGGGCGTGCTGTTCTCCGGCGACCGGATGGAGGGACGGCTCGCCAACGGGGTCGTCTCCCGCCGCCTCCCCCAGGGCCGGGCCCTGCTGGCGCGCCGGGGTCGCCCCGCCGAGCAGGTGCAGGTGGCCTGGACCGATCCGGTGGAGTGAGTTCGGCCCACGCCCCCTGGGGCCCGCCGATCGGCGGGCCCCGGGAGCAGCAGGGCGTGCCGGACGCCCGGGGCCCACTGGCACCGGGCCGCACCGGGTGTCGGGGCGCGTCACCGAGGGGGAGACCGGGACGCCCGGCTCCGGAAGCACCACGGGTGGTGGCGGCGCCGTCCGTGAAGGCGCCGCCGGGGCGTTCTGCTCCCCTGCCTCAGGGGGTCAGGCCCCGCAGTTGGTGTCCCTGACGGTGAGGGAGCGCTCCCCCACGGCGGCCGTGACGTCGATGCACACGTTCATGGCCTCGATCAGGACCGGACCCGCGCTCGCCCCGGTGCCGTCCCGCCACTGGGGAGCCCCTCCGTCGCTGCGGCGCAGGCCGATGTCGACGTAGGCGGAGTCGCTGTTCGCGACGACGATCGCGCAGTTGTAGCCGTAGGTCGGTTCGTAGAAGACGTAGACCTGGCCGCCGGGGTCACCCGGGACCGACAGGGGCCACCCGTCGGCGTCCTGCGTGTACGCGGGCGCGTCGTCCCTCGGGTGGGCCGCCGTGCACTGGTCCGCGGGAGAGGCGCCCTGGGCCGCAGTGGAGGAGGTCAGCACCATCCCGGACGCCACCAGCGTGGCGGCGGCCGCCACCGCCGCCCAGCGCCCCCTCTTGTTCACGGTCCTCGGCACAGCCGTCCTCCCCGCCCGATCCGTTGACTCGTGCGACACCGCTACCACCTCTCACAGGCCGGGGTGCTCCGCGCGGAGCCGCCCTCCGTGGTCCCCGACCCCAGGGCGGTGACCGTGAACGAGAAGCACCGCTGGTCGACCCGGGTGAAGGTGTGGGACGCGGCCCCGGCCTCCACCGTGGTCTCGGAGCCGATCTCCACACCGTCGCCGTGCGGGGTGATCCGGTAGCCCTCGGCGTTCTCCGCCGCCGTCCAGGTGACGGTCACCGAGGTGCCCGACACGCTGTGCGCGACCCCTCCGGGGGTACCCACCTCGACCTCGGGCATGGTCACCGGGGGACCCGTGGCCGACTCACCGACGACACCGCCGTCGCCCCGTGAGGTGACGCTGAACGTGTAGGTGGCTCCCGGTACCAGCCCGGTGACCTCCAGGGCGGTTTCCCCGGTGGTGCGGTTGCTGGGGGCGGGGGCACCGTCGGCCGTGGCGGAGACGAGGTAGTCCGCCGCGTCGTCCGCGCCGGTCCAGGACACGGTGGCGGTCTCGTTGCCGGTGGCCTCCACGGTGACGGCGCCGGGGGAGCCCGGCGCCTGCGCACCGGGCGTCACCTGCGGGGACTGGGCGGCGGGTCCGGTGCCGTGCGTGTTCGCGGCGCTCACCCGGAACCGGTAGGCCGTGCCGTTGTCCAGGCCGGTGACCACGGTGTGCAGCTCGGAACCGCCGACCGTGGTCTCACCGCCCTCCCAGGTGATCGTGTAGGACTCCACCGGCGCGTCCGGAGAGTAGGCCTCGGGCCAGCTGAGTTCGACGCTGGCGTCCCCGGCCTCCGCGGTGACGGGGGTGGGAGCCCCGGGCGGGCCCGTGGCGGGCGCGGTCTCGCCCCCTCCCTCGGAGGCGGGGGCGCCGGTCTCCTCCTCGGTGGGCCCGTCGCCGCCGCCCTCCTCCGGTCCGGGTCCGTCGGGCGTCCCGCCGGTCGGTCCGGTGGGCGGCGCGGGCGCCACGGGGTCGGGCGCGGTGGTGTCGCCGCGGATCTCGCCGGGGCCGGGCGGGGGGTCGTCGGTGTCCACCAGGGTGGCCTGACCGGACTCGTCCACCACGGCGGCGACGCCGGTCTCCGGGGAGTTGACGAACAGGCTGCCCTCGCGCGCCTGGAGTTCCAGCGCCCCCTCGGCTCCGGGCAGGGTGACGGTGTCCAGTTCACGGCCGTTGGGCGCGTAGGAGCGGACGAGGCCCTCCGCCTCGAAGGGCACGTAGACGCGTCCGGAGAAGGGGACGGCGACGCCGCCGCCGGGTCGGCCGACCGGGAACAGCGTGGTCTCGGCCGCGCCGTGGGGGTGCAGGAGCGTGACGATCTCGTCGTCCTCGGTCTTGGTGACGGCGGCCATCTCCCCACGTGTGCGGGCAGGCATGGCGGAGTCGCGCATGGGTGCGGGCATGGTGACCATCACGGGGTCGTCTCCCGAGCGCATGGCCACCACCTGGTCGCCGCCCCGGTCCACGGCCAGCGCGCCGTCGTCGAAGACGGTGACGCCGATGTCGGAGCCCGGTGAGGCGACGGCGACCGTCTGGGCGACGGCGGCCTCGCCCTCACTGACGGTGATCCCGACGGCGTGGCCCAGGGTGGGAGCGCCCACCCACAGGGTGTCGGAGTCGTCGAAGGCGCCGCCGACCAGGGGCCCCTCCAGGGTGAGGGAGGCCCCCGTGGCCTGGAGGGTGGCGGGGTCCACGGCCCGGATCTCACCGCCCGCGCGGTCGATGACCACGGCGCTCTGGCGTCCGAGCACCACGCCGAAGTCTCCGGAGCCCAGTTCGAGTCTGCCGGAGAAGCCGAGGTCGTTGAGGTCGACCGAGGTGACCTTGCCGGTGAGGGGGTCGGTGAGGATCAGGTAGTCGTCGCTCTGTTCGATCTCCACGGGCCCGTCGCCCGCCTCGGGCAGGGAGGCCACGAGGTCGATCTCGGCGTTGTTGCCGTTGATGCGGACGGCTTCGCTGGTGGCGGCGTTCCACAGCCAGGCCGCGCCGTCGGACATGTCGTCGGACCGGCCCAGGGCGCCGACCCCGAAGGCCGTGCTGACCAGGGCGGTGGCCATGAGGCTGAGCACGAGCCCCGAGGACCCGGCGCGGGTGCGCCGGGCGAGGGAGCCGAGCAGGCGTCGGGACCGGCCCCGCTCACGGGGGGTGGCGTCGGGGCTGGCCGTCCTACGGCTCACCATCCACGTACTCCTTCGGCTTCCGCGGACGTGTCCGGCCTCCCGTGGCGGAGGAGGTGGGACTGGGGGGTTCGCTGGGGGGTGCCCGGGGTGTCGGATTCCTGTACGAAACCAGACGGCGGGTGCGTCGTCAACGCACCGGGGGGCCGTCTGGTTTCGTCTTCTCCGATGCTCCGAACCCCCGGTCCGGTTCCGGATTCCGCCGGGGAATCCGGATCAGCGCCCGCCGCCCGGGTCAGCCGATCCGGAGGGCCGCGATGGTCTCCCCGTCCTCCACGCGTCCGGTCTTCTCGAAGCCCAGCGCCAGGTAGAACCCCTCTGGGCTGCCCTCTCCCGGTACCCAGGAGACGGTGACGCGGGTGAACCCCCGGCGCCGGGCCTCCTCGACGACGCCTTCGACCGCGCGGCGCCCGTAGCCGCGGCCCTGGTGTTCCTTGGCGATGTTGAGCCGCCACAGGTCGGCCCGGCAGTCGGGGTCCTCGTGTTCGGGAGCGAAGGTCGCCATGACGAAGCCGACCGCCTCGTCTCCGTCCATGAGCAGTCGGGGCCAGGCGGTGTCGCGCTGCGTGTAGGCCTGCGCCAGGGAGTACAGGACGGGGGCGACGAACTGCTCCTGCGCCTCGTGGACCTTGATGCGGTTCGCGGCCCCGAAGTTGTCGTCGGTGATCTCGACCAGGCGCGTCGTGGTGGTGTCGGGGGAGGTGGTGCCGGGGGAAGGTGTTTCGGTCATGAGAAGGCACCTTAGAGGGCGCGGCGCGGAGCCGCCACGGGTTTTCCGGGCGCGGGACACGGCACCGGCCCCGTCCGCGCGCGGAGCCGGACCGTCCGTCACGCGGACTCACGGTGAGTGCGCGGTCGGCTCTTGCGGACCAGTAGTCTGCCGTCGCACGACAGACCGGGGCACAAGGGGAGATGATGGATCAGCCGGGATCGGGACCGTACCGGGGCGACGACGCCGACGGCGGGGAGGCGGACGACCCGGCGCCCACGGAGGAGGAGGTCGCGCCCGCCGACCTCGTCCTGGAGCGGGAGCTGCCGGACCTGTTCGCCCGTGTGGCCGGGGTGTACGCGCGCCACCTGGGGGCCCTTCTGGTCGTGTCCGGGGTTCCGCTCGCGCCGCTGGTCCTGGCCGCCCAACTCCACGTGGTCTGGCCCGCGCGGGAGGGGGCCTATCTCGACGGGGCCCTGGAGAGCACCGCCGACCCGACCGGGGGCCCCGCGCTCGTCATCCTGGCGGGCCTGGCGGTGCTCGCGCTGCTGCTCGCGCCGATCTCGATCGGTGGATCGGTCCTGCTCGGCGGCGGAGCCCTGCTCGGTCGGCGGATCTCCGTGCGCGACGCCTGGCGGTGCGCCCTCCGCCGCTATCCGACCACCCTGGCCTGGACTCTGGCTCTCCTCGCCGTGGTGGGCGCGGCGGCCGCGCTCGCGCTGCGGATGCTCTCGTGGGAGTGGCCCGTGCTACTGGTCGCGACAGTGGTACTGCCCCCGACCCTGTTCGTGCTCACCCCGCTGTCGGTGGCGCTTCCGGCGGCCCTCCTGGAGGGGCGCGGCCCCGTCCGCGGACTGGTTCTCGCCTGGAGGGTGGGACGGCACCGTTGGAGGACGCACATGGCGCTGGTGGGCGCGGCGCTGGGTGTCTCGGTGCTGTTCGGCCCGGTGCTGGAGCGCTCACTGCTGCGCTGGTCCGGTTGGTCCGAGGGCGACCTCGTCCTCGTCGGCGTCACCACGGCCGCGTCGGTGCTGGCGGCCCCGCTCTCGCTGCTGCTGATCTGCGCCCCGGCCGTCTACGCGGGCGTACCGGCGCACTGGTACATCACCCCGCCCGCCCTCGACCTCGCCCGGGTCGGGCGCTCGCTCCCCGCGGCCGACGCCGCGCGTTCCGGTGCGCCCCGGGTACGGGCCCGACACCTGGTGACGGCGCCCTCCCTGGCCGTCCTCCTGGTGGTGCCCGCGCTGCTCGGTCCGGCCGCGCTGACCGCCAACCCCTTCGGGCTGCCCGAACTCACGACCTCGCCACTCCCGACCGTGACCGGGGACGTCCAGACGGTGGAGATCGCCGCGACGGAGGAGGGGGCGCTGGTCGGGGCGGCCCACAGCAGCGTCCTGGTCGAACGGTGCGCCCCGGACTGCGAGGTCGTCGTCGACGCGTGGGGGGCCGACCGCGGTGCCGGGTTCTCGGTCGAGGACGGCCGTCTACTGCGCACCCACTGGCGGACGTGGGCGCACGACAGGATTCTCACCCGGGACGAGGAGGTCCGTCACGAGGTGGGGCTCTACCTCGCCGTGTGCGAGGACGCCCTCGACTGCGACACGGACGCGGACGAGGTGTACCTGCGTCCGGTCGTCACCGACCTCCACCAGGCGCGGTCGACGGTCGCGCCCCTGGCGTCCGGGGGTCTGGTCGTGGCCTCGTACACGGTTCCCGACGACCGGATCGACCCGGACGAGGCCTTCGACGGGGACGTCGGAGGCCTGCGCCTGCACGTGTGCGCGCAGGACACGTGCGCGGACCCGCGTGTCCTGGACCTGACCGAGGGAGGGGCCGCGCGGTTGGAGGTCAGCCACCTCGACGCCTCGACCTCGCCCGGGGGAGGTTTCGCGGTGGCCGTGGCGGACGCCGCCTACGGCGCGCTGTCGCTCGTGACGTGCGCCGACGACGACTGCTCGGACCCCGAGGTGACCGAGCTGGTCGGCGACCGGTTCCGGACCGAGAACGAACACGACCTCACGGCGAGGTACGGCGCGCGGGTCGAGCACCGCTCCGACGGCTCCCCCGTGGTCGCCTACCGGGACGCGGTCAGCGGCGAGGCGCGGGTGGTGGACTGCCGCGACGCGGAGTGTTCGGAGTTCACGGACACGGCGGTGACCGGTCCGGGGTGGTCGCGCCCCGTACCGGGGCTGGCGGTCGACTCCCGGGACCAGGTGCGGCTGCTGACCCCGGGCCTGCGGGACGAGAGACTGACCCTCGTCACCTGTCTGGACCGTCCCTGCGCGGAAACGGACACCCGGCCGCTGATCGACCTCGGGTTTCAGGAGGGGCCCGTGGTCACCGCCCTCGCCCTGGACTCGCGGGACCGGCCGCACATGGTCTGGGGAGTGGGGTGGTGGACGGAGGGCCACGGCCCGACCAACGCCACGTCCCGCTACCTCACCTGCGCCGACCCCGACTGCGGGACGTCGCCCGCCACGCCGTGATCGACGGCGAACAGACGCGGGGCGTCACACACGCGCGCCGGGGTGGGATCGTCCAGCTCCGGTGCGCGCATGCCGTCGGGGGCGCACCCCTGGTACACGCCGACGTAGGCGCCGTCGTCGGCCCGGTAGGTGGTGAGGTAGTGCGTTCCGGCGGCCGTCTCGATCAGGAGGTCGTCCCCCACCCCGGGCCCGTAGGCCTGGACGGGGGCCCGGTACTGGCTGTGGGCGTCGCGGTCGAAGCCGTCCACGAACCAGAGCTGCCGTGCCCCGAAGAGGTCCGCCGGGGGGTCGGGGGCCTCCTCCCGAACCGTCTCGCCGGTGCGCGCGTCCAGCACCCGGGTCCTCTCGCCGTTCTGGACGTACACCAGGCCGGGGTCGTCCACGGGGAACCGCGCCCGCCACTCGAACCCGGAGCGGGCGGAGACGGGTTCCTCCGCGTGGGTCCACAGCAGTTCGCCCGTGTCGGTGTCCACCGCGCCGACGTCATCGACCAGGAGGCCCCCGTCCGGGCTGAGGGCCGCGTGATCCCGGCTGGCGAGCCCCTCGGGAAGCGGGACCTCGTCCGTGACCCGTCCGTCCGCCAGGTCCACCCGGCGGAGCAGACGGGGACCGTCGTCCTGGCTCGCGACCACGAACGCGGCGTCGTCGGTCAGGGTGCCCGGTACGGGCTCACCGCCGAGGGAGGCCGACCACTCCACCGCTCCGGTGGCCGCGTCGACCAGGTGGTGGGTTCCGGAGTCCCGCACGCCCTCCAGCAGGACGTGGGTGTCGTTGGCGGGAGGTGTTCCCCGGAGGACGATCCCGGTGTCGGCGTCGACGGCCTCCCACTCCAGGGAGTCCGTTCCGGGGGCGAGGAGGTACGTCGTCCCCTCCCACTCCCGGTTGTCCCCGGCGTGGACGACCAACCGCTCCCCCACCCACTGGGTCGCGTGGACCCGGAAGGCGCGCCCGGGGTCGACCTCCTCGGCCCAGAGCTCCTCCATGGTGGCCAGGTCGAACGCCCGGAAGCGCCCGTGCTCCTGGTAGTGGAGCACCCCGTCGCGAACCGTGGCTCCGGCGTTCACGTGTTCCTGGGGAACCAGGAGGTCGACCGGGTAGAGCCGGGCCAGCGGGGTCCGCACGAGCCCGTCCTCGGGCAGGTGCAGCACGTACTCCCCCTCCAGGGGCAGTGACCAGCGCAGCGCGCCCGGCGCACCGCAGTCGCCCGTGTCCGAACAGGTGACGAGCGTGTCCGGGCTGATCACGGTGGCCTCCTCCGCCACCGGCTCGCGTTCGGGCTCCTCGGTGGAGCACCCCGTGAGCAGGAGCGCCCCCGTCAGGCCGAAGGCGGTCAGGGCGCGGCGGCGGCGCCGGGCGCTCCCGACGGAGAAGGAAGGGCGAACCGGGGTGGACATGCGCGCATCGTAGCGAGTCGGACCGTCACCCCGGTAACGGGACGCGTCCGGTCGCTCACTATCCTGCCCGGGCACCGGACGTCACATCGGAGAGGGAGTCATGAAGTCGGACGACAGGCCGCCGGAGGGTTCGCTCGCAGCCGGGAACGCGCCCGCGGACTCACCGAAAGCGCCGCTCTCCGGGCCCGGCGACCGTGGTGGCCTGCGGTTGGTCAGGAGCGTGCCCGCCGCGTTCCCCGCGGTGGCGGCCGCCTACGTTCGTCGGCTGTGGCCCCTGGTGGTCGTGACCGCGGTGCCCCTGCTGCCCGCGGTGCTGGTGGGTGAGGCGGCGTTCCTGTGGGCCGCCGCGGACACGGTGGTGGTCAACGGGGCCGTCGAGACGCGGGGCGACCCCGGTACCGGTCTCTGGGTGCTCCTGGGGCTGGCCCTCGTCACCGCTCTGGCCGTCGCTCCCGTGGCCCTGGGCGGAGCCGTGCTGGTCGCCGCGGGGGCGCTCCTGGGCCGCCGTGTCCCGGTCGGGGCCGCCTGGCGCCGGGCGCTCCGGCGCTATCCGACCGTCCTGGGGTGGCTCCTCCTCATGCTGGTGTGGGCGTCGGTCGTCCTGGGGCTGCTGTTCACCGGGTTGTTCGTCCTGGAGTTCACACCGTGGCTGGTCCTGGCGGTGCTGGTACCGCCTGCCGTGTACTCCCAGGCCGTCCTGACCGTGGCGCTCCCCGCCGCCCTGCTGGAGGGGCACGGGACCTTCCGTGCGGTGGCCGTCTCCTGGGTGATGGGGCGGCACCGGCGCGCGTCGCACGTGGTCTTCGTGGGTCTGGCCTTCGGCGGTGGCTACCTGGTGAACCGGGCCGAGGAGCGTCTGGCGACGTGGGCGGCGCACCTGCCCGTGGACCCCTACCCGGTCATGGTCGCGCTCGCCCTGTTCGGGGCCCTGCTGGCCCCCCTGTGGGCGGTGCTGGTGACCGTCCCCGCGACGCTGGACAGCACGGGGCGGCCGTGGACGGCCCACCGGGACCTGGACCTGGCGGCGGCGGACCGGGAACTGCCCGGGCACGTACCCGAGGAGGCCGCCCCTCGGGCCGTTCCACGCGGGCGCGCGCTCGCCGTCCCCGTGCTGCTGGCCCTGGCGGTACTCGTGCCGACGGCGCTCACACCGGTCGCCCTGTGGGCCACGGACACCCCCCGGGTGTTCACCAGCCCGGTGGAGGGCCTGACCAACCCCGAGGTCACCGTCGCCATGGCCGGTCGCGGCGACGACGCCCTGGTCACGCACGCGGGCAGGACGGTGCTGGCGTCGGTCTGCGACCCCGACTGCGCCCCGGTCGGCGACGGCCTGTGGACCCGGGGTGCCGGGGCGGCTCCGGCCGGGGACGCCGGGTTCGTGTACACCAACTGGCGGGAGTACCGGCACGAGGACGACCAGAACGCGCCGCACGAGGACTCCGGCCTCTACCTGACGGAGTGCTCCGGGCCCGACGCCGTGGCGTGCTCGGAGGGCAGCCCCGGAACACCGCTGCGCCACTTCGGCGGCGACCACTACGACACCTACAGCGCGGTCGCGCCCCTGGACGGGGGGTGGGTCGTCGCCTCCTACGTGCGCCCCGACCCCCGCACGGACGAACTCCACGGTCTGGACGACGTGGGCGGGTTGGCCGTGCACGTGTGCGAGGACACCGCGTGTTCCGCCCCGACCACCGTGGACGTGCCCGGCGAGATCCGCGTGGGGGGCTTCCTCGCGGACGGGACGCTCCTGGACGTGGCGGCCTCTCCCGAAGGCGGGTTCGCGGTCGCGGCCTACGACGGCGCCCACGGCGGGGTGACCCTGGTCCACTGCCCCGACACGTCGTGCGGCGAACCGGAGGTCACCGAGGTGGCCCCGGCCTCCCTGGTGAACGAGTACGAGGACCGTCTGCTGTCCCGGTTCGGCGCCCGTGTGGAGTACCGCCCCGACGGCACCCCGGTGGTCGCCTACCGGGTCGCCCAGGGCGGTGCCGCGCACGTGGTGGACTGTCACGACGCCGCCTGCGCCGAGTCCACCGACCGCGCGTTGACCGGGCCCGGCTGGGCCCGCCCCGTACCGGGGCTGGCGATCGACTCCCGGGGCAACCCCCAGCTCGTCACCTTCGACATGGCCGATGAGCGGGTCGTACTCGTCTCCTGTCTGGACCCGGGGTGCGCCGAGACGGAGACGGTGCCCCTGCGCGACTTCACGGAGGAACCGGCGCTGACGGCGCTGACCCTGGACGAGGACGACCGCCCGCACCTGCTGTGGGCCCAGGCCGACCCCGCGAGCTGGTTGCGGGAGGACCGGGTCGTCTCCGAGTACGTGCGCTGTCTCGACCCCCTCTGCGGCGCGGCCCCCGGCAGCGCGGACGTCTCGCCCGGAGCCTGATCCCCGCTTCCCCGCGCGGTGTCAGAGTCCGTAGTCGACGGTGAACAGGCGGGGCGCCGCGCACTCCGCCTCGGGGCTGGCCGCGTCCCAGGAGGGCGGCCGGACCCCGTCGGGCGCGCACCCCAGGAAGGCTCCGAGCACGTGGCCGTCCGCGTCCAGGTAGGTGGTGAGGTGCCGGGTTCCGGCGGCCAGTCCGTCGAGGACCACCGGGCGCTCCATCCCGGGTCCCCGCAGCTCGGCGGGGACCAGGTCCAGGGCCTCCTGCGCCCGGGTGGCGTCCTCCTCGGGCACGGCGCCGTCGTCCGCGCGCAGTTCCGGGGGCAGGGCCTCGGCGGGGTCCTGCCTCTGTCCGGTGAACGCGGGCAACAGGGCGTCGGTCTCGGCCGCGGCCTCGGTCCGCTCCGCCACCACCTCCCCGGTGCGCGCGTCGACGGTGCGGTAGCCGCCGCCCCGTGCGACGTGCAGGAGCGTGGCGCCGCCGTCCGTGGTCAGGGAGACGACCGACCCGGTCCCCTCCCTGTGCCAGAGCGTGCGGCCGGTGTCGGCCTCCACCGCGACGAGCCCGCGCGTGTCGCATCCGATCGCACGCCATTCACACCGCCCGGTGTTGAACACCACCTCTCCGGTGTCGGTCGCCCACAGGTCGTACGAGTCGCCTCCGGCTTCCTCCGGACGTTCGAACACGAGGTCCTCCCGCCCGTCCACGACCCGGGCGATCCGGGAGGGCCCGTCCTCGGAGTCCTTCAGCGGTACCGCCAGGTACAGCGCGTTGTCGGCGGCGAGGTTCGTGTTGAGCAGGGTTCCGGCGACCTCGTCGGACCACTCCACCGCACCGGTGGCGGCGTCGAGCAGGAGGACGCGGCGCGGGCCGCGCGCACGGGTGTCCTCGTGCTCCTCACCCACGGCCACGTGGGTGTCGTTGCCGCGGACCCAGACGTCGGCCAGGTCGTCCGGCACCTCCGTGCCCAGGTGTTCGACCCCGTCACCGGCGGATCGGAGCAGGTGGACGGGGGCGCCCTCCTCCCCGGGTCCTCGTGTCCGCACCACCACGGTCTCCCCCGCCGTGTCCACACTCGCGACCGGCTCGTCGAACGCCTCCGACCACAGTTCGGCACCTGTGTCGGCGGCCCTCGCGGTGACCCGGGAGTCGCCGTGGTAGTAGAGCGTCCCGTCCGCGGCCACGGCACCGGGAGCCCGCAGGCCCCGGTCCATCCACAGCTCCGGGGGCACCACCTCCGACGGCCACTCCGGTTCGCGGAACAGCCGGTGGTCGCCCTCCAGGGGCACCGACCAGCGCACCGCGCCCGCCTCACCGCAGTCACCGTTGTCCTCACAGGTGACCAGGGCCTCCGGACTGATCACCGAGGGCGGGGGGCCGTCCGCCCCGTCCGTGGAGCAGGCGGAGAGCACGAGGGCGCTCACCAGCCCGAGGACGGGCAGGGCGGGGCGGCGCGGGGAAGGGGAGGGTGGTGACTGAACAGCGGTGGTCATGCGCGCATCGTAGCGGGCGGTGTCGGCGCCGCCCTGAGGGGACCTCACCGTCGTACGAGGCGCCCGATCGCCCCGTGGCACGGCTTGGAGAACCCGGCACGGACGCGGGGTCGCGGCTCCCGGTGGAACGGTCGCCCGGGTGTTAGCCTGAGCCCGCCCGGAGGCTCCCCGGCACACCACGGTTGACCTGCGCGGGGGCGGACCGAGCGACGCTCCCGGACCAGTGACGGAGGTGGTGCGTGTGGCGCACCGGTACACACCACAGCGGGTGGTCGTGACGCCCCCGGGTTCGGCGCTCTTCCTGGTCGTGACGGTGCGCGACGGAGGGGAGGGTCCGATTCTCGACCTGCTGTCCGACATGGCGGGGCTGCGCCGGACCGTGGGGTTCCGTTCGCCCCGGGGACGACCTGAGCTGCACCGTCAGCATCGGGTCGCGCCTGTGGGACCGCCTGTACGAGGGCGCGCGACCGGCGGGGCTGCACCCCTTCCGCGCCCTGGACGGGGCCCGGCACCGCGCGGTGTCCACACCGGGCGACCTGCTGTTCCACGTGCGCGCCGAACGCGCCGACCTGTGCTTCGAGCTGGCCCGCAGGGTCATGGAACGGCTCGAGGGGCACGCGGACCTGGTCGACGAGGTGCACGGCTTCCGCTTCTTCGACCAGCGGGACCTGCTCGGGTTCGTCGACGGCACCGAGAACCCCGAGGGGGCGCTGGCCGTGGCCTCCGTCCTGGTCGGCGACGAGGACCCGGAGTTCGCCGGGGGCAGCTACGTGATCGTGCAGAAGTACCTCCACGACCTGGGCTCGTGGAACGCGCTGACGGTGGAGGAGCAGGAACGGGTGATCGGCCGCCACAAGCTCAGCGACGTCGAGATCCCCGACGACGACAAGGCCCCCGACTCCCACCTGGCGCTGAACACGATCACCGGCCCGGACGGGCGGGAGCTGAAGATCGTCCGGGAGAACATGGCCTTCGGTTCGGTGGCCGAGGGGGCGTCGGGAACCTACTTCGTCGGCTATTCGCGGACCCCCGACGTCACCGAGCGCATGCTGCGGAACATGTTCCTGGGTGATCCTCCCGGGAACCACGACCGCATCCTGGACGTGTCCACCGCGGTGACGGGCGGCCTGTTCCACGTGCCCACCGAGGAGTTCCTGGAGGCTCCTCCCCGGGCCCGCGACTTCGGCGACGGCGACAGCGGCGGGTGAGCGGGGCACACCGGGGCGACACGCCCATCCGGTGACGCCACGCGCGCCTCCCCGCACGCGGCGCGCACGGACGCCAGACTCTGTGTCACTCCGTGTCGCGGTTCGACCACGCCTGGTTGCGGCGTCCCCCGTCGACACGGTTCCTGGCGTGTGACGACGGTCCGCGCCGACCGGAGATCGGAGCGCATGTGCAAGCCCAGTGGCCGGGTGTGGGGGCCCTCGTGAACAAGTGGAACGCCACCCGCAGGTCCCGTATCGAGCAGGAGCGGGAGGAGACCAGGGAGGGGGCCCGGGAGAGCGCCGGGGAGCCCCCGGCGGCGGACGGGCCCGCGGACGCCGACGACGGCACCCGCGCGGGCGACCTGCTCCGCGTGGCGGCCGACGTCTCCTGGCGCGTCCTGGTGATCGGCGTGGTGGCGGGCCTGCTGATCTTCGCCCTGACCCGCGTGTCGGTGGTCACGCTCCCCCTGATCATCGCGGTCTTCCTCACCGCGCTGCTGATGCCCCTGGCCAACTGGCTGCGCCGCCCCAACCCGATCAGGCGGCGCGGGTTCGGACGGGGGTCGTCCACGGCCATCACCATGCTGGTCGCGCTGGCGGTCTACAGCGGTGCGGTCACCCTCATCGTGACCCCGGCGATCGCGAGCTTCGACGACCTGGTGGAGAGCGTCAACAGCGCCGTCTCCCAGCTCCAGTCCATGGCCCTGCCGTTCGGTCTGGACCCGGCCCTGCTCACCGACGCGATCGACAGCGCCTGGGAACAGGTGCAGTCGCTGATCACCGAGAACAGCAACCAGATCCTGAGCGGCGCGTGGACGGCGACCACCGCCGTGACCCGCGTGGTGCTCGGGATCGTGCTGATCCTGGTACTGACCATCTACTTCGTGCACTCCGGCGACAAGCTCATGGACTGGATCGCGAGCCTGCTGCCGGTGCGCTCCCGCCCGGTCCTGCGCCACTCGGCGCGCGTCTCCTACGAGGTGATGGGCAACTACGTGCGCGGGGTGGCGCTGGTGGGCGTGATCGACGCGATCGGCATCGGTATCGCCCTGCTGTTGCTCATCGACACGAGCCTGGCCATCCCGCTGATCGTGCTCACGTTCGTGGGCGCGTTCCTGCCCATCATCGGCGCCTTCCTGAGCGGACTGCTGGCGGTACTGGTGGCGCTCGTGACGGAGAACTGGGTGGTGGCGCTGATCGTGCTTGGGGCGGTCCTGCTCGTGCAGCAGCTGGAGAGCAACGTGTTCGCGCCGCGCATCTACGGACGGGCCCTGGAACTGCCGTCCGCCGTGGTGCTGATCGTGGTCACGGTCGGCGGCATCCTCGGCGGCATCGCGGGGCTGTTCCTGGCCACGCCGATCGCGGCGGTCCTGGCCGCGCTCCTGCGCAACCGCGCGGTGCGTCCCTCCGACTACTCCGACGTGGACGCGCGCGGGTCCGAACGGGCCGGAGGCGGGTCCGAACGGGCCGGGGGCGGGCCGACCCCTCCCCCGGCCTGAGGCCGCGGCCTGGGGATCGCAGCCCGGGGACCCTCAGCCCCGGGCGCCCGACAGCGCGGGCCGCGCGGCCGCTGACCCACCGTGGACCCGGGCGACGGCCTCGGCGACCCTCTCGACGAGGGGCGCGGGGACACCGGCCAGGTTGATCCGTCCCGAGGGCAGGCCGTGGACCGCGTGTTCGTCGCGGAGCCGCCCCATCTGGTCGGCGGTCAGGGGCAGGCGCAGGAACATGCCGCGCTGTTCCCGGAGCGGCTCGAACGCGGTGGAGCCGGTCCGCTCCGCCAGCGCGTCGGCGAGACCGTCGCGCAGTCGGCCCAGGCGTTGGCGCATGGAGTCGAGTTCACCCAGCCAGTCGGCGCGCAGACCCGGCCGGGTCAGGATCTCGTGGACGATCCGCGCCCCGTGGTCGGGCGGCTGCGAGTACCCGGCGCGGGCGGTGGTCTCCATGACCCCGTAGGCGAGGGCCCGGCGGGCGGGGTCGTCGGAGACGACCACGGCGCAGCCGGTGCGTTCGTTGTACAGGCCCCAGGCCTTGGAGGCGCTGACCGCGACCACCGCTTCGGGGACGACCTCCAGCATGCGGCGCACGCCCTCCAGGTCGGCGTCGAGACCGTCCCCCAGGCCGAAGTAGGCGTGGTCCACGAACGGCACCACCCCGCGCGCGGCCAGGGCGTGGGCGAGCTCCTCCCATCGGTGGCCGGGCATGGCGGTGCCGGTGGGGTTGTGGCAGCACCCCTGGATCAGGAGGGCGTCTCCGGGCGCGGCGGCGGCGACGGCCGCGAGGGCGGCGTCGGGGTCGGGTCGGCCGTCCGGGAACAGCATCGGGTACTCGCGGACGCGCAGTCCGGCAGTGGTGAGGATGCTGCGGTGGTTGAGGTAGGCGGGGGTGCCCAGGTGCACGGTCCGGTCGGGACCGGTGGCGGCCAGGAGTTCGGAGAGCAGGCGCAGGGCACCGGTACCCGCGACGGACTGCACGGCCAGGATCGTGTCGCGGACGGCCGCCGAGGGGAACAGCGTGCGGGTGAGGGCGTCGGTGAAGTCGCGGTTCCCGGCGGGGCCGAGGTACTCCTTGGAGGGCGCGCGTGCGGCCAGGTCGCGTTCGGCCTCGGCGACGGCGCCGAAGACCGGCGACGACCCGGTGTCGTCGCGGTAGACGCCCACGAGGAGGTCGAGGCGGTCGGCGCGCGGGTCGGCGTCGCAGGCGGCGGTCAGACTCCACAGGGGGTCGGTGCGCGGCCGCGGCGGGGAGGGCATCAGCACGAGGGCTCCATCTCGGGTCGGTGGTCTTCGGTGGCGTCGGCGGCCGGGGGCGGCGCGGTGGCGGGTGTCGGCACGGGGGCGGGTGTCGGCGCAGGGGCGGATGTCGGCGTGGTGGTCCGTGAGGCGTTCCCGGCGGACCCGGCGCCGCGGGAGCCGAGCAGGTTGAAGGCGACCACCCCGGCCAGGACCAGCAGGAGGGTGGCGGTGGTGACCGCGGTGACGGGCTCCCCGAACAGCGGGACGGCCGCGACGAGGGTGACGACAGGGCTGAGCGCTCCCAGCGTGGCGGCGACCGGGCCGCCCAGGGCGCGGATGGCGGTCGCGTAGCACAGCGCCGCGAGCACACCGACCCCGATGCCCTGGACGGCGACGTACACCGCGACGTCGCGGGGGTCGGCGCCGAGCAGCGCCGAGGGCGCGGCGCCCAGCAGGACCAGGCCCCCGACCAGCAGCGCCGAGGGGGCGCAGACCACGATCGCGGCGCTGACCGCGTCGAGCCCGGTCGCGCGCAGCGCCAGGGTGTACACCGACCAGACCAGCCCCGCGCAGAGCAGGACCACGACCCCGGTGGCCTGGTCCGGGGAGACGGCGGCGGCGACCGGCACCGCCGCTCCCAGCACGATGAGGACGAGCGCGCCCAGCTGGGCGGCGCGGGCCCGGGTCCGCCAGAGCGCGAACGCGAGAGCGGTGACGAACAGCGGGACGGTTCCGGGGATGACGATGCCGACGAGCGCCGCGCTGGTCAGGGACCCTCCCCAGGCCGCGAGGAGGAAGTACGGGAGACCGGCGCCGACGCACAGCGCCAGCAGCACGCCGGGGCGTTCGCCGCGCGCCCGGCGCAGGGCCCGCGGAATCCACGGCGCCAACACCGCCAGCGGCGTGAGGAACCGCAGGAGCGCGGCGTCGGGGGCGGTGAGGTCGGAGGCGCCGATCCCCCGGATGCTGAGGGCGAACCCGGCCCACAGCACCACGGTCGCGGCCATCGCGGCCAGGCCCGTGGCGAGCGAGGGGGACGTTCCGGCAGGTGTGCTCATGGGTGCGAAGGTACGGGGATCGTCGGGGTCGGCGATTGCCGGTGATTGCCCGATCGGCGCCGCATTTGGCAGAATCTGCCCCATGCGGCGACTGGACGAGACGGACCTGCGGATTCTGCACGAGCTCCAGGGCGACGGACGGATCAGCAACCAGGAACTGGCGGACCGCGTGGGGCTGTCCCCCTCGCCGTGCCTGCGCCGGGTGCGCCGTCTGGAGGAGGCCGGTGTGGTGGCCGGGTACACGGCGGTGGTCGACCCGGCGTCGGTGGGGCTGGACATCACCGCGTTCGTGCGGCTGCGCCTGGACTCGCACAGCACGGGTGTGGTGGAGCGCGTGGAGGAGGCCATCCGGGGTGTCCCGGAGGTCACCGAGGCCTACCTGTTGGCGGGCGACCACGACTACCTGCTGAAGGTGGCCGCACGCTCCTTCCCCGCCTACGAGGAGCTCATGCGGTCCAAGCTGCGCTCCATCCCGTCCGTGTCCTCGATCGAGACGACCTTCGCCATCAGCGTCACCAAGCCGGGTTCTCCCCTGCCCGTCGACTGAGCCGGGCGTTGGCACGGCTGCTCCGTCCGTCGGGGGTCGACGGGTCCGGTGTGGCCGACGCGGCCGGGGAGCGCGATCCGCGGCGATGGCGTCCCCACCCGCGTGCGCCCCCCGGCCGGCTTACGTATGCTGAGCATCTCTCCCGACGACACCTGCTCACTCCGGGTAAGGACGAGTATGAGCCAGACCGCGACCGGACCGCGCGACGCCTTCGACGACGACTGCCCCAGCCGCACCGTCCTCAACCACGTGGCCAGCCGATGGGGGACGCTCATCGTCACCTGTCTGCGTGACGGCCCCCAGCGCTTCTTCATGCTGCGGGACCGGATCGGCGGGATCAGCGAGAAGATGCTCTCCCAGAACCTGCGGCTGCTGGCCGAGGACGGGCTCGTGGAACGCCGGGTCGAACCCACCAGCCCTCCCCAGGTCACCTACACCCTGACTCCGCTCGGCGAGGAGCTGGGCGAACGCGTCCAGGCGCTCGTGGACTGGGTGAGCCTGCGCACCGACGAGATCGTGGCGGCCCGGGAGCGCGGGGCACGGCCCTAGAGGGGCCGCGGCCCCGCGCACCCGGCTCAGGTACCGCCGTCCTCGCCCCCGGTCACGGGCTCGGCACCCCCGGCCGCAGGCACCCTCCTCAAGACGAGGGACACCACGGCGGCCAACACGACCAGGATCAGGGCGGCGACGGCCGCGTTCACCTGGAGGCCGTGGGCGAAGGCGGCGCGGGCCGCGTCCAGGACCTCGGCACCCACCGCCTCGGGCAGGCTCTCGGCCACCTGGTGCGCCGCTCCGATCGTCGACCCCGCCGACCGCGCCTGGGCCTCGGACAGCTCCGCGGGGAGGGAGAGCGACGTCCTGGCCGCGTAGAGCCCCGCGCTCACCACTCCGATGACCGCGATCCCCAGGGCCGCACCGAGCTCCTGCGTGGTCTCGGCCATACCCGCGACGGTGCCCGCGCTCTCCTGGGGTGCCGTGGACATGACGACGTCGGTCCCCAGTGCCGACACCGGCATCAGTCCGGCGAACATCAGTGTGGAACCGACGACCACCACGGCCAGTGCCGCGTCGGCACCGGCCTGGGTCAGCAGGCCGAACCCGAGGGCGGCCACGAGCAGCCCGGTCGCGAACACCACCGCCGGTCGGACCCGACGGACCACCGTGGACGCGGCCAGGACGGACGCCACCCCTCCCGCCACCATGGGCAGCATCCACAGGCCCGCGACCATCGGCGACAGCCCCTGGACCATCTGGAGGTACTGGGCGACCAGGAACTGCACTCCCGCGATGAGAAGTGCGGTGGTGCTCAGGGTGACCAGCGCGGTTCCAAAGGCCCGGTTCCGGAACAGGGTGACGTCGAAGAAGGGGGCGCTGGCCCGGAGCTGGCGCCGGACGAACGACGTCAGCAGGACGGCTCCCACGGCCAGGGCCAGCAGTGGCGTCAGCGCGAGCCCGTCCCTGACCGTCTCCTTGATCCCGTACACGAGGGTGAGCACGCCGGTGAGGGACAGGAACACGCTCACCAGGTCCAGCGGGCCGGGCTCGGGGTTCCTGTGCTCGGGCAGGAGTCGGCCGCCGAAGAGCAGCAGGGGGAGCATCACGGGAACCGCCAAGAGGAAGACCGATCCCCACCAGAAGAACTCCAGCAGGACGCCGCCGACCACGGGGCCGAGCGCCCCGCCGGCCATGAAGCTGGTCATCCAGAGGCTGATCGCCACCGAACGCTGCGCCGGGTCCCGGAACAGCGTGGTGATCAGCGAGAGCGTGGAGGGCGCGAGGGTCGCCCCGGCCACACCCAGCAGGGCCCGGGCGAGGATGAGCATCTCGGGGCTGCTGGAGAAGGCGGCCAGGACGGACACCGAGGTGAAGGCGGCGGCCCCGATCATCACCATGCGCCGCCGCCCGAGGCGGTCGCCGATCGTCCCCATCGTGAGCAGGAGCCCGGCGACGAAGAACCCGTAGACGTCGGTGATCCAGAGCAGTTGGGTACCGGAGGGATCGAGGTCCGCGCTCAGCTGCGGCACGGCCAGGTGCAGCAGGGTGAGGTCCATCATCACGAGCATGGCGGGGACCAGCAGGAGCGCGAGACCCGCCCATTCCCTCCGGCCCGCGCGGGGCGGGGCGTTCACGTTCTGGGTCACGGTGGGATCTCCTCACTCGGCCATGCGGCCCGCGGTCACTGGTGGAACGTGGGACACCCTAGGAAAGCTGGCCATTTTTCGTAAGTAGCCACCTGTGAGTAAGTCGCTATACAAAAGTGAGCCTGCAGGTGAGAGCGGTGACCCTCGCTCTATTGGTCCCGGATTTCGGAGATCCTGCGTTCGACCCCGTCCAGGAGCCAGGCCAGCGCCCGCTCGAAGACCTCCTCCGGCGTGGGGGGCGGCGCGTCCATGCGTTCGATGGCCGGATGGCGCCCGGGCTCGATCCACCGCGCGAGGTAGCCCTCCTGCACGCTGGCGAAGGACTCGCCGTCCGGGGAGGTCCAGCGTCCGGCGCGGTCCGCCTCGACCACCCGGCCGACGTGTCCGCGCACCAGCCCGTCGACCGCGCCCACCACCGCGTACGCCTCCTCCTCGGGCAGACCGGTCCCGTCCAGGGCCCGCAGGGCGGAGTCCATCCAGGCGAAGCCGTTCGGCCCGACGTAGGGGCCGGAGGTCATCTCGACCAGCCAGGGGTGGGCCCGGAAGGAGGCCAGGTCCTCCCGGGCCCAGGCCTCCACCCTCTCCCGCCAACCGCCGGGGCGGGTGTGCGGCGGGGTGGCCTGGCCGACCATCTCGTCGACCATGAGGGCGAGCAGGGCCGCCTTGTCGGGCACGTAGGTGTACAGGGTGGCGGTGCCGACACCCAGACGGGCGGCGACCCTGCGCATGGACAGCGCCTCGACACCGTCCTCCTCGGCGACGGTCATGGCCGCCTCGACCAGGCGTTGCACGGTGAGCTGGTGGCGGGGGCCGCGCCGGGGGCGCCCCAGCCCCGACCAGAGCAGGTCGAGTGTGGCCTCGATGCTCTTGCGTGTGACTCCCATACGCCCCCCACCTCGGACGACCCTCGCCCTTTGCCATAACTCCATACACCGTTCTATCCTCATCGAACACTGTACGGAGTTTTTGGGGGAGCGCCATGGACGAGTCCACACCGAGGACCGGACCCCGCCCGGTGCCGCGCGGCACCGGTCGCACGCTGGCCCTCGCCCTCGTCCCTCTCGCCGCCCTCGCCCTGACCTCCTGGACCATTCGGGCGTGGGCCGAACCGCTCCCGGGCCCGGTAGGGGAACCGCTGGTGCGTTGGGCGCTACCGCTCCTGGTGCTGGTCCCCCTGGTCGGGCTCCTGTGCCGCGCCGAGCGCGTCCCCCCGGCGGCGATCGGCCTGACCACCCCGGGCCGCGCCTGGCGCCCGCTGCTCGCCGCGCTGCTGGCCTGCCCCTTGGCCGCCGCACCGATCGTGGGCGGCGCGGTGCTGACCGGCGGCGCCAGTCTCGACACGTCCGCGCTCGCCCCGGCAGCGCTGGCCGCCCTGGTCGCGGCCCTGCTGACCAGCGGGCAGGTCGCGGCCGAGGAACTGGTGTTCCGAGGTCACCTTCAGCACCGGCTGGGTACGTTCCTGTCGCCCCTGGCGGCCCTGTTCACCCAGGCCGCGCTGTTCGCCGGAGTGACGGGCCTGGTCCTGGGAGAGTCGGCCGACCCGTTCGGCCTCGTCCTATCGGGCGTCCTCTTCGGCCTCCTGCGCACGGTCAGCGGCGGCGTCTGGGCACCGGTCGGTGCCCGCCTGTCGCTGACCTGGACCACCGTTCTACTCGCGCAGGCCGACCTCGCCTTCGCCTCGAACGCGCCGTTCTGGAACACGCTCCTGAGCGTGGCGACCGGCGTGGCCGCCTACCTGGCGGTGCGCCGGACGTGCCGCACCGGCCACCAGGGCGCTCCCCCCTCCCCCGAGGAACCCGCCCCCCGTCACCGGCGCGCCCTTCCGGTGCGCGGTGTCCTGTACGACGTCGGGTCCAGCTACGTGCCCGGCCAGCACTCCCGCGAGCGCTGGAACCCCGATGCCGTCCACGAGGACCTGCGCGTGATCCGCGAGGATCTGCACTGCACGGCCGTCACCCTGTTCGGGCACGACCTGGAACGGCTGGAACGGGCCGCCCTTTCCGCCCTCGGCCACGGCCTGGACGTGTGGTTGCAGCCTCGCTCCCACAACGCCAAGCCAGCGGAGCTGGTGGAGCACGTGGGGCACGCCGCCGACCTCGCCCGGCGACTGGACGCCGACCACCCCGGCCGGGTCGTCCTCAACGTGGGCTGCGAGCTGACCGTCCTCAACCGGGGCATCCTGCCCGGCCGCGACGTCGACCGGCGCGCCCGGGCCCTGGCCGTGTTCGGCCTGTTCCCCGCCTACCACGACGCACGCCTGAACGCGCTGCTCCGCCGCCTGGCGGCCACCGCTCGCGAACGCTTCGCCGGGCCCCTCACCTACGGGTCGGGGACATGGGAACGCGTGGACTGGACCCCCTTCGACCTCGTGGGAGTGGACTACTACCTCGACGAACTCACCCGGCCCACCTACCGCCGGGGGCTACGGGCACTGGAGCGCTGGGACAGACCGGTGGTGGTCACCGAGTTCGGCTGCTGCTCGTACCGGGGGGCCGAGGCACTGGGCGGGGGCGGGGCCGACGCGCTGGACTGGAGCGACCTGGACGACCGACGGGTCACGGGCGGCCTGGTCCGGGACGAGGGCGTCCAGGCCGACACCGTCGAGCGGCTGCTCGACGTGTACGAGACGGAGAACGTGCACGGGGCGTTCCTGTGCATGTTCGTCGAGGGCGACTGCCTCCCCTCCGACGATCCCGCCCGGGACTGCGACATGGCCAGTTTCGGGATCGTCCGCCCGCCGCCTCTCGGCTCGGGCCTGTCCTCCGACGACGGCCACTGGAAACCCAAAGAGGGTTTCCACGCCCTGGCCCGCCGCTACGGAGCGGACGCCGAGGTTCCCCGGTAGGACCATTCCGAAACTCCGCGAGAATGGCCAGCCCTTCCATTACCACGAACGGGGGCCCGGGCACAGCTTCCCGGACCGCCCATTCATCCGCCCGGAATCGGCCACCCGAGGGGCCATGTAAACGATCTTGCGATTGGCCTCGGTGCGACCCGGCTCCATCTCCGGTCAACCATTCGTCGTTCACCCCAAATGCCCGAATCGACCTGGGGAAAAGGAGGCCCTCCCCAGGAGAACACCGAACCGGACCATGCGCGCGGCTCCCGCGCCACCGCCGCCGGGGCGACGGCAGCACCCTCATCCTCACCTTCCTGAGCTGGGACGATGACAAGACTCCCCCCAACGGGAGTCCCTGCGGCCACCTCCCCAGGACGGGGCGCGGCCGACGCACCCTCACCTACCCCGCACCCGAGAAATTCATACTCCGACACCCACGAGAATTCGCGGAACCGACGACCGGAGTAACGAAGTTCCTGGCCAGGATCGTGTTCCACCGATTCCCTTGACACCGGCCCAACCGGGGTGAAACTAATACTGTCGACCCTCCGGACACGATCCACGCTCCACCACCGAAGGCCACCGCAGTCACAACAATGGCCCTCACCCCCATCCAGGCGAACGGCCCACCGTACTCGGGCGTCGCGCCACCCTTTCCCGACCGACTCCCCCAGAAGGAATCCGTCACACCCGGAGGACGACCCGACACCCGAGCACGAACAAGGGGCGAAGACTTGACTCACACGTTTCCCCCGGAACTCGACGACGCCCCCGCCCGGCGGAGCAGGTTCACGGAGTCCGGCTACCTCGTCCTCCCCGGCTTCCTCCCCGCGGCCCTCGTCCACCGTCTCCTTCCCGAGGTCGACCGCTGGGTGGACGAAGGACTGCGCGCACGCTCCATCGCCGCCTGCCTCGACCCCGACACCCACGGAACGCCGCCCGTCCTGGAACTGGAACTGCCCGCACACGGCGAACTGCTCACCCACGAGCCGCTCATGCGGGTGGTCGCCGAACTCACGGGCCCCTCCTTCGTCTTCCACCACCTGCACAGCGACCGGCACGGCGACGCGACCGGCGGCAAGGCCTGGCACCACGACCACGAGGCCCACGACGGCCAGGACCCCGGCCCGCTGATGGTCCACGCCCTGCACTACCTCGGCGGTCTCGACCCGAGCGTCGGCCACCTCGCGGTCCTACCGGGCTCCCACCGGGAACACGCCGCCAAGCAGGCCCGCGCCCACCTGGGCACGAAGGAGCTCCCGGGCGAGGTCGTCATCGACCGGCTCCCGCCGGGGTCGACCGTCCTGATGAACTCCGCCCTGTTCCACGCGCGCAGACCGGCCCCCGAGGGAACCGGCGACACACGCCCCCGCTACTTCGTGGACGCCTCGTACTGCCAGACGAGCGCCAGGTGGCGACCGGTGAAGCCGTACTGGCGCCATATGCTCACTCGGGCGCGCGAGCTCGACCTCAGCGGCGGGCGCTGGCCCGAGCTGTTCGCCGAGCGCCACTTCACCGAGTACACGACCACGGGACAGGGCTCCACCACATGAGACTGATCGAGACGGTGCCGTTCTCCACGGTGCTGGAGGTCTACCGGGGCGACCACCCGGTCGACCGCCCCCACGCCTCCAACACCAACCAGGACGGCGAGGACGTCCTGCGCATGGCGGACCACCTCCTCGGCACCTGGCACCGGGTCCTGCTCTCCCGGGAGGAGGTCCTCGGCGTGGTCCTGCCCTGGCACCTGAGCGAGGGCGGCGGACGCGTGCTCGTTCCCCGGTCGGGGCGGACGGTGGGCGAGGCCGCCGACCTGGTCCGCGAAGGCGGAGCGCGGATGAGGGCGGCCAACCCGGTCTGCTCGGACAAGCTCGCGCTGTTCCGTGAGGCGCCCATGACCCCCGTCTACCTCAGCACCGTGCCGGTCCCCCACCCCGACTACTCCGACCTGGAGACGCGGACCGGGCTGATCCACCTGGACGGTCTGCACCGGACCGTCGCGTGGGCCCTGTCCGACCGGCTCCCGGAGGACGAACGCACCGAGGCCTTCGTCGCGGACACCCCCGACACCGCCCCGCCCGGGGCGCCCCGCACAGGCACCGTCTGAACTGGAGGCCCACGCCCTTGACAGGTACGACAGACCCGGCCCTGACCCTCTCCGACCTGTTGGCGCGCGGGGCGCGCTCCCACCCCGACCGGCCCGCGCTCTCCGACGGGGTCCGCTCCCTCGACTACGGGGAGCTGCTCTTGGCCGCCGACCGGGTGGCGGCCCGCCTGGCCGTGCGGGGCGTGGGCCCGGGCGACCGGGTCGCGGTGCTGGGTCCGCGCGACGCCCGGGTCGTGACGCTGTTGTACGGGGTGCTGCGCGCGGGGGCGGCGGCCGTGGTCGTCGACCCCTCCTGGAGCGGTCCGGACGTGCGCGGGCGGCTGGAGGCCACCGGTGTACGGCACGTGCTCAGCGCCGACCCCGACCACACCGCCCCCGCCGGGCACCGGAGCGAGGTCGTGGACCCGGCCGCACTGCCCGCCCCCGGCCGGGTGTGGGCGGGCGGCGAGCCCCCGCACCGGGTACGCGCCTCGGACCCCGCCTACCTGTCCTTCACCTCGGGGTCGAGCGGGGAGCCCAAGGCCGTCACGGTCACGCACGCCAACACCGTGCACTACGCGCTCTCGCTGCGCGACCGCCTCGGCCTCACCCGCACCGACGCGCCGTGCGTCGCCCACGTGACCACGCTCGCCGCCGACCTGGGCCACACCTCCTGGCTGCTCGCGCTCGCGACCGGAGGGTCGGTGCACGTGGTGCCCGACGACCGCACCCGCGACCCCGAGGCCTTCTGGGAGGCCCTGGCCGCCGCGGGTGTGTCGGTACTCAAGACGACCCCCTCCCACCTGACGGCCCTGCTGGAGGGACGGCCGCGCCGCGCCCCGAGGCTGCACACGCTACTGCTGGGCGGTGAGGCGCTGCCGCGTCCACTGGCGGCCGGACTCCTCGACCGCGGGGTGGCCGCCCGGGTGGTCAACCACTACGGTCCCACCGAGGCCACCATCGGCGCGAGCTGCTTCGTGGCGTCCTCCGCCACCGACCTGCCCGTGGACGAGGCCACGGTGCCCATCGGCACGGCGATCGGCCGCAACGTGCTCCACCTGGTCGACGCCGAGGGGCGTCCGGTGCCCGACGGCGTCGACGGGGAGCTGCTGATCGGCGGCCCCGGCGTCACCGCGGGCTACTTCGGCCGACCGGAGGAGACGGCCCGGGGCTTCCTGCCGGGAGAGGACGGTCCGAGGTACCGGACCGGCGACCGCTGCCGCCGCCGCGAGGACGGCGGCCTGGTCTTCTCCGGGCGCGCCGACCGACAGGTGAAGATCCGCGGATACCGGGTGGACCCGGCCGACGTGGAACAGGTGATGGACGGCTTCGCGGGCGTGGCCCGATCGTCGGTGGTCGTGCGCCGGACCCCGGCGGGAGCCCAGCTCCTGGCCGCGGTGCGCCCGACCGACCCGGGCGGCGACCCCGGTGCGCTCCTGACCTCCCTCGACTCGTACCTGCGGGACCGGCTCCCGGCCTACTCCGTCCCGCGACCGGTGGTCGTGGTGCCCGAGTTCCCCACCGGGCCGAACGGCAAGCTGGACCGGGACGCCCTCTCGGCCCTGGTGGACCGGGCCCTGGAACGCGGCGGCGACCCCGGCACGGGGTCCGCCGGGGGGTCGTCCGACGGGGGATCGGACCCGGCGCCGGACGCGGACCCCCTGGTCACGACCATCCGCGACCTCTGGGCGAGCGCCCTCGGACTCCCGCTCGTGGCCCCGCACGCGGACGTGGTGGAGCTCGGCGGCGACTCGATCCTGGCCATGCGCACGGTCACGGCGCTGCGCCGGGCCGGGTACCGGGTGGCGTTCGAGGACTTCTACCTGAACCCCACGCCCGCGCTGCTGGCCGCGTCCGCCACCCCGGTCGCACCGGACCCCGAGCCCGCGCCCGCGACGGGCACCGACACGGCCGGGCGGCTCGCCCCGGCACAGCGCTGGCTCTTCCGGCAGCCGCTGCGCGACACCCGGCACTGGAACCAGTCCGTCGTCCTGCGGTGCGGGGTACGGGTGGACCCGGCCGCCCTCTCCTCGGCCGTCGTCCGGGTCCTGGACCGCCACACGGCGTTGCGCCGACCCGTGGGGGCGGGAGGGCCGGGTGTGCCCCGCCCGGCCGCCGAGGTGGACGCGGTGACCTTCTCCTCTCTGCCCCGCGACCCCGGCGAGGTGGCCGAAGCGGTCGAGGAGACCTGCTCGGAGCTGCACCGGGCCCTGGACCCCGAGTCCGGCCGACTGGTGCGCGTCCACCTGTTCTCCGGAGCCGACAGCGTTGCCGGCTCCGGCCGGGCCGCCCGGGCGGGCGGCGCTCACGACCCTGGCGGCGCTCACGGGTCAGCGGGGACTCCCGGGTCGGCCCGGGAGGTCGGTCCTCCCGGGACGCTCGGCGCTCCGGAGGCCTGCGCGACGACCGGTACCGACGACCGGCTGGCGGTGATCGCGCACCACCTGGCCGTCGACGGCCTCTCCTGGCGGATTCTGCTCGACGACCTCGCGCACGCCTACCGCTCGGCACTCACCGGAACCCCCGCCCCGATGCCCGCGACCGCCGACTTCTACCGCTGGGCGGCGACCACCGCTCCCCCGACGCCCCGGACCGCCGCACGCAACCTCCGCCCGCCCGCCTCCCCCGACGGCGTTCCCGCCGCCCTGACCTGGGCCCTGGACGAGGACGCCACCGCCCGTCTGGTCGGCCGCCACGGCCGCTCCCAACGCCTGGAGGCCTTCCTGCTGACGGCCTTCGCCGATGCCGCGCTGCGCCGGAGCGGACACCCCGACCTCACCGTGGAGGTCGAGACCCACGGCCGCGACACCACGGCCCGGGGCGACGCGTACATGGACACCGTGGGCTGGTTCACGGCCGTCAAGCACCTGACGCTGCCCGCCTCAGAGGCCTCGGGGCCCGCCGCCGACACCGGGGCGAGCGGCTCCGTGGACGTGCGCACCGTGGTCCGCACCGTCTCCGCCGAGACCACCACACGGGTCGAGCGCCTGGTGCGCGAGACCCCGCAGATGCCGATGGACACGGACGCGCCGCGCCCCGACACCGGGTTCAACTTCCTGGGCACGTTCGAACTACCCGACGAACCGTCCCTGGCCTGGACGGTGGCGCCGGAGTCGGCGGGGGCGGCCCGCTGCCCCGGAGCGGACCCCCACCACCGCCTACGGCTCACCGCGAGGATCGTCGAGGGGCGCCTGGTGGCCGACCTCGTGTACGCCCGCCCCCGTACCTCCCACGAGGAGGCCCACGCGGTCCTCGGGGAGTTCGGCGCGACCGTGTCAGCCGAGGTCGGGAGCGCTCCCGCTCCACCCCGTGAGAGCGCCGTCTCCACGTCCGGACAGCTCCTGCTCACCGGGGCCGCCGCACCCCGGACCGCCCGCCTGGGGGTGCGCGAACCCGTCCGGGCACTGCTCACCGGAGCCACCGGCTACCTGGGGCGCCACCTGCTGAACGCACTGCTGGAGCGCGGCGCCCGGGTCACCTGCCTGGTCCGGGGCCGCGACGACGCCGACGCCGCCGCCCGCCTGTCCGGGACGTCGGACCACGGACCGAACCCCCGCAGCGGCCGGTTCGACGTGGTCGCCGGAGACATCGGCGCGGCGGGGCTGGGGCTGTCCGAGCGGGGCCTTGACCGGGTCCGGGACGTGCGGGCCGTCGTGCACGCCGCCGCCGACGTGCGCCTGGTGGCTCCCCCCGGCGACCTGGAGCGCACCAACGTCGAAGGGGTACGCCGCCTGCTCGCGTGGATCGACGCCGAGGTGCCCGGCGCCCGGCTGCACCACCTGTCGACTCTCGCGGTGGCGGGCGGCGTGGACGGGGTCCCGCGCCGGTTCAGCGAGGCCGACCTGCGGATCGGCCAGCGCTTCCGCACCCCCTACGAGAGGACGAAGTTCGCCGCCGAGGAGGAGGTCCGCGCCTGGGCCGCCTCGGGCCGCCCCTGCTTCGTCCACCGCAGCGGACACGTCGCCGCGCACAGCCGCACGGGCGCCTTCCAGCGCAACGTCGAGGACAACCGCATCTACCAGCTGGTGCGCGGCTACGTGTTGGCCCGGGCCGCGCCGAGCCGCCCCGCGGAGTCGTTCGCCTTCTCCCACGTCGACACCGTGGCGGCCGGGATCGCCGCGATGGTGTCGCACGCCCACGCGGCACCCGGGGTGTACCACGTGGAGTCCCCCTACACCGTGCCGCACGACGAGCTGGTGGACTGGCTCGTCGGCCTGGGACACCCCGTCCGGCTGACCGACGACCACGGGTTCGCCGAGGCGCTGTCCCGGGTGGAGCGGGATCATCCGACCGCCGCCCGGCTGGCCTCCGCCTGGTCCCAGCTCGGATCACGCAACGTGGTGGTGGACAGCTCCCACACGACGTCCGCGCTCGAACGCGTCGGCGTGCGCTTCGCACCGCCGACCCGCGCGTGGTGGTCGGCGGCCATGGCCTGGGCCACGGACGCCGGCTTCCTGCCCGCACCGCCCCGGTGACACCCACGACGAAGGGAACGGCCCGCCAGATGAGCGAGAACACCACGACCGAGATCGGTTGGGGGAGCACGACCCTGGACACCCGTCGCGACCTGTGGTCGATGGCGCTCGGCGACGACGAACGCGCCCTGCTGTGGCGGGACGCCCGCGCCGAGCGGTGGGAGGACGCCGCACCGCTGCGCGAGCGGCTGCGTTCGTTCGGCTCGCAGAGCCTCCGAGCGGTGGGTTTCGCGCACGTGCCCAACCTGATCGACCCGGCGGCGGGCGAGGACGAGGTCATCGCCGCGCTCTCCTTCGTCCTGCGCGACTTCGGCGAGATCATCCCCCAGAACGCCGAGGGCGCCCTGTGGCGGGTGCTGCGCGACCAGGACGGCGACGGCAACACCGAGCTCGGCTTCCACTGCGACACCTGCGACCTGCTGGTCCTGCTGTGCCTCCAGCCCGCCGTGCGGGGCGGCGGGTACACCAAGCTCGCCAGCGCCCGCCACGTGCGCGGCATCATCGGACGGGAACGCCCGGACGTGCTCGCCACGCTGGAGGAGGACTGGACCTTCGACCGCACCGGCCGGGCGGGCCAGCAGGTGATCGTCTCCCCGATCCTGTACTCCGAGGAGGACGGGACCGTGGGCTGCTACTACCAGACCCGGACCGTGCGGACCTCCCCCGAACGCGGCGGGCCGCCGCTGACCGCACGCCAGTGGGAGGCGCTGGACGTCCTCGACGAGGTCCTGTACCGGCCGGAGATCGCCTTCCAGCTGCGGCTCGAGGCGGGCGACCTGCTGGTGATCCGCAACTCCCGGGTGCTGCACGGACGCTCACCCTACGTGGACGTGCCCGGCCCGGGCAGCCGACGCGTGCTTCGGGCGTGGATGAGCGCGGGTGCCCGGTGAACGCGGCGGACGAGGGCGCGCGCCACGGGCGGGGCGTCGCGGTGGTCACCGGCGGCGGCAGCGGACTCGGCCGGGCGGCGGCGCTCGCCCTCCTGGCGGACGGCTGGTCGGTGGCGGTCGCGGGCCGCCGCAAGGAGGCGTTGGAGGAGACCGTCGCCCTCGCGGGCGCCGACGCCGACCGGATGGCGGCGGTACCGACCGACATCTCCCGGACCGAGGAGGTCACGGCGCTCTTCACCGCCGTACTGGAGAGGTTCGGCCGGGTGGACCTGCTGTTCAACAACGCGGGGGCGGTCGTGCCCCGCGTGCCCGTACGCGACGTGACCGTCGACGATTGGAACCGCATCATGGACACCACGGTGACCGGCACGTTCCTGTGCGCCCGGGAGGCGTTCCGCGTGATGTGCGAACAGTCGCCCCGGGGCGGGCGCATCATCAACAACGGCGCGCCGTCCGCGCACGCCCCCCGGCCCAACGCCGTCGCCTACACCACGGCCAAGCACGCCGTCCTGGGGCTGACCAAGGCGCTGTCCCTGGACGGCCGCGACCTGGGGATCGCCTGCGGTCAGATCGACGTGGGCAACGTCGAACCCTCCGACGGCCTCCCCCAACCCCCGGCCCGTCAGGCGGACGGGAGCACGGCGGTGGAACGGACCATCCCCGTGGAGCGCTTCACCGAGGCCCTGCTGCTGATGGCGTCGATGCCGCCGGGGTCGAACGTGCAGTACCTGACGGTGCTGCCGACGACCATGCCCTTCGTCGGGCGGGGGTGAACGGGTGTTCGTCAGCGCGAGGAACTTCGACGAGTACCGGTCCATGTTCGGGCTCACCGACCACGACCTGTCGCTGAGCCTGCTCGACTGCCCCGGCGGCGCCGCCAGCTTCGCCGCCGAGGCGCGGGCCCGGGGCACACGCGTCACGTCGGTGGACCCGGAGTACGGGGCCGGGCGGGGGAAGCTGGCCGAACTCGCCCTGTTGGAGAACGAGCACAAGCACGCGGAACTGGTCGAACCCGGGGCCGACTTCGTGTGGACGTGGTTCGAGGGCCCCGAACAGTACACGCGGCTGCGCTCGGAGTCGGCGCGCAGATTCGGTGACGACATCGCCGCCCACCCCCGGCACTACGTGGAGGGCGCGCTGCCGCACCTGCCCTTCCCTGACCGCTCCTTCGACCTCGTGCTCAGCTCGCACCTGCTGTTCTCCTACGGCAGGCAGCTGGACGAGGGGTTCCACCGCGAGGCGCTGCTGGAGCTCGTGCGGCTGGCCCGCTGGCAGGTGCGTCTGTACCCGCTGTTCCAGCACGCCGACTTCACGCGCTACCCCGCGCTGGAGCGGATGCGCCACTTCCTCGCGGACTGCGGGGTGACCTCGCGGGTGGAACCGGTGGAGTACGCGTTCGACCCAGGAGACCAGGAGATGCTGGTGCTGGAGTGCGCCGAGCGCGGCGTGCTGCCCCGCAGCGCCGACGTTGCCCACCAGCGCGACCCCGTGCGCTGGCGGCACCGGGACGGCTGAGGGCCGCGGACCCCGGGGGCGCGCCCGTCGCGGGCGCGCCCCCGGGGCCCACACGGGCCCTCAGGCCTTGCGGGCCACACCACCGTACTGGTCCAACCCGCGCCGGGCGGCGAGCTCGCCCTCCAGGGGACGCCACCGGGGGCAGGGGACCACGCCCGGCTCCAGCAGCTCCAGGCCCTCGAAGCGCGCGGCGACCGCCTCCGGGCTGCGCAGCCGGTACGGGTTGTCGCCGTGCTTGTTGCCCTCCTCGATCGCCGCGTTGTAGGCCTCGCTGGTGTTGGTGCCGTCGTAGCTGGCCAGGTAGCTCCCGGAGGGCAGGGCGTCCAGCAGGGTCCGGACGACCGGCTGGAGCTCCTCGTCCGTGACGTGGCCGAGCACGCCCATCAGCATGAGCGCCACCGGCTGGTCGAAGTCCAGGGTGCGGGCGGCCTGTTCCAGGATCGCCTCGGGGTCGCGCAGGTCGGCGTCGACGTAGTCGGTGACTCCCTCGGGGGTGCCCACCAGGAGGGCCCGGGCGTGCGCGAGCACCAGCGGGTCGTTGTCCACGTAGACGACACGGCACTCGGGGGCGATCCGCTGCGCGACCTCGTGCGTGTTGTCCGCCGTGGGCATGCCGGTGCCGACGTCGAGGAACTGGCGGATGCCCGCGTCCCGCGTCAGGTGGGTGACCACGCGCTTCAGGAAGTCCCGGCTGGTGCGAGCCAGGTCCACGATCTCCGGGAAGGACTCGGCCACCTGGTCGCCCGCGACACGGTCGATCGGGTAGTGGTCCTTTCCGCCCATCCAGTAGTTCCAGATCCGGGCCGAGTGGGTCCGGGTGGTGTCGATGGGCGAGGGGCCGGGGAACCCGCCGGAGACGGGCGTGGGTGCGTCGGACATCGGGGCGCCTACCTCTACACGCAGGGGGTCGTGCCCCACGGCCGGGTGGCCGCCGGTCGTTCGGGGACGGCGGTCGCACCCGTCCCGGGGCCGTTCGCCCCCACCTTAGGGGAAGGCGCCGCGAATGCGCGTATGTCAGGCATGTGCCGTCGGTGGCCCGTACCGCCCGGACCGCCCGAATCCGGGCACCACCCGCCCGTCGGCGGACCTCCCGCCCGCCGAGGCCCCCGCCGATGAGGGGCCCCAACGCGCGGAGACGTCAGCCGGGGTGGGGGCAGGCGGGCGGGGGCAGGGGGCGGGGGTAGGCGGGGCGGGGACGTCAGTGGGGACGTCGCCCCGTGCGGATCAGGCCGGGCCGTCCCGGAGCTCGCGCTTGAGGATCTTGCCCGAAGCGTTGCGGGGCAGCTCGGAGACGATCCGGACCGTCTTGGGGACCTTGAACGGCGCCAGGTTCGCGCGCACGTGCTCCACCAGCTCCCCCGGCAGCGCGTCCGCGTCCGCGTCGGCCGTCGGGACCACGAACGCCGTCACCGCCTCGATCCACCTCTGGTCGGGCGTCCCGACCACGGCGGCCTCGGCCACTCCCGGGTGCGCGAACAACACGTCCTCGATCTCACGGGAGGCCACCAGGACCCCGCCGGTGTTGATCACATCCTTGATCCGGTCGACGACCTCGATGTACCCCTCGGTGTCGGCGCGCACGAGGTCACCGGAGTGGAACCAGCCGTCCCTGAAGGCGTCCGCGGTCTCCTCCGGCTTGTCCCAGTAGCCCTCGCACAGCTGCGGCGACCGGTAGACCACCTCGCCCAGCTCCCCCGGGGCGACCTCCGCCCCCTGTTCGTCGACCACCCGCAACTCCACGAACAGCACGGAGCGCCCCGCCGAGGAGGGGCGGGCCGCGTGGTCCTCGGGGCGCAGCACCGTGGCCAGCGGCCCGATCTCGCTCTGCCCGAAGCAGTTGTAGAAGCCCAGGTCCGGCAGGGCGGCGCGGAGACGGTCCAGGACCGGCCCGGGCATGATCGAGGCGCCGTAGTAGGCCTTGCGCAGGCTGGACAGGTCGCGGTCGTCGAACGAGGGGTGGTTGGCCATCGCCACCCACAGGGTCGGGGCGGCGAAGAAGGCCCCGTGCCCGTCCGCCTCGATCCGGCGCAACAGGTCCTGGGGGTCGGGCGCCTCCACCAGGGTGTTGCGGGCGCCCAGCGACAGCCACGGCATCAGAAAGACGTGAAGCTGCGCCGAATGATAGAGGGGCATCGCGTGCAGGGGGTTGTCACCGGCGTCCATGTCCAGCCCCACCAGGCACGACAGGTACTCGTGCACCAGGCCACGGTGCGTCATCATGGCGCCCTTGGGCCTCGACGTGGTGCCCGAGGTGTACAGGAGCTGCACCAGGTCGGTGTCGGCCACGTCCGTGTCCAGCGCGAGCACCGAACCCCGCGACGCCTCCTCCAACAGCGACCCCGGGGCGTCCCGCAGCTCCAGCACCTGCTCCACGCCGGTCTCGGTGCGCAGGGCGTCCACGGCCGACCGCAGCGCCGGGTCGACCAGGGCCACCGTGCTGCCGGACTGTTCCAACAGGTAGGCGAGTTCGGCCCCCTGGAGGGCGAAGTTGATGGGCACGTGTACGAGCCCGGCGCGGGCACAGGCCAAGAACCCGATCAGATAGGCGTCGGAGTTCCTGCCGTAGGCCGCGACCCGGTCGCCCTTGACGGCTCCCGTGGCCAGGAGGCGCGCGGCGGCCCGGGTCACGGCGTCGTCGAGCTCCGCGTAGGTCCACTCTCGGTCGGCGAAGACGAGCGCGGTGTTACCCGGAGATCGGACGGCGCTCCGGTGAAGGAGGTCGTCCACGCGGCTGGAGGTCGTCACTGCGGTCATGGCACCTGGTCTCTTCCCGTCGGTGCGGCCCGGAGGGAGCCGGGCCGCGCACACGGCCACCATCCTGTTGCCCCGGGTTCGTCCCGGCAAGACCCACAGACACGGGAACGCCCGGTAGCTGGCCGGTGGGAGCCGACCGCAGGGCCCAGACGCCCGAGGTGCCCCCTCCCAGCGAAGGCGCGATCCAGTCGGCGCGCGGAACCCGGGAAGGCAGGTCAACCCTCACTGTCGGGAAGCCGGTTCACCGTGACCACCGACCACACCGTCACACCGGCCAAGACCACCCAGACGGCCCACATCACCCAGAGCACCCAGAAAGCGCCCACGGTCACCGTGGCCGAGCCCAGGGCGATGAGGGTCATCCCGGTGGAGGTCACCAACAGTCCGGTCGTTCTTCGGGCTCGTTTCAGGTCCTCGTCCATGGGGAGACCCTAGGAGTTTCGGCAGGGGCCCAACCCACGGCATGGGGTCACTGGCGCCCGGCATCGAGCGAGCGGTCGGCGACCGGCCCGTCCCCCGTGGGGCTCACCGACCGCCATCGATGCGGAGCACCAGGCAGGTCGGTCCGTCCCCCCGTGGGCTCACGGCGGCGCTGACGCTGACTCGGTAACGCCCCTCCCCTCCTTACCGGGTGCGGCTCCTCATGCCCGCTTGCCCTTGGCGATCTGGTCCACGCGGGCCGGACTGATACCCAGCTCGGCGGCGATCGCACGCACCGTCCGCCCCTGATCCCGGAGTTCGGCGACGGCAGGCTGACGGACGGCCTTCAGGGCCATCTCGATGTCGGCGAGAGCGGCCAGGAGGTCCCCGACGAGTTGCGCCCGGGTGAGAGGGTCGGGCTCTTCGGCGAGCGCGCCCGGGAGGGTGGTGGGGAATGTGCGCAGGTGTACGAGGGTTTCGCGTGCGTCCATGTGTCGAGTCTAGGCGTCTGGACATGACCTCCGGGCAGACACCACGCGTAGCCCCAGGGGTCGCCAGGTCATCGACCCGGGGACGGTGTCACGACACGGACCACCAGCCCGACGGTCGAAGCTCGCCAGACTGCGCACAAGTGGCGGGTTCACCCGAACCATTGCTGTTTGACCAGTGACGTCCCCTCGAACTCCTCCGGGATCGCGTCCATCAGCACTTCGTTCACCGTCTCCCCCAACCAGCGGTTGGAGTTGCGGCGCACACCCTGACGTTTGAACCCCGCCTTCTCGTACGCCCGGATCGCCCCCGTGTTCGGCTCGAGGACCGTCAGGTACACGCAACGCAGGTTGGTGACGTGGAACGCGTAGTCCAGGACCAGCCACGTCGCCTCCGAACCCACCCCTCGACCACGGCCTTCACCCATCGCCACGACGTACTCGCCATTGCCGCGCGGCTGGTCGGTATACACCTTGGCGATCCCGACCGGTGTTGGCTCCTGACCGGTGAGGTCGTAGATGGTGAAGCGGAGTTCGTGATCCGAGGCCCGATCGTAACCGTCGACAAGGATCTGTTGAGTGACCTGGAGCGGCTGCGGCGTCCGCCGGTTGTAGCCGACGATCGTGGGAATCTCCTGCTCCCACCGCCAGTACCGTTCGACCAGATCCGGCCGGATCGGACCGATCCCGGCTAGGACACCGCGCAACCAGATCAGAGGTTCGCTCATGTGATCTTCTCCTTCGGGGGTGGCGCCAGCACGAGGGCGCACCTGCGGATGCGCTCTTCTCATCGGGGACAGCTCTCGCTGGCCCATCCCCACGTGTGTGGGGCTCACGTCCTGCGCGAACTCACACTGGAGGCTCAGTCCGGCCCATCCCCACGTGCGTGGGGCTCACGCTCACCCGAACGGGTGTTCAGCGTCAGAGGGATTGAAGCGCCGACAGCAAACTAGCCTCTCCAGAATCATTCAACTACGTTGGGTAATGGAATGTGTTCAATGTGAAAGCTGGAGAATCCTTGCGAACCCCGCTGCTGTTCAACACCGCCGCGTTCGGCACCACGGTGGCCGTCGTGCTCGCCCTGGCCAGCGGCCCGGCCATGGCGGAGGAGCTCACCTTCGAGCGGGCGATTTCGGCTGCGGTCGGCGCCACCGCGAGCGACCACGTCTCGGTCGACCAGACTGGTCGGAGCGCGCAGGCCGCGACGCTCGAGGAGCGAGTCAAGAAGGTCATCGCCGCGCAGCTCGACGTTCCTGAGGACCGGGTCGTCAACACGGCGTCCCTGACCGAGGACCTCCAAGCCAACGACCTGGGAATGATCGAGCTCGCCCAAGGCTTGGAGGAGGAGTTCGGCATCACCATCCCTGATGAGGAGATCGAGTTCACGACCGTTCAGTCGGTCATCGACTACGTCGAGGGCAAACAGGCCTGACCAGGACACTTCTCGTGGGCGAACACGGTCTCCGAGCGGCCTGTGCCGCTCGGAGGCTTCCGCGAAATGCCGTACCCTCTCCCCGCGACGGCACGCCCCCGGCAAGAGAACACGGCTGCGCACCACAGCAGCGATCCTTCTCCTCCAGCGCCCGAGTGGGACGTGCGCCCCTCCAGATCCGGAGACGACGCCCCGGAGCCCGGACCCCTCCCTCCTTTCGGGGACCCCGCTTTGTCGGCCTCGCGTGACCGGAAGGAAGTTCCGGTCAGCCTGAAGGCACCCCGCAAAAGGGACATGTCCTGAACAGTCTGGCCGGTCACACCCCCGTTTTCCGGGGCATCACCGCCAGACACGCCTCAGCGGGCCCACCATGGAGGCTCCACATCCGACCTCCACACAGAGTGAGCCCGAATGAGTGACACCGCCCCCGAGGGCTGGCACGTCAAACTTGAGGAGAAGTGGTGGGGCTACCGTCTCCACCTGAGCGCCCCGGTCGTCGAAGCCATCGAGGAGACCAACGAGTACCTCGATCCGGTGCACTTCGTCCTCGCCACCATCGAGAACGAACCGATCGGCTGGGCGATCGAGGCCTACCTGGTGAGCGAAGCCCTGCTGATGGGCCTGGAAAAGAACGACAAGGGCGTGGTCCTCAACGCGAGCTGGCTGGCGATCTTCGTCATCGTGCCGACCCCGGGAGAGATCGACTGGAACGACGCGGCCGCGGTTCACACCCCGACCGTCGACCCCAGGAGCATCGACACCTCGGCCGAGGGGACCAAACTGCGCTGGAGCGTCTTCGATGGCACGCGCTGGGGGCCTGAGGTCGCCTTCCCCCTGGACAACGTGCACTCCAGCGGGGTGGCCGCCGCCGTGTACCAGGACAGCCTCTACTGTGTGCATCGCGGCGGCGGCTCGGACACTACCCTGTACTGGTCCCGGTTCGATCTGAACGCCACGGGACCCGGGCAGAAGGGCGTCCTCAAGAATCAGCAGTTGCCGGGGCAGAGGTCATGGAACCGACCGGCGCTGACCGTGCACGATGATGGTCTCCTCCACTGCGTCTACCGCAGCGCCGATGAGAGCGCCGACCTGTACGAGACGACCTTCGACGGCACTGCGTGGAGCTCGGCCCAAGCCATCAAGGGCCAGCGTTCCTGGACCGTGCCCGCGTTGGTTTCGGCGGGCGGGGTCCTGCACTGCGTCTACCGCAGCGCCGACGACAGCGGCACCCTCTACCGGACCATCCGTAACGAAGGCACCTGGCAGCCAGCCGAACCCCTGCACGCCGAGGGCGTGCCCACCTCGTACTGGTCGACGGACACGCCCCCGTGCGTGGCCGTGCTCGTGGAGGACTTCGACGCCCGTCTCTACTGCGCCTTCACCGACAAGGACAGCCAGGAGCTGTGGTTCTCCAGTACCCGGGTGTGGCAGGACGACTGGTCGGCCCCGGAGAAGATCTCCGGACACCGCACCTCCACCGGAGCGGGCATCGCGAGCTGGGCGACCCCGGAAGGGCCCTCCGCCGTTCTGGCGGTCAGTGAGGCGATGAACAACACGGCCTTGGGCTGGAGCGAGCTCTCCCCTGACGGAGATGTGCGTGGTCCCTTCGCCCTCTCGGACCTGACCAACCGATCGGCTCCGGTCCTGGTGCCCTTCCACCCGGTCAACGACGAACTCAGTACTCAGGTGATGTGCCTGCACATGGCCGACTGACACACCCGGGACCCGCTGCCCCGAAGCAAGTGCCCGGCCGCGAGTCCGGCTGTCCAGGACGCTGCGATCGAAACGGAGAAACGCATGTCCGACCTTTTCTTGGCCCTGGGGAAGTGCCGCGGCCACATCTCGCTCCAGTGGCAGGTCGCGAACCCCGGAGCGTGGGACTCGGTCGCGCTGTACGACCGCGAACCCGCTCAGGCCGGGGCCGACGGCTACCTGGCCAACCAGTGGCAGTGGGCCACCAGGGGCTATCCGGCCGACTACGGGCACGGGGCCTGGGCCACGACTGGCAAGCTGTACGAGACCGGCTACACCTACGACGGCCGCCAGTACTGGGCCGCCTACATCACCTACGATTACGGACGCGGTGCCTACCGGGTGACCCACCAGTACGGACCGGCCTCGCGCGAACTCGACTTCGCGCACGCGAGGTGGACCGAAGTGCACTGAACCCAAGATCGCTCCGGCCACACCATCACCACCGTCCAACGGATGTGACGGCACCACGAAGGCGGTGGTGATGGGTGGTGCCGGGTCCGTTTCTTCCCTACTGGCACTAGTTCGGGTCAGAAGGGACGCATCTGTGGGTAGGCGGCCCAGTCGCGGAGCTAGGCCGTGCCCGCCGTGGCCGACGTCGCCGGTTGTTCGGTTCTAGCTAGCAGCCACCGGCACGAGACAGGGGCTCACGCCCTGTCTGCGTTGGTGTACCAGGGACTGTCCGGTCCATCCCCACGTGCGTGGGGATCACGCCGGACTCGTGACCGACATCAAGGCCACCCGCGGTCCATCCCCACGTGCGTGGGGCTCACAGATCGTCGATGGTGACGGTACCGGCGAGAACCGGTCCATCCCCACGTGCGTGGGGCTCACGGCCTTCACGTCGTTGATGAAGTCGAGCAGGTCGGTCCATCCCCACGTGCGTGGGGCTCACCGATGCCGATCGGCCATTCGGGGTCCCACCACAGGTCCATCCCCACGTGCGTGGGGCTCACCTCTCCCACTACTGGATCGACCGCCGCAGCACCGGTCCATCCCCACGTGCGTGGGGCTCACCTCTCCACCCACTGCCTCGCACGCAGCGCGCATTGGTCCATCCCCACGTGCGTGGGGCTCACTGCGCGCACCCCGCACGGTCGTGAATCAAGAGGGTCCATCCCCACGTGCGTGGGGCTCACGGCGCCTCCTGGCCGAACCTGCCCATGCCGAGCGGTCCATCCCCACGTGCGTGGGGCTCACCCGGTGCCAGCAGGCCGGGGACGATGCGAACCCGGTCCATCCCCACGTGCGTGGGGCTCACCGACCGTCTCCGGCCCCGCGTAGGCGGTTAGCGGTCCATCCCCACGTGCGTGGGGCTCACCTGGTCCTCGGCATGGTCCTCGGCGCCCTCGCCGGTCCATCCCCACGTGCGTGGGGCTCACTAGCGCCCGGCGTCGAGTGAGTGGTCGGCGACCGGTCCATCCCCACGTGCGTGGGGCTCACTGCCACAGCCATCCGAAAATGGCGCCCATGGCCGGTCCATCCCCACGTGCGTGGGGCTCACGTCGTCCCCTACCCCCGCCGAGGGTGGGGGATCGGTCCATCCCCACGTGCGTGGGGCTCACCGGACTTGCTCCGCTCCGGGCTGGGGATGCTGCGGTCCATCCCCACGTGCGTGGGGCTCACCTGAGTTGGGCGTGGTCGCCCGCCCACACCACCGGTCCATCCCCACGTGCGTGGGGCTCACGGGACGAGACGACCCAAGGCGCGAGCAGGGATCGGTCCATCCCCACGTGCGTGGGGCTCACAAGATCGGGATCACGCCCATGGCCGGCCCCCGCGGTCCATCCCCACGTGCGTGGGGCTCACGCCGACGACTGGTGATCGCAGATACCTGGGTACGGTCCATCCCCACGTGCGTGGGGCTCACGATCATCGCGATTGAGCGCACATACCGCATGTCGGTCCATCCCCACGTGCGTGGGGCTCACACCTGGACGAGCACGCCGACCGGTTCGACCTGCGGTCCATCCCCACGTGCGTGGGGCTCACGAGGCCGTCGAGCAGCTGGGCACGATCCGCGTCGGTCCATCCCCACGTGCGTGGGGCTCACTTCGGTCCGCTGCAATCAGCGGTGAGGCGGGGCGGTCCATCCCCACGTGCGTGGGGCTCACAACCCCCGCGTGAACCATTGGTTGAACTGTTGCGGTCCATCCCCACGTGCGTGGGGCTCACGTCACCCATTACTCCGCCCAGTACTCTCTCCTCGGTCCATCCCCACGTGCGTGGGGCTCACCAACGTCAGCGGGACCGTGCTCGGACACCGCGACGGTCCATCCCCACGTGCGTGGGGCTCACCCATCCAGCTTGATGTTCGTGAAGATCACGGCCGGTCCATCCCCACGTGCGTGGGGCTCACTGAGGGGCCGGGAGAGGTCCTCCCAGCCCCCCGGTCCATCCCCACGTGCGTGGGGCTCACTCAGGACACCGACGCTGGTTCGGCAGCACGTCGGTCCATCCCCACGTGCGTGGGGCTCACCGGGTCACAAGATCCCGCTTTCCCTGGTGCTGCGGTCCATCCCCACGTGCGTGGGGCTCACCGCCTCGGGGCCGAGGCACCCCGCCTCGGCCCCGGTCCATCCCCACGTGCGTGGGGCTCACGAAGAAGCCGGTGAACCGTTGCCGCTGGACACGGTCCATCCCCACGTGCGTGGGGCTCACGCGGCCTTGTCAGCCACCAACTCCGGCACGGCCGGTCCATCCCCACGTGCGTGGGGCTCACCTGGTGGGCGACCTGATGGTCGCGGAGGCGGACGGTCCATCCCCACGTGCGTGGGGCTCACCCAGCATCAAGGCAGCCGCCTCGGCCACTTCACGGTCCATCCCCACGTGCGTGGGGCTCACGCATGTACACGGGTTTCACAGGGCCTCGACCTCGGTCCATCCCCACGTGCGTGGGGCTCACCTTAGCGACAGCGGGGTTTCGGTAGATGACGCCGGTCCATCCCCACGTGCGTGGGGCTCACCTCAGGAACCACAGAGGAAGATGAGGAGTCGCCGGTCCATCCCCACGTGCGTGGGGCTCACGGCGGCCTGGTCGCCTCCGCCGACGGCATGCGCGGTCCATCCCCACGTGCGTGGGGCTCACGTCGGGGTGTTCGTCCACCAGGCGCGCCCCGTCGGTCCATCCCCACGTGCGTGGGGCTCACCTGGCGAGCCCGCCCCGGCCGCGCCTGTGGAGCGGTCCATCCCCACGTGCGTGGGGCTCACAGGGGCCTTCTTAGTGGCGACGCGCGAGGTGCCGGTCCATCCCCACGTGCGTGGGGCTCACGTCATCATGTCGAACACCGCGACCCCGGGGGGCGGTCCATCCCCACGTGCGTGGGGCTCACGCTTAATGACCTGCGACAACACAGGCCGTTATCTCCGCGAGACCTACTGGCCGGTTAAGTAATGGCCGACCCCGGCCAACCCTCACGAAAACCCCACCAACTGTCACTCGCCAACGCTAACTTTGCCTCATCTGATGCTCGCACGCCCCTTGGAGCACTCCCGGAATGGCAGCCAACCCCCCTACCCTCCCTGACCCCGATGATGCACACCCACGCATCGACCTCGATTTGTGGGCCAAGGCCCGCCACCTCAACGGCCACCGGTACCCGTACGTCCTCCACGCCCTCGACGCCACCGCCGCCGCGCTCGTTCTGTGGGACGTCGTCCTGTCCGACGGCCTGAAGCGTCGAATCTCCGCGGGCCTGGGCACGGACGATACCCATGCCCGCGCTCTGGTCGCCTTCTGGGCCGGGTGCCACGACGTCGGCAAGCTCATCCGCGAGTTCCAGGAACAGATCGACCTCGACCTGTCCGCCTACCCCGCCTACCCGCATCCCGGGGATCAGTCCGGCCACGCCTCCGTCACCCACCAGTGGCTGGTCACCGCGCTCGGCGCCCTCGGTTACGACGACGACCACGGATTCACCGCTCACCTGGTGGCACAGCTCCTGGGCGGCCACCACGGGGTCTATCCGGACCCCCTCGACCAGTACACGACGCCCCGCTTCCAGAACGACGTCTGGCAGGGGCAACGCGAGGACGCGACCCGAATCGTCCACGAGGCGGCCGGTTCCCCAGAACCGCCCGCCCGCTTCGAGACCGCGGCCGCCCCGCTGGTCTGTGGCCTGGTCATTCTCGCCGACTGGCTGGTCAGTCAGGAGCACTTCCTCCTCGACCGGCTCAGGACCCCTCCCGGCGACGGTGGGCGTTCGGCCCTCCTGGCCCACGTCCAGGCCTCCGCCGCGAGGATCTCCGACCTGGTGCGGGAGGCCGGGCTGCACCGCCTCACCGTCTCCCCCGCCACGTTCACCGAGTCCTTCCCGGGGTTCACCCCCAACGGTCTCCAGAGTTCCCTGGCCCGCCACCTCCCCGACCTGTGCGCCGAAGGAGGACTGGTGCTCATCACCGCTCCCCCGGGTGAGGGAAAGACGGAGGCCGCCCTGTACACAGCGGACCTGTTGGGCGCGGCGACCGGGCACGACGGCCGCTTCCTGGCCCTGCCGACCATGGCCACCGCGGACCAGATGTACGGCCGCCTGAGGGCGTACGCGCGAGGCCGCTCAGAGGTCAGGTCGCCCCTGACGCTCCTGCACTCCATGGCCTGGCTGAACCCCGAGTACGCACCCACCGACCAGGAGCTGTCCCGCGCCGACGACCTCGCCCCCACGAGCTGGCTCATGAGGGCCAAGCGCGGCCTGCTCGCCTCCTGGGCGACCGGCACCATCGACCAGGCCCTCATGGCGGTGCTGCCCTCGCGGCACAACGCCGTCCGTATGTTCGGCCTGGCGGGGAAGGTCGTGATCGTGGACGAGGTGCACTCGACGGACCCCTACATGCAGATCCTGCTGGAGCGTCTGCTGCACTGGCTCGGCGTCTACCGCGTCCCGGTGGTCCTGCTGTCCGCCACCCTGCACCACTCGGTGGCGAACTCGTTGGTGAAGGCCTACGTCACCGGTTCCAAGGGCAGGGTGAAGCGTTCCGCGCCCGCGTTCGTGGAGAAGATCCAGTACCCGGGTTGGCTGCACGTCCACCCCGACAGCGGAAAGGTCACCACCCAGCCCGAACCCTTCGCGACCACGGAGCGAAACCCCCTGAGGGTCGATCTGGTCCCCGTCCCCCTCAAGGATCGGCGTCCCGATCGGGAGCGGGCGCTCCGCGACCTCCTGGCCCCGCTGGTCGCCGAGGGCGGGTGCGCCGCGGTCATCTGCACCACCGTCGCCGAGTCCCAGCAGACCAGGGACCTGTTGGCCGCGTGGTTCGCCGCTCTGGACGACCCTCCGGAGCTGTTCCTCCTGCACGCCCGCTTCCCCCAGGAGCAGAGGACCCGCATCACCGCGGAACTCACGCGCAGATTGGGCAGGAAGGGGGCCGAGAACGGCGACCGACCCACGCGGGCCGTCATCGTGGCCACCCAGGTCATCGAGCAGTCCCTCGATCTCGACCTGGACCTGCTCGTCACCGACCTGGCCCCCGTCGGTCTGCTGTTGCAGCGCGCGGGCCGCTGCTGGCGGCACGAGCACCTGAGGATCGTCACACGCCCGGCCTGGGCCACGGAGCCGCGGATGGCGGTCCTGGTCCCGCGGGAGGAGCAAAGCGCGCGACACGTCCCCCGTTCCTGGCAGTACGTGTACACCCCGTCCCTGCTGATGCGCACGCACACGCTGCTGGCCCGCAGGGAGGGCGCCCGCGTGAGGATTCCGGAGGACATCCAGTCCCTGGTGGACGACCTGTACGACGATCCGACCCTCATCGAGGACGTCACCGCGGACCTCACGCGGATCGGCGAGGAGTTGGCGCTGCGCACACACGGACGCAACGCGGTCATCCCCAGCAGCCGGGAGGTTCACGGGGACCTGTCCCGGCTCACCCGGGCCGACTTCGAGATCGGTGAACACTTCCTGGCCACACGGTTCGGTGCCGACTCGGTACGGGTCCTGTGCTGCTACCGCGACGCTCGGGGCCGCCTGTGGCTGGACGAGGACCTGACCCGACCCCTGCCCGCCACCGACTCCAAGGGACGGATGTCCGGGGACGACCTGCGTTCGGTGATGGCCCGCACCATCCCCCTGCGCGCCGACCGCAACACCCAGCCGCCGCTGGCCGAGGCCAACCGGGTTCCGCAGGGCTGGGAGCTCAACTTCCACCTGCACGACCTGGTGCTCCTGGTCCACCCGGTCCGCGGCGGCACGACGGGGGAGGCCGCCCTCGGCGACAGACGCCTCTACCTCCATCCCGACAACGGCCTCGAAGAACGTGCCTGACCCTGACCCGGACCCTTCGTCCGGCCGACCTTCCACGGAGTGACGGTGACCCCCTCATACGACCTGGCCGAGCGGCCCTGGCTACCGGTGCGCGCGGCGGACGGGACGCCCGCACCCGCCGTAGGGCTCCGGGAACTGCTGTCGCGCGCCCACGAGTTCTCCGACATCGAACTGCCGATTCCGCCCGCCTCCGCCCAGCTGTGGCGGGTGCTGACCCTGGTGGCGGCCCGTGTCACCGGTCTGGACCTCGCCGACGATGTCGGCGACTGGTACCGGGCGCGCCGCCGGGTCCTGGACGCGGGCGCGTTCGACCCTGACCGGGTGGAGGCCTACTTCTCCTCCCTCTCGGGCCGCTTCGACCTGTTCCACCCCGAACATCCCTGGTGTCAGGACCCGCGCCTGAGTCAGCAGTGCGCCAAGGCCTCGGGGGTGAACAAGCTCGCCTGGGGCCGCACCGCCGGTCAGAACCAGGTGTGGCTGGGCGGCCACCACCACGACCTGGCCCCGGTGCCCCTTCCTCCCGACGAGGCCGCCTGGCACCTGCTGGCCACCCTCGGGTACGGCCCCTCCGGGCGCTGCACCTCGCGCACGGTCGACGGTCGTTCCGAGGCCAACAGCACCGCGGGGCCCCTGCGCGGGACGGTGTCCTTCCACCCGTTGGGGCGGACCCTGTTCGAGAGCCTGGTCGTGAACATCCCCTTCGACGGGGACAGCGAGGACGAGGCCGGGGACGTCGAACCCGCGCCGTGGGAGCGCGACACACCGCCCGATCCGCTGGGGGCGCCCCAGGAGTCCACCGGACTGGCCGGAACCCTGCTGAACCAGGCCTCTCACGCGGTCCTGCTGGTACCCGACCCGGGCGGCGACAAGGTCGTCGACGCCTACGTCACCTGGGCCCGGCGGGACCGCCCGGTCCCGCCCACCGACCCCTACCTCATCCACCTGTTGAGCAAGAAGGGGCAGCGGTACGCCCGCCCCGCCGACGCCACGCGTGCGGTCTGGCGCGACCTGGACTCGCTTCTGTCGGAGGACACCCAGGAACGCTTCCGGCCCGAGCTCCTCGGCCACCTCACCAGCATGAGCCACCTGCCCGGTGACCTGTACCGCGCGTTGCGGCTGCGGGCCTTCGGCTTCGACCAGGACGGGCAGACCCGGGACCGGCAGTGGTTCACCGCCACCACGCCGGCGGTCCTTCGCTGGCTCGAGGACTCCGCCGACCCCTCCGAGGAGGCCGTCGCGGCGCGCACCCGGATTCGGCTCGCACGCCGCTCGGCCGAGTCCCTGGGGTCGCGGCTCAAGAAGGCCCTCACCGAGGCCTGGAAGGAGGGGAACAGCCCGAGCGGCGGCTCCGGGCGGACCGATACCGGGACGGGCCCCTGGCTGCGGCGCGGGCTGTCCCGGTACTGGGCGGAGGCCGAGAGGGAGTTCTGGCGGATCGCCATGGACGCCGACGCCAAGGGCCCCGGCACCGTCTTCTCCCGTCTGGCGCTGGCCTCCTACGACGAGGTGACCGGGCCCTACTGTTCCCGCCCCCGTGTCGCCGCGGTCGTGGAACGGCACCGGCGACCACTGTTCCCGAGGCGGCCCGGCCGCCGCACCGACCAAGGAGGCGACACATGATCGAGACGAAGACACAGGAGAGGGAACGGAAGAAGGGGTGGGAGAAGGAGCCGGTGACGGATCGGCACGTTCTCCGCGCCGCCGACCGGATGGCGGACCACCTCGAGGAGCGGGTGCGCAACGAGCCCGCCGTGCGGGCCGTGCTGCGCAGGGCGAGCGGCAAACGGGTCGACGACCCGGCCGTCCTGCCGGTCCACGGTTTCGTGGCCCGCTACCTGGACCGACTTCTCACTTCCATCGAGGACGACGACCGGGCCCGGTGGCGGTTCCGCGAGGCGGACGTGGAGCGCGCCTTCTACGGGGTGGCCGCGATGATCGCCGCCCAACCCCGTCAGGCTCGCGACCGGACCGGTGTGGAGACCGGTGTGGAGGACTCCGAGTCCGGCCAAGAGTCGACCGAGGAGTCCGCAGGGGGCTCCGCCGGGCAGACCCCGCAGGCCGCGTCCGACCTCGACCAGACCGCCTCCGGCACCGACCAGGGCACGTCCGGCACCGACCGGGACACCCCCGGCACGGACACGGAACGGCGGCCCGCCGACCCGCTGAGGAGGCACTCCAACCTCGGGGCCGTCCTCGGCGACGCCGTCACCCGGGGGCGGCTCAACGCGGACACCACCGAGGAGCGCCTCCACCTGCTGTGCCGTCAGTCCGTGGACGGGGTACACGCACAGCTCCCCCGCCTGGTCCTGCACGCCTGCGACAAGGGCGTCACCCTCGACTGGGGACGTCTGGCCCTGGACCTGTCCCGGTGGGGAGCCGACCGGGACACCGTGGCCAAGGAGTGGGTGCAGTCCTACCACCGCACCATCGAGACCGAGAGGGCCAGGCGCGACGAGGCCCGGGCCCAGAACGACACCGACGACGATTCCGAGGACCACACCGCATGAGCACCCCCGCCTTCCTGGACGTTCACGTCCTGCACACGCTCCCCTACTCCAACATCAACCGCGACGACCTGGGTTCTCCCAAGACCCTCGTCTACGGCGGAACCGAGCGCACCCGCGTCTCCAGTCAGAGCTGGAAGCGCTCCGTCCGGCACCGGGTCGAGGACCGCCTGGGCGACCCGGCGGTCCGTACGCGACGTATCGTCGGAGAGATCGCCCGACGACTCACCGCTCTCGGCTGGGAGCCCGCCCTCGCCGAGCAGGGAGGCCGTCAGGTCGTCCTGTCCGCGGCCAAGAACGGGATCAAGCTGGAGAAGGAGAAGGAAGGGGAGTCGCAGTCGACCTCCGTGCTCTTCTACCTCCCCGTCTCCGCGATCGACGCCCTGGCCGCCATCGCCGACGAGCACCGTGAGGCCGTGGCCAAGGAGTCCGCCAAGAAGACCCCCAAGGGGGTCCTGCCCGCCGACGACGTCGTGGCGGTGCTGCGCTCGCGCAACGCCACCGTGAACCTGTTCGGCCGCATGCTCGCCGAGATCCCCTCCACCGAGGTGGACGGGGCCGTGCAGTTCGCGCACTCCTTCACCACCCACGGCACCAGCGTGCAGGCGGACTTCTTCACCGCGGTCGACGACGTCCCCAAGCAGGACGACCACGGCAGCGGCCACATGAACGTCGGCCAGTTCAGCACCGGCACGTTCTACCGGTACGCCAACATCGACCTGGCCGGGCTGCTGCGCAACCTCGACGGGGACACCGCGGCCGCCCGCGAGCTGGTGTCGGAGTTCCTGCGCGCCTTCCTGGACACCGTCCCCTCGGGCAAGCAGAACGCGACGGCGGCGATGACCCTGCCCGACCTGGCCCACGTGGCGGTGAGGTCGGACCGACCGGTGTCGTACGCGCCCGCGTTCGAGGCGTCGGTGCGCGGCGCGGAGGGGTACGCGCCCGCCTCGGTGTCGCGGCTGAGCGAGTACGCCGGGCGGCTCGGCCAGCTCTGGTGGCCCGGAACCGTCGTGTCCTCCGTCCACGCCGGGGTCGACGGCAAGCCGGTCGACCACCTCGGCGAGCGCCTGACGAGCTACCCCGAGCTGGTCGAGGCCTCCGTGACCGCCGCCTACCCCGGGGACGGGTCGTGACCGGTCTCCTGCTCCGCCTGGCCGGACCGATGCAGAGCTGGGGCGAGCACAGCGTGTTCGGTGAACGCGACACCCTGTCCTTTCCCAGCCGGTCCGGCCTGGTGGGCATGTTCGCCGCGGCCCAGGGCGTGGGGCGGGAGGAGAGCCTGGAACGCTACGAAGGGTTGAGGCTGCTTGTCCGCGTCGACCGACCCGGTGTCCGCATGAGCGACTTCCACACGATCGGCGGAGGCCTGCCCCGGGAGCGGACGGTGCCCACCGCCGAGGGCAAGCGGCGCCCCGAGGGCGCGACCACCATCGTCACCCGGCGGGCCTACCTGGCCGACGCGGTGTTCACCGTGGCCGTCACCGGGCCAGGGGCCGAGGACATCGGCCCCGCCCTGTCGTCCCCGCACTGGCAGACCTACCTGGGGCGGCGCTCGTTCGTGCCCGACCCTCTGCTGGTGTTGCGGGACCGGGTCCCCGACCCCGAACACGAACTGCGCACCACGGTCCCGCTGCCCCACCGCCGTGTCCCCGAGGGGCGGGAGAGCCTCGAGGTCGACATGGTCTCCGAGCAGGTCTGTCCCGGTGAGGCCGACGGCCGGGCCGTCCTCAACGACGTCCCCGTCTCCTTCGCCTCGGCCCGCCGCCGGTACACGAGCCGGGAGGTGCGGGTGGAAAGGACCGCGGTGCCCGCGGCACTGGTGGCGACCAGCATCCGCGCGTACCAGGAACGCCTGTTGGACTATGTCGTCAAGGAGCATCGTTGACCTGGCTCACGAAGATCACCCCCGACCTGTCGGCGCGGCGGGCCCGGGCCGCCTTCGCCAACGCCGGGGAACTGCACCGGCTGATCATCGGCCTGGCCGCACCCCACCTGGGAGAGGAACCCGTGTCCTCTCCCAGGCAGCGCGCCGGTCTGCTCTTCCGGGTGGACGAGGGCCCGGCCGGGCCGCTCCTGCTCGTCCAGAGCCGGGACCGGCTCGACCTGACCCGGGTCGGCGACGGCATCGGGCAGACCGCCGAACGCGACCTGACGCCGTTCCTCGACGGGCTGGAGAAGGGGCGGGAGGTGCGCTACCGGCTGGCCGCCGCCCCCTCCAAGAGGCTTGGCAAGTCGGAGAAGAACGCCGAGCGGCTCGGTGACCGCGCACGGCCGGGCGTGCGCGCCTACACACGACCGCTCCACGGAGAGGACGCCGAACGATGGTGGCTCGACCGCGCCGAGCGCCACGGACTGGAGCCGCACCAAGTGCTGAGCGCCGGGCTGGGACCGGCCCTGGACCCGGGTAGGAGCGGCAGGCGCGGGATACGCCTGCACATGACCCGGTTCGACGGATACGCGGTGGTCACCGACCCCGACGCGGTGCGCCAAGCCGTGGTGGAGGGCGTGGGGCGGGGCAAGTCGTTCGGCTGCGGGCTGCTCAGCCTCGCCCCGGCGGAGTGGTGAGGCCGATGACCGGCGTGAGTGAGCCCCGGGCGGCCAAGAAGCTGGCACGGCCGACCCTGGCGATGTTGCCGAAGGTGTCGGAGAACCTGTCGTTCCTGTACGCGGACATCTGTCGGATCGTGCAGACCGACACCGGGGTGTGCGCCGAGGTCGCCGCCGGGGCGGGCAGCGTGCACCGGGTACAGATCCCCACAGCGTCCCTCGCGTGTCTCCTCCTCGGCCCGGGCACCTCCATCAGCGCACCGGCGCTGGCGACGTTCATGCGGCACGGCACGACGGTGGTCTGTTGTGGATCGGGAGGCATCCTGCACTACGGGAGCACGGTGCCCGAGAGCCGCACCACCGCGTGGCTGGACCGGCAGGTACGGGCCTACGCCGACGACCGGGCCCGTATGGCCGTGGCCCGGCGCATGTACGAGATGCGGTTCGGGGAGGAGGTGGAGGCCGGGATCGGTATCGAGCGCCTGCGCGCCCTGGAGGGCCAGCGCATGAAGGCGCTGTACCGGACCCTGGCGACCAAACACGGGGTGAAGCCGTTCAAGCGCAACTACGATCCGGCCGACTGGGACGGTCAGAACCCCGTGAACAAGGCGCTGTCGGCGGGGAACGCCGCCCTGTACGGGGTGGTGCACTCGGTCATCGCACACCTGGGGTGCTCCCCCGCCCTCGGCTTCGTGCACTCCGGAAAACAGCAGTCGTTCGTCTACGACATCGCCGACCTGTACAAGGCCCGGACCACGATCCCGCTGGCGTTCTCCCTGCACGGTGCGCAGAACCCCGAGGGTCGGGCCCGGACCCTGCTTCGGACGGACCTGCGGCTGTACAAGATGATCCCGCACATCGTCCGGGACATACAGGTACTGCTCGATCCCGGCCTCGAGGACGAGGACGACGAAGGGCCGGAGACGGCGTCGCGTCGGTGGCGGGTGGTCGACCTGTGGGACCCGTCCTCCGGTGCGGTCTCGGGAGGGGTCAACTACGCGGGGACGGGGGACTGATGGGGTCGATGGTGGTGATCGCCACGACCGCGGTTCCGGATCGCGTACGCGGCGCCCTGTCCCGGTGGATGACCGAACCCGACGCGGGGCTGTACGTCGGCACGATGAACGCCCGGGTGCGCCAGGAGTTGTGGTCCGCGGTGAGCGCCTCCGTCGGGGACGGAGCCGCCGTGTGCCTGCACCCCGCGGACAACGAGCAGGGATACGTCGTGCTCACGGCGGGCGAGCGGCGCCGGAGGGTGCTGGACTTCGACGGCCTCCAGTTGATTCGGATGACGGCGCAGGTCGAGGAGGTCGAGGAGAGGGCGCCGGAGTGGCTCCCCGAGGCTCCGGAGCCAGCGGCCGGGAGCCCGGAGGGGGCCGAAGGCGCGGAAGCGGGGTTCGGGGCGCAGGAGAGCCCCTTCGACGACCTGCCCGAGGAGGGTTGGGGGCCGGACCGGTAACGCGACAGGCTGGTCCTCGCCGGGCAGACGCACGGATGCCGAGGCCGTGCGTCACGTTCTCCGGTGAGGTCGAGAGGCCGGGGGGTGTCGTCCACGCCCCGGCCTCGTCGGTGTCGGCCCGTCCCCACATGCGTGGGGCTCGCCACCATCCGCCAGATCCAGGAGGGGAAGGGGATCGGTCCATCCCCACGTGCGTGAGGCTCACAGCCCTGCGGCGTCACCGTACGCGGTGTGGACGGTCCATCCCCACGTGCGTGGGGCTCACGGCGCCGGTGACCCGTCACACACTGCAAATGGAGGTCCATCCCCACGTGCGTGGGGCTCACTTCCAGGACCTTTGGTCGGACGTCCAAGACACTGGTCCATCCCCACGTGCGTGGGGCTCACTACGCCGCCGGCATGTACACCGCCACCGAGTACGGTCCATCCCCACGTGCGTGGGGCTCACGCGAGGCCAGCCATCGACGTGGCAGACTTCGTAGGTCCATCCCCACGTGCGTGGGGCTCACTGGCCGCAATCTCGAACAGGGCGCCAGACTGCCGGTCCATCCCCACGTGCGTGGGGCTCACCGCGCACGGGCCTCGGTCCGCTGCGCCATGACCGGTCCATCCCCACGTGCGTGGGGCTCACCACGTCCTGTGGGTCCGCGTCGAAGAACCCGACGGTCCATCCCCACGTGCGTGGGGCTCACGTCGGCCCGGCCACCGAAGCACTGGTGGACGCCGGTCCATCCCCACGTGCGTGGGGCTCACGCTTAATGACCTGCAACAACACGGGCCGTTATCTCCGCGAGACCTACTCGCAAGTCAATGGAGCCGCCCGTGTGCCGACTACATCCCCCAGCATGTTCTCACGTCCCTGATACACAGCCACTGCCATCGTCGCCGGCGGTGATGCCGATCCCGTACGCACCGGATCACGCGGGCGACTCCACCGGGTCGTTGAGGGCACTTCCGTCCTCGACCCGAGGGCCGAACCGGATCGAGGCCAGTTCCCGCGCCCCGCGCCGGTCGAGTGTGAGCAGGCTGCGCGCGCCCGGCGCGAACGCCGTGGGCCCGCGCCGGGTGGCTGCGCGCAGTCGCCGCCAGCGGCGCGAGTGCGTCCGGTGACTGCGCTCGGTCACCCGCCGCCCGCGCACAATCTGCCCTGTGCGGGCCTCCTGCGGGGTGGCGTCGATCATCAGCACGTGCATCTCGTACCGGCGCAGTCGGCAGAGGAGGGAAAGCAGCACACGGACCGAACCCCGGGTTCCGCACTCGTGGACCACCACCGGCCCGCCGCCGCTCAGCGCGAGGGCCACGTGGACGAGGTGGAGAAGGTGCACCACCCAGCGCCACAGCGGGTACGGGACCCGGGCGAGCAGCCCCCTGAGCTGGTAGCGCGACTGGAGCGAGTCGATGACCCGCACACCGTCCGTGGTGGTCACGGCCCGCTCCTCGTCCCCGCGCAGACCGAACAGCCGCCGCAGCAGGGTGCTCTTCCCGGCTCCGGGCACCCCGGCGACCAGCACCAGGGACCGCCGAGGGTAGACAGCCCCGCACACCGTCTCGTCGTGCGCCATGGGCGCGTACCGCACCCGACCCTGAAACATCTTCGGTAGCTCCTCAAAGCGACCTCGGTGCCGGTGGGGGCTCGGCTCTGCGGTGGGTGTCACCAACGCCGTGGTCGACGACACCACCGCCAACCTACTCCCAGTCGAAGGGCGACGCTCCCCCGAAAGCCCTTCGTAGTCGGGGATGCGTGGCCCGGAGGGCCCACGCCTCGCGCGGCGTCGTCGGGGGCGCGCGGCGGCGGCCCGACGGCTCCTCAGGAGGTGGCGCAACAGGGATCGCGGTTACCGTGGCCGCTCCCGGAACGGTGCCGCTCGCCGCGCCCCGCATTTCGGCCTTCTCCTTTTTCTCGATCCCCTACCTGAGCTCGGTGTATTTCTCCCCCTGGGACGGATGGAGTTCTTGTCCACTTGGCGGTAATCGGCCAGGGACGCGTCGCGGTTCCGGCTCCCGGCCTGAGGGGAGTCGATTCTCTGATCAGGGGGAATCCGCCGATCGGCCAAGAGACTCGCGTCGGAAACGCCCCATGTGTCCGGGGCGGCGCCGGGCCCCCGGTCGGCTTCGGCGTGGCAGCGCCCTGGGGCAGCTCGCAGCCCCAGGTAGTGGGGGCGTGCGCTGTCATCCGGCAGGAGGCGGCCGCCGGTGTTGGAGAGCCGCGACGCCCCGGCGACCGGGCGTGGTTCGGCGCCGTATTCGTGCGGAGAAAAGCGAAACCGAGGGCCTCGAAGACGATCACGAAACTCGGGGTTCGCGGTGGGTTCATGCGCGGAGGGTGACACGCCACCCATGAGGGGTAAACAGATATGGACACGCAAGAGGTCGAAAGACCGCTATTGAGGGCGCGTGAATGGTGTGATTGCGGATATTCATGGTCCGCCTGCGATTCTTGGTGTCGCGGTGGACGGCACGGGCCCTGGTGCCCGGGTTCGGCGACGCGTGCCGCGTCCACCAGGAGGCGCTCGCCCGGGCACGCCCCGGTTCGCCCTCTCCCCTACGTGGGCCTGCCGGTCCCCCGGGAGGGCGTCCACGGCGCCGAGTCCGTCCCGCGCGCCCTCGTCGGCCGCCCCTCACCGGGCCGCGCAGATTCACCCCCTGATCCGCACCCGTGCCCGAACCCGCACACCGCCGGAGGAATCACCGTGACCGACACCGCTCCCGCCGTCCCCGAGACGACCACGCTGACCGCGCTGTTGGAGGAGGTCCCGGACCTGCGGCGACGCCTGGGCGGCACCTCCCAGGACTGGACGATCGACGAGGTCGGCGACGCGAACGTCAACTTCGTGTTCCGCGTGGGCGGCCCCGAGGGGGCCGTGTGTGTGAAACAGGCTCCCCCGTACGTGCGCGTCGCGGGCCGTTCCTGGCCGCTCACCCCGGAGCGCGTCGTCTACGAGTACCGGGCTCTGGAGGAGCACGGCCGGGCGGCTCCGGGCGCGGTCCCCACCCCTTTGCACTTGGAGCGCGACGCCCACCTGCTGGTCATGGAGTTCGTCGAGGGGCAGACCGTGCTGCGCCACCACCTGTCCCGCGGCGGCGTCCACCCGGGTCTGGGCGAGCAGGTTGGCGGTTACCTGGCCCGCACGCTCTTCGCCACCTCGGACCTCGGGATGGACGCCGGGCGCAAACGCGACCTGGTCGCCGAGTTCGAGACCAACACCGAGATGTGCCGGATGACGGAGGACATGGTCTTCACGGAGGTCTACCACGACTTCCACCGCAACTGGTGGACGACGCCCGACCTGGACGCCGAGGTGCTCGCCCTGCGTTCGGACCCGGAGGTGCTGACCGCCGTGTCCCGGCTCAAGTACCGGTACCTCACCAGCCGGGAGGCGCTCCTCCACGGCGACCTGCACACCGGTTCGGTGATGGTGGGGGCCGGGTGCAGTCGGGTGTTCGACCACGAGTTCGCCTGCTTCGGTCCCCTGGGTTTCGACATCGGCGGTTTCCTGGCGCACCTGCTCATCGCCTACTTCGCGGCGGACGCCCGGGACGGAGGGCGCCGTCGGGCCGTGGCCGGGGAGAGCGTCCAGCAGATGTGGCTGTTGGAGGAGGTGGAACGGACCTGGGACGCGTTCCGGGAGGGGTTCTTGGACCGGTGGCGCTCCGCTGCGCACGGGAGCGCCTTCCCGGCGCGGCTGTTCACCGGCCCCGGGGCCGAGGTGGCGTTGGAGGCCGAGCGCAGCGCCTACCTGGAGCGGGTTCTCACCGACGCGGTGGGGTTTTGCGGCGCGGAGCTGATCCGGCGCCTGGTGGGGTTCGCGCGCCCGGTCGACCTGACGGGGATCGGGGACCGGGCCACCCGGGCGGGGTGCGAGATCCGGGCGATGCGGTTGGCCCGTTCGCTGCTCACCGAGGCGGACGGGTACCGGTCGGTGGCCGACGTGACGGCGGCGGCGCGCCATCTGAGGGCCGGGTGGTATCCGGGCTGACCCGCCCGCCTCACTCGTCCCGCGACCCGAGTACCGCCAGGTACTTGTGCCGGTCGCGTCGAACCGACACGAGCCGCCACGGCGAGGGGCGGACCAGCTCCGCCAGTTCGTCCACACTGGCGAACAGGTAGTCGAACCACTCCGTCGCCAGGGCCCCCTGCCTGTTGCGCATGCGGATGCGCCCGGGGAGGTGTCCCGCGGCGCGGTTGCGCTGCTGGTAGGCCAGGTGCTCGGCGTTCGTGGTGCCCGGGTCCATGCCGGTGCCGAGCAGTACGGCCCCCGGCGCCGCCAGGGCCGCCAGGTGCGCCAGGACCGCGGGGGCCCGTTCCGCGTCTTGGAGCAGGCCGAGGTTGTTGCCCAGGAGCAGGAGCGTGTCGAACCGGCCGAGCCCGGTCGGTGGTCGGGCGATGGAACCGTGTCGGGCGTCGACCCCGCGTAGGCGGGCGACCTCGACCGCTCCGGGTGAGGGGTCGATCCCCACGACGGTCCGGCCCCGTTCGTGGAGTGCCAGGGCGTGGCGACCGGCCCCGACTCCCACGTCGAGAACGCTGCCCCGGGCGAGTTCCAGGGCCTCGCGGTCCAGGGGAGGGAGCCGCGCGGAGGGTGTGAAGTACCGGCTGGCGTCGGCGGCGTGGATGACGCCGTCGTCGCGCTCGATGATCTCGAAGGCGGAGCCCGGCGCGGCCCGCGCCTCCCAGCAGCGCCGGAGCGTCTCTCCGAAGGCGTCCCCGACACGGGGACCGGCGTTTCCCATGATGCCGGAGCCTTCCCGTGCAGGCCGGGGCCCACACCCGCCTGAGGACATCGGCCGCCCCCGGGTGCGGGACCGCCCACGAGGTCCGGCCCAGGGGAACGGTTCGTGGGCCCGGGGGACACTGGGGCCCCTCGGGTGCGGCGTTCCCGGCATGACGTCCGCGGTCCGGTGTTCCCGGTCCGCCGCCCCGGCGCATCGGCGCGGCCGAAACCGGGCTTGCGGAGGCCCCGGATGCCCGCCCCGCGTCATGACAGAACACCACCAACCATGACACGTGAGCGTCCACCGGGCCGATCCGGCACGAGGTCGACCCGGTCGTGGGAACGTACCCGGCGTACCCCCGTCGACCCCCGCGAAGGAGCCAGACCCATGAGCGGAACCGTCCTGGACGTCACCGATGCCGACTTCGACGAGAAGGTCCTGAGGCCCCCCTCCCTCGTCCTCGTGGCCTTCCGGGCCGAGTGGAGCGCCCCGTGCCGGGCGCTCGACCCGGTCCTGGCCGAGGTCGCCAAGGAGTACGAGGGCCGGGTGACGGTGGCCCGGCTGGACATCGACCGGAGTCCCGAGACGCCCCCCAAACACGACGTCACGGCGATCCCCACCCTGTTCGTCGTCAAGGAGGGCACCAAGGTCGCCACCCGGATCGGCCCGGCCACCAAGAACAACGTGGTCAACCTGATCTCCCCGCACCTGTGACCGTCGCCGGGCGCTCCACCCGGGCGCCCGGCACCCGCCTGCGGCCCCCTCACGACTCGTCGAGGGGGTCGTGTCACCGCCCGGGCCCGAAGGAGACGCCGGTGGGGACGGCGCCGGTCGCCGGTGCCCGGTTCCGGGTGGGCCCCGCCGGTCGGGCCGTTTCGCCTCCGACCGGGGCCGCTGCCCGGCGCGGATCAGGTTCCGAGGCGTTCCAGCACCGTGCGCGCCGTCTCCAACCGGGCGTGCCGCACCTGGGCGAAGAGCGCGAAGTCGGCCGGGTTCGCCTCGATCAGCTCCTCCTGGGCCCGTGCCTCCGCGTCGCGCCAGGTTCCGACCACCGAGGCCTCCTCCTTGCAGGCCACGTCCGCCACCGCCGTCGCGGCCTCCTCGGCGGTCGGTCCGTCCCGCTCACCGTTCCAGCGCGCGTCGGCTGACGCCTCGGTCGGGGTGGCGTACTCCAGGTCCCGGTCGGCCATGCACGCGCTCCAGGCGGCGAAGGCGCCGACGACCTCGGGCGCGGCCTGGGAGGCCTCGAAGCCCGCGTGGATGTAGGAGTTCAACAGATCGGTGTCCAGGTCCGGGACACCCTCCGTCACCTCCGCCTCCGCCTCTTCGACGCACCCGGCCCCGTCTTCGGCCCCGTAGGCGGCGCGGTGCTCGGTGGCCAGCAGGGTCAGCCGGTCCTGCCGCACCTCCTCCACGAGGCCCTCGTCGGCCGACCCGGGGGTCGCGCCGTACCCGAACCGCTCGGCCACTCGGGTCTCGACCACGCCGTACCTGCCCCGGTGCGGGGGGTCGGTTCCCTCCTCCTCAGGAGCCGGGACGATCCGCCAGTCCATGCCGTTACCCCTCATGCAGTCGCGCACGAGCAGGTCCTCGGCGTAGTCGAGTGTGCGCATCTCGAAGGGGGAGAGCGTGTACGCGTCGAAGGGCAGGGTCAGCGACCGCACCGGTTCCTCGGCGGGTAGGTAGCGGTCCCCGCCGTCCCCGTCGTCCGGGACCCCGCAGGCGGCCAGGACGAGGGCGACGCACAGCGCACCGGCCGCCGGGGCGGGACGTCGTCCGTTCATCGCTGTCTCCACTCCGTGCAGAGGGTGCCGGGAAGGCCGCGCGCCACGCTTCGCGCGGTTCCTCCCCGGCACTTCGGTCAACTGGCCGTCAGCTCGGTCACCAGATCCGGACCGAGCTGATGTTGTTGTCGAATCCGTTGTTGGTCAGGTCCTTGTCCTCGGATTTCTTCTTGGCGAAGTAGGACGGCCCCTTGTAGTTCGCGTCCCGGTAGAAGGAGGCGTCGTTGGACTTCTGGTTCTTCATGGAACTGGCGTTGTCGTTGACGACACGGCAGCCCGATCCGCTCCAGCAGTGGTTGGCCAGGTTGGCGGCGTTGCCGGAGGTCCGCCAGGAACCGCCCTTGAAGTTGTCGTGTTCGTAGAGGTAGACGTACGTGGCCTGCGCCTCGACCATGGGGATGCTCGCGGCCGAGGCCGTGGGAGCGGTGGCGAGCACACCGGCGGTGGCGACGGAGGCCGCCAGGGCGGCCGTGGCGAACAAGCGCTTCTTGACAGACATGGATTCCTTCACATGACTGGAGGGATCGGCGATTTCCGCGACCGAAATGCTTCCGGCCGTGTATCGCCGCGTTCACCGACGACATTAGGCGAGAGACCACAAAAGGAGAAGGCGAAAAATGGCCGCAAGAGGCCAACCCCAGAACATCATTCGTCAAACATTCCCGCATATCGGGACAATAACGGAGAAAAATGGCTAACCGGAGATTCCTCCGGAGGCGGGGCCACACCACACCCGCCACCCCCGAGCCCGCGCACCCGTCCACCCACCCGAGCCCACCCGCTCGCCCCCACCCGCACTCGCATCCGCACCCGAATAAGGGAAACAACTGTTACCCTCACCCCATGCCCGACTCCCGCCTACCTCCCCCGTGGCTACTCCCCCTGGTCCTGGCCGCGTTCGCGGTCCAGACGGACGACTTCGTCATCATCGGCGTGCTCGCCTCCATCGCCTCGGACACCGGGGTCTCCGAGGCCGCCGCGGGACAACTCGTCACCGTCTACTCCCTCGTCTACGCGCTCACCGCGCCCCTGTGGGCCCTTCTCCTCGCCCGGATTCCGCTCGGGCGATCCCTGGTCGTGGCGCTGGCGGTGTTCTCGGCCGCCAACCTCGCCGTGCCCCTGGTCGACGGCTACCCCGCCCTGATGACCCTGCGCGTGACGGCGGCGCTCGCTGCGGCGGTGGTCCTGCCCGCCGCCCTGGCGCTGGCGAGCACCCTCGCTCCTCCGGAACGGCGGGGCCGCCACCTGGCCACCGTCATGACCGGGCTGACCGGTGCCGTACTGATCGGCGTCCCCCTCGGCACGTGGGTGGGAGCCCTCTGGGGCTGGCGGGCCACCTTCGTGGGATGCGGGCTCCTGGGCCTGGCCGCTCTCGTGCTGGCCGCCCGGTCCCTGCCCGCGGGGCCCGTCGAGGAGGACGACCGCGGCCTCCGTGAACTGGTCCGCCCCCTGGCTGACCGGACCGTGGCCGCCGTCCTCGTGGTCACCGTTCTGGTCGTGGCGGGGAACCTGGCGTTCCAGACCTACGTCGCCGTGGTCCTGGCCGAGCTCGCGGGTGTCACCCCGGCACTGCTCGCCGCGCTCCTGGTGTGCTCGGGGATCGGCGGACTCGCGGGCGCCCAGGCGTCGGGCCGCCTGGTGGACCGGTACGGACCGCTGCGCGTGTTCCGCTGCGCGGTGGCGCTCTTCTGCCTCACGATGACGGCCGTGGCCCTGCTGTGGCTGGGCCGCCCGACGTCGCCGTGGACGGTGGCGCCCCTGCTGGTGGCCTGGTCCGCCGCGGCGTGGGCCGTGCCGCCGAGCCTCCAGTCGCTCCTGCTCGACCGTGCGGGCGTGCGGGCTGCGGCGCAGTCCGTGGCGGTGCACAGCGGTTCGGTGTACGTCGGAGCGGCGCTGGGCGGCGCGCTGGGCGGCGCGGCGGTCTCCGCGAGCCCCGGCCTGGTCCCGGTGACCGCGACGGTACTCGCCGGGCTCGGGCTCCTGTTCGTCCCACGACCGCGCTCCCGCGACCGTGGCGCCTGAGAACCGCGCCGCGAGTCGTCGCGAGCCCATCACCGCGCCCCACGGCCCGCGAACCTCTCACCACCGGCAGTCCTCGGGTTCCGACACCGAGGAGCGGACCGATCCCCTGGGAACCGCACGCGTGAAGGGGGAAGACCTCCCTGGGGCCGCGCCGAACCCGACCGGTCGTGGCCCGGAGGCCTACCCCGGGCCACGACCGGGCCCTCACGCGGGTCGGCGGCCCTGAACCGTGTAGATCAGGCAGGAGGAGGAGCGGAACGAGGGGTCGGCCAGCACCCGGCGCACACGCTCCAGGCCCTCGTCGGTCATCCCCACGCCCAGGAACGCCTCACGCAGGTGGCGCGTGTGGTGCGCGATCAGGTGGACACCCGGCGACTCCGCGTTCCACTGCTGCACGTGCGGACGCGGATCGATGTCCACCAGGCCCGCCCGGCGCATCGCCTCGGGGGCGCGGCGCCCCCAGGCGGGGTCGGCTCCGGCCCGTTCCATCACCCGGACCTTGGCGTCCAGGAACCCCTCGTAGACCTCCCTGGCCTGCGCGTCGGGCATCAGCAGGGACGGCCCGTAGGTGATGTCGAACTCGTCCAGTTGAAGCACGCCGCCCGGTTTGAGGGCGCGCACCAGCCGTTCGAGGACCGCCTCGCGCTCGGGCAGGTGCAGCAGGACCAGGCGGGAGTGGATCAGGTCGAAGGAGGCCTCCGGCAGGGGGTCGCGGGTGACGTCGTGGCGCAGCACCTCCAGGCCCGGTTCCGGATCGATCCGCTCCGGTTTGATGTCGGTGGCGACCACCGAGCCCCCGGGGGCGACGCGTCGGGCCAGCCAGCGGGCCACCGATCCGCCCCCGGCTCCCACCTCCAGGCACCGCCAGCCGGGGCCGACCCCGGTCTCCTCCAGTCTGCTGGTGGTCAGCGGGTCGTAGGCGGCGGCCAGGAAGCTGTGCTGGTCGCGGGCGTGTTCGCTGTGGTTGTCGAAGAGGTAGCCGGGCTCGGTGGCGGTGTCGGTCATCGAGGATCTCCTGTGAGGACGGTCGTTCGGGCGCGTACGGCCTCGGCCGCCATCCGGGTGAGGGTGCCCGTGCACACCTTCCCGGTCGGGCCGAGCGGTACGGAGGGCAGGAACAGGACGTGTTCGGGAAGGAGACGGGTGTCCATGCCGTGCCGGTCGCGCAGGTGCGCGAGCAGCTCCTCCTCCGTGGGGGCGGCCCCCGGTGAGGGGCGGACGCAGGCGCACATGCGCTCGCCCAGGTCGGGGTCGGGGACCGGGACGCAGTGGGCCTCGTCCACGCCCGGGTGCGCGGACAGGGCGTCCTCGACCCGCGCCGGATAGAGGGTGACCCCGCCCCGGATCACCGTGCGGCGCAGACGGTCGACGACCCACAGGTCCCCGTCCCCGCCCAGGCGTCCCACGTCTCCGGTGCGCACCCAGCCCTCGCCGGAGCGACGTTCCCGGTCGAGTGCGGGAGCGGCTACGTGACACAGGGGTGTCATCGGCCCCAGGGCCCACACCTCCCCGAGCTCGCCCGGCGCGACGGGACGCCCCTCGCGGTCGCGCACACTGATCCGGGCCACCGCAGGGTCCGGACGCCCGGCCAGCCCCGGCTCCCACCTCCACGGATCGCGGGCGGTGTGGCAGTTGACGCCGTCGGTCGATCCGTAGACGTTGACGACGGGACGGCCGAAGCGCCGGACGCACAGGTCGTACACCTCGCCGTGCAGCGGTGCCCCGCTGGCCACGACGGCGGTCAGCGAGGAGGTGTCGGCCCCGTGGTCGAGCAGGGCCATGCGCCGCAGCATGGTGGGCACACCCACCAGGTGGGTGGGTCGGTGCCGTTCGATCGTCTCCAGGGTCCCGCCGGGGTCGAAGCGCTCCGAGGTGACGAGGGTGGCGCCGTGCCGGACCAGGGCGACCAGTCCCAGGGAGCCGAAGGAGGAGGCGGTCGAGACCAGGAGGAGCACGCGCGGGGGTTCCTGTCCTCGGATCAGGGCGCCCACGTAGGAGCCCCGCCCCCCGGCCATGGCGTTGTGCGAGTAGGCGACCATGGTCGGCTCCCCCTCGGAGCCGGAGGAGAGCAGGACGCGGGCCGGTGACTCCGGGTCCGGGCGATTCCGGCCGGGGCCCCCGGGCAATCGCTCACCGGCGCCCCGTGGCCCCGCGCTCCCCCGGACGTCGGCGACCGTGCCGTCGCGGGGCTCCCCGGGCCCCTGGCACGCCGGGGCGCCGGTGTGCGGGGCGGTCACCGCGTCGACGGCCGCGACGCGTGCCCGCCCCCGGTGAGCCCGTGCGATCCGTGCGGCGCGGGGGCCCTCGGTCACCAGGAGCGCGCCGCGTGCCCGTGTGAGGAGGCCGAGCGCGTCGGCGTCCGAACGCCCGGGCGGGACGGGTAGCACGACGGCTCCCAGCGCCGCCGCGGCCAGGTCGAGGGTGGTCGCGTCCCTGCCGTTGGGCAGCAGCACTCCCACGACGTCGCGTTCGCGCACGCCGTGCGCGGTCAGCAGCGCGGCCGTGGCGCGCACCCGCCCGTCCAGGTCCGCGTAGCTGAGGGTGCCGCGTTCGTCGACGACCGCGTCCCGGCCGGGGTGGGCGCGCACCCGTTCGAGGAAGAGGGAGTACAGGTCGCGGTCGGGGCACCACCCCCGCGCCACCCAGTCGGCGCGCAGCGCGGCCGGGACGAGGTCGGTCAGGACGAGCCCCTCGGCGGAGGTCCAGGTGGTCATCGTCGCGCCACCGCCGACGGGGCGAAGGCCCACGGTGAGCGGGCGTGCGCGATGCCGTCGACGTCCGTAAAGGAGTCGGGGAAGAGGTCGACGACGTGCCGAAGGTCCTCGACCGGCAGGAGCGCGGAGGGCCCGCGGTTCCGCGCGCCGACGCCAACCCCGCGCAGCAGGCGGGCGGCGTCGACCAGACCGGTACGGGCCTTGACTCCGGTTCCGGCGCGGGTACGCAGCGCCAGGGCGGCCGTGACCGCCTCGGCCGCGATCATCCCTCCGAGCACGTCGGTGACGGTGAACAACGAGGGCGCGGGCGGTTCGCCCCCCGCGGCCCACAGGTGGGCCAGGCCCCCGTGGGCCTGGACCAGGTAGTCGGTGGCCGGGGCGGGGGCGTCGGGCCCCTCGTGCACCCACCCGTCGACGTGGACGTGCACCAGCCCCGGAGCCCGCTCGGCGAGGTCGTCCGTGCCCAGGCCGAAGCGTTCGGCGCGTCCGGGCGGCCAGTTGTACAACAGGACGTCGGCACGGGCCGCGAGGTCGGCGGCGGCCTCGCGGCCCTCCGGGCTCTTGAGGTCGGCCTCCACCGCGCCCTTGCCCCGGTTCAGGGCGGTGAAGCGGGCCGAGACGCCGTGGGCGAGCGGCGGTACGCCGCGCATGGGGTCGCCGCCGGGTGGTTCGATCCGCACCACGTCGGCCCCCAGGTACGACAGCAGCAGTCCGGCGAGCGGCCCTTGGATGCGGTTGGTGATCTCCACGACCCGCACCCCGGCCAGCGGCGCCCCGACACGGTGGGCGCGTGGTGACCGGGCGTCGGGGCCGCCGAGCCCGCGCAGCCGCCACGGCGAGTCCGGGCCGGGTTCGGTGGCCGGGCCGGGAGGGCGCAGCGCGACCACGCCGACGCCGGTGTCCAGGGCGGTCGCGCGCACCCGCTCGTAGGGGGTCGCGGCCAGGGTCGCGGCGAGTTCCCCCGGCAGGGGGCAGACCGCCGTGGCGAAGCGCCGCTGGAAGGGCGGCCACCCCGAGGCGACGGCGGCCGCCGGAGCGCCCAGGCGGGTCCAGAACCGCAGCCAGGCCTCGGCGTCCAGGGTCTCGATCTCGAACACGGTCCCCTCGACGGAGCGGAAGGGGGGTCGCGGCCCGCCGCCCCGCGCGGGCGGTCCGTCCGCCGAGGCGGCGGCCTCGGCGACGTGGGGGGCGACGGCCGTCAGGGCGGCACCGGTCACCGAGACCGTCGACCGCACCGGACCGGACGTCGCCGCCGCCATCACCGCCTGGGACGCCAGCACACCCGCGCACACCGACGCGTAGTCGACGGGCAGGTACCGGGCGCCGCCCAGGGAGCGGCCGTGCAGGTGGGCCAGGCCGCACAGGGCCTGGACGTCGCGTTCGTCCTCCGGTTCCACGGTGCTCCCCGGCGGTGCCCACGTCAGGTCGCAGGCGCTGTCGTCGGGTTCCCCCGCCGTCGTGGCCAGGAGTTCGACGCGGCCGACCGGTGCGCTGGCGGGCGGGCGCCCGCCCCCCGCGACGACCTCGCACCCGGCCGCGCGCAGCCGGTCCAGGGCGACCCGGACCGCCGTCGTGTCGCCGACCCCGCGCACGACCGCCCCCGCCAGGGGGGCCGCAGGGGTCGCGTTCGCGGTCACGTCCACCGCCCGGTGCCCGGGGCGCCGGGACGCAGCCCCAACAGGTCGCGCAGTTCTCCCCTGCGCACCTTGCCGGTGCCCGTGCGCGGCAGCTCGTCCCAGGTGAGCACCACCGGGTCGGCCATCGCGGGCTGGTCGGCGACCGCGTTCCGCCACGCCGTGAGGTCCAGCTCCCCGGAGTCGGTGGCCACCACCGGCACGGGATCGCCTTCGCGGACACCGAGCACGACGCACTCCAGGGCCTCGGGCAGGCGTTCGTCGACGACGTCCTCGATCTCCAGGCAGCCCCCCTCGGTGAGGGCGTCCACCTCGCGGTCCACCAGGCGGACCGCCCCGGTGCGGCTGATGGAGCCGACGTCACCGGTGCTCCACCACTGGCCCACCAGCTTGGAGCGCCAGCGCCCCTCCTCCCCCACGTAACCCAGGCACAGGGCGTCGGTCCGGCAGAACAGCAGCCCCGGCGTGCCGGCGGGTACGGGGAGCAGGGTCTCGGGGTGCACCGCCCGCAACCGGGTCCGGCCGGGGACCGGACGCCCCAGGTCGCGGGTGGTGGGCGAGGTCCCCTGGTCGCGCTCCAGCGAACGGCGGGTGAGGAAGCGGAAGGTCAGCGGCCCGGTCTCGCTCTGGCCCCAGCCCTGCGTCCAGAGCGGCCACCGGTGCCCGGTGGCGTTGAGGTAGTCGCGGACGGTGGAGGGGTGCAGGGCGTCGAAGGTGCTGACGAACAGCCGCACCCGGTCGAAGGGGGTGCTCTTTCCCCTCGTGTGCCGCTGCCAGCTCCTCAGGGTGGAGGGCTGCGCCTCCAGGACCGTGGGGCGGTCCAGCTCCAACGCCGGGGCCGCCTCGGCCCAGTCGGCGGAGGTGATCACCGACAGCGTCCTGGGCGCGAGCCGCAGGACGCTGGCCGTCCAGGCCAGGGCGCGGCCGTGCGCGTAGGAGTAGGAGGAGACGACCGTGTCGTCCGGCCTGCTCCCCAGTACGGGCCACCGGTGGGCCTCGAAGCCCGCGAGCCGCCGCATGAGGGTGCGGGTGGAGTGCACGACCAGCTTGGGGGTACCGGTGGTCCCGGAGGTGTGCATGATCGCCAGGGGCGCGTCCGGGTGGGGGCGGCGCGACGGCGGCACGGCGGCGCCGTCGAGGTCGTCCATGCTGAGGGCGCCCTCGGCGGGGCCGTCGACGACCAGGGTCCGGCGCGCGTGGACGCCCGGGTCGCGGCCCTCCTCGCGGGCGGCTCCCAGCAGAGCGGTGTCGGTCACCAGGAGCGCGGGGGCCAGGCGCTTGAGGAGCTCCTCCAGCGTTCCCGGCTCCAGGTGGGCGGAGAGCGAGGCCGGGACGGCGCCCAGGCGGGCCGCCGCGCTCGACAGCAGGACGTAGTCCCAGTGGTTGCGCTTGGCGATCGCGACCCGGTCGCCCGGGCCGACCCCGGCCAGTGCCAGGCGGCCCGAGAGCTGACGCACCAGAGCGGCCACCCGGGGGACGTCCAGCGCGATCCCCTCCCGGGGGGCGACGTCCAGGGGCCTGCTCAGGCGCACGGCGGTGGAGGTGCCGCGCTCCTCCAGGTCGTCGAAGAGAGTCCCCAGGTCCAGCGGACGGTGCGGGGGGCGGCTCAGTGGCTTCATGGTTCCTCGATGCGGATCGGTTCACGGGTGGCGGACAGGAAGGCCGAGACCCGCGCGGCGGCGGTGGTCGCCGACGCCACCGCGCCCTCACTGCACGGGCGCAGCGAGATCCAGTCGCCGGCGTAGTCGACGGCGGCGGGCGGGCGGGCGGCGAAGGCGGAGCGCGCCGCCAGGGCCCTCGGGCCGGGCAGGGGAAGCCCGTGGCGGAACCGGTGCGCCACGGTCCGGCGCACGTGGGCTCCGAGTCCGGGCAGGAGGCGTTCGGCGCTCGCGGTGAGCCCGCGCGCGATCTCGTCGTCGGATGCCGCGGCCAGGTCCCGGGCCGCGCGGGGCGTGGCGACCAGGGAGACCAGTCCACGCCCCTTGGGCGCCCGGCCCTCGTGTTTGTGGTGGTCGACGGTGAGCACCGCCAGCAGCGGGTCGTCGGGGACCAGCACGGCGAAACCCCGCCGCGACCCGCGCGGCGACAGCGGCGCGTCCAGGAACAGCGACAGCCGGAGCATGGGGGCGTATGCGCAGGACTCCAGGTAGGCGCGTTCCTCGGCGCGGGCGCCCGGGTGGAGGCGGGCCGCCACGGGGGCGGGGACCGCCAGGACGGCGGCCCGGGCGGTGAGGTCGCCGCGCGGTGACTCCAGGCGCACCCCGGCGTGCTCCTCGACCACCCCCGTGACCGGGTGTTCGGTGCGCACGTCGAGCCGTTCGGCGAGCGCGCGGGGCAGGGTGTCCATGCCGTCGCGGTAGGTGCGCCAGGTGGCGGTGCTGCCCGAGGCCGCCAGGTGGGCGGCGAAGGGAGCGGCCGCCGCCCGCTCCAGCGGCCACCCGAAGAAGCCCGAGGCCAGCGGGCCCAGGAGGCGTTCTCGGATCTGGGGGTGGCGCGGTCCCAGCAGGTCGGCGACGGTGAGGCCGGTGAGGTCGCCCCGCTCGGGGTGGTCGGGGTCCAGGTCGGCGCGGCCCAGTTCGCCGAGCAGGCGGGCCAGGTCCAGCCGGGCGCCCGGTGAGAGCCCCATGCCGGTGAGCAGCCCCAGGGGGCGCCCCGCGTGGGGGCGGGCCCGCCCGCCCCACCACACCGACAGGGCCTGGCGTACCCGGGGCACGGCGCGGGGGTCGGTGTCCAGGCCGAGTTCGCGGACGAGCCGCCAGGTCTGCGGGTAGGCGTTCGCGGACGGGATCATCTCCGCCCCGGTGTCGACCAGGTGCCCGTCGACGCGCAGGGTGCGCGTGCGCCCGCCCACCGCCTCGGCGGCCTCCAGCACACGTACGGAGCGTCCGGCGCGGGCCAGGGCGTGCGCCGTCGCCAGCCCGGCCGGACCGGCTCCGACCACCGCGACGTCGATCCTCGGGGTCACGCCGCGCTCCCCCAGAGCAGGGCGGCGCCGAGGTTGGCGCCGATCAGCAGGACCACGGTGACGCGGTGGGTGTGGATGGCCAGACGCCGCGCCCGCAGGATGTCGCCGCGCACGAACCCGACGTACAGCTGGGCCGCGCGCATGAGGGCCACCGGCAGGAGCGCCACGGGGAACCACCACGGGGAGATCCCGGCCAGGTAGGAGCCGGTGACCAGCAGGGTCTCCGCGAGGGTGAGCACGACGATGAAGACGGTGTTGGTCCTCGGGGAGACCTGGGCGGCGACGGTGATGCGTCCCGCCGCGCGGTCGCCGTCGGCGTCGTTGGTGTTGGAGTAGAGCCCGAACAGCATGGGGCCGCCGCCGAACACCAGGGCCTGGACGACGACGAACCCGTCGATCTGACCGGTGAGCAGCCCGTACGGCACCAGGACCCAGCCCACGCCGAGGCCGACGAGGAAGAGTTCCTGGAACCCCCGGTAGCTGATCTTCAGCCCCCAGGAGTACTGGACCGACGCGACCAGGCACAGTGCCGCCCCCACGATCGCCCAGGTGGGCCGGTGCGGTGCCAGCGCGATGACCAGCGCCCACAGCGCGACGCTGGCGACGGTCGCGGCCCGGCCGAAGGCCAGCGCCTGGGACTCGGTCAGGGTCCCGGCCACGAGGGGTTTGCGGGCCAGGCGGCGGCGCGCCGCGTCCGATCCGTAGTTGGCCGCGTCGCTGCCGTCGCGGTAGCCCGTGACGTCGTCGAAGGCGACCATGGCGGCCACCACGGCCACCTCCGCCACCAGGACGAGCAGGAGCAGGCCGAGGGTGTCGGTGCGCCAGCCCAACAGGGGCAGCGACATGACGAACACCAGGGGCAGGCCGATGTAGTAGTCGACGATGTCGAGCTTGGCCAGGCGGGCGTAGGCCGCGAGGGTGGCGCGCCCGGTCCGGGGGGTCGCCTCGGGCGCCGCGACGGGCGCGGTCATCTGGTCGGTCATCCGGTCCTCCGGCGCGCGAACGCGCGTACGTTGTCGGCCACCCGTTCGACCTGCGCGTCGGTCAGGTGCGGGTACAGGGGCAGGGAGATGTTCAGGCGCGCCGCCTCCCGGGCCTGGGGCCAGTGCCCGTCGGGGCTGGCGTACGGGGCGAAGGCGGGCTGGTCGGGCAGAATCCTCGGGTAGTAGACGTGGGTGGTGATCCCCTCCGCCTCCAGGTGCGCGCGCAGTCCGTCGCGGTCCTCGCACAGCAGGGTGTAGACGTAGGGGAAGCGTCCGTCGCCGCCCACCCCGGGTGCGGTGATCCCGGCGTCCGCGAGGTCGCCCAGGCGCTCGGAGTAGTACGAGCAGATCTCGGTGCGGCGGGCCACCCGCGCGGGGAGCCCCGCCATGCGGTGGAGCTGGAAGGCTGCCATCACCTCGTCGAAGCGGCTGTTGTGCCCGACGTGGTGGTGGAGGAAGCGGTTGCGTCCGTCCTGCCCGTGGTTGCGCAGCATGCGCACCCGTTCGCCCAGCTCCGTGTCGTCGGTCAGCACCACACCGCCCTCGCCGGGCATGCCGAAGACCTTGACCTGGACGAAGGAGTGGACCCCGGCGTCGCCCCACAGCCCGGCCGGACGGCCTTCGAGGGCGCCGCCCTGGGCCAGGGCGGAGTCCTCGACGAGCCGCAGGCCAGCGCGGTCGGCCACGTCCCGCAGGCGCGGCATGTCGGCCATCACGGAGAACATGTGCGCGGGCATGAGCGCGCGGGTGCGCTCGGTGACCAGCGCCTCGGCTCCGGCGGGGTCCATCGTCAGCCGCACGGGGTCGATGTCGGCGAAGACCGGCCGGGCCCCGCTGGCCAGGACGGTGCTCGCCAGGGGCGCGCACCCGAAGGCGGGGACGACGACCTCGTCGCCGGGGCCGATGCCCATGGCGGCCAGGATGAGTGTGAGGGCCGAGGTCCCGCTGGAGCAGGCCACGGCGTCGGCGGCCCGGGTCTCGGCGCGCAGGGCCTCCTCGAAGCAGGCGGTGCGGCCGCCCAGGATGAACTTCTGGTCGGGGCAGGTGCCGACCTCGTACAGCAGTTCCAGGAGGACGTCGCGGTCGGCCTCGAACAGGTCCGGCGCGAAGAACGGGACGGCGTGCTCGACGGTCGCGGTCATCGGGTCCCCCCGGTCAGGAAGCGCTCGACCTCGTCGCAGACGCGGTCGATCTGGGCGTCGGTCAGGTCGGCGTGCAGGGGCAGGGCCAGCGCCGACCGGCACACCCGCTCCGCGCGGGGGAAGTCGCCGGGCCGGTACCCCAGGTGCGCGAAGCAGGGCTGGAGGTGCAGCGGGCGCGGGTAGTACACCTCGGTGCCGATCCCGGCGGCGGCCAGATGGGCGGCGAGGGCGTCCCGGTCGTCGACCTCGACGAGGTGGACGTAGACGACCCGGTCCCGTCCGGGCGCGTGCGGGGCGTCGCCGGGGACGGCGCGCACGCCGGGCAGGTCGCGCAGGCGTTGGTCGTAGCGGTGCGACAGTTCCGACCGGCGGGCGATGTCGGCGTCCAGGCGCGCGAGCTTGGCGAGCAGGACGGCGGCCTGGAGGTCGTCCATCTTGCTGTTGCAGCCGGTGACCACCGTGGGGTTGGAGATGCCGGGGAACGCGGCCAGGGTGCGGCCGGACCTGCCGTGGTGGCGCGTCATCCGGGCGGTCTCGGCGACGGCGTCGTCGTCGGTGAGCAGGGCTCCGGCGTCACCGACGGCGCCGAGGGTCTTGGCCGGGAAGAACGACAGCACGCCCCCGGTGCTGAGCAGGCCCGCGTGGGTGCCGCCCGAGCGCATGCCGATCGCCTCGGCGCTGTCCTCCAGGACGGTGAGTCCGTGGGCGCGCGCCACCCGCGTGACGCCCTCCATGTCGGCGAGGCGGTCGAAGAGGTGGACGGGCATGACCGCGCGGGTGCGTTCGGTGACCGCCCGTTCCACCGAGCCGGGGTCGATGCCGTATCCGTGGGGTTCGATGTCGGCGAAGACGGGGACGCCGCCGGCGTGCACGACGGCGGTGGCGGTGGCCACGAAGGTGTAGGCGGGGACGACGACCTCGTCGCCGGGGCGCAGGCCCGCGGCCCTGAGCAGGAGGACAAGGGCGTCGGTCCCGGAGTTGACGCCGACCACGTGCCGGGCGCCGGTCCACCGTTCCAGCGCGCGTTCGAGTTCGGCGACCATGGAGCCGTGGGAGAACTTACCGTCGTCCATGACGCGGACGCAGTTCTCCCTGATCTCCGGCCACAGTCTTCGAAACGTCTCCGACTGGTCGAAGAACGGTATGTCCGTGCGTTTGTCGAGCTGGTCCTCGCGCACACCGGAGGAGAGTACTGGATTCACGTATTCCGTTTCACGAAAAGGGGTACGACCCGGCCGCGGAGAGAGCCGCGGCCGGGCTGGGAGGGGGACCTCGAAATGTCTTAGGCGCCCAGGAGGGGGATGTCGTTCTTGCCCAGGTGGTAGTCGCGCACGGCGGCCACCAGCTCGGCGGTGGAGAGGTTGCCGCTGTTGTCGGCGTCCATCTGGGAGAAGGCCTGGTCGGCCTGGGCGCCGTCGAGACCGATGGCGGCGAACCACTTCTGCATCTCGGAGGGGCTGACCTCGCCGTCGCCGTCCGTGTCGAGCACGTTGACGATGGCCTGGATGGTCGGCTGGACCACCCGGGCGAAGCCCGCGTCGCCCTTGCTGACGATCTCCTGCTCGGCGACCTCGACGAACTTGTCCTGGCTCATCCGGTCGGTGCCGGCGGCGGACGCGAGCAGGTCGAACATGGCCAGGTAGCTGTCGCGGAGGGCGTCGCCCTTGGGCGTGCCCGCGGCACCGAGACTGCTGAGGATGCCCTCGGCCTCGACCTCGAAGTCCGCGCGCTCGATCACGCCGTTGCCGTCGTTGTCCCACAGACGGAAGCGCTCTTCGAGGCGGTTCTCGGCCTTGGTCGCAGTGGTCATCAAATCTCCTTGGCGTTTGCATGGAAAAAGCGAATGCAATAAATGCGATGGGGTGTTCCGGCGATCTCCCGATCGCCTTCGACCCAGGAAGAGATTACCGCCTGACGCCACCCGGGAAAACCAGAATTCCGAAGAACACCGAGGGTAATGCGACTTTTATATCGGACATTCTCTGCCATTTTTTCCACTGTTCGCGAAAAGCTCGGTCCCGTCCTCGTCCGAGCGCGCCTGCTCGAACACCACGGGCTCCTCGGGCAGGAGCGCGAGGGTGGCTCCGGTCGGCACCGGGTCGGCGTGGATCAGCACGTTGTAGTGGTTCGGCGTGTGGCAGGCGTCGAAGCCCAGGACCACACCCACCCGACGGCCGCCGATCCACACCCGGTCGCCCCGGTCCACGACCCCGGCCGCGGTGATCTCCGCGAAACCGAGGAACCCCACACGGTCGATGCGGGCCCCCTCCTCGGTCTCGGTGTGGTCGGTGGCGACCAGTTCGTGGACCTCGCCCGCCCGCACGCACCTGCTGGCGAACGGCTCCAACCGCATGCCCCGCTCCGTCCGGCGGTGCACCAGCACCTTCACCAGGGCGCCCGTCACGTGCCGCTTGGGTCCGTCCTCGCCCGGGTTCACGCGCCCACCCCCTCGGCACGGGCCCGCCGCGCCTCGCGGTAGACGTCCTCGACCAGGCGCAGGGCCGACAGACCCGCACCGTCGGGAACGCCCTCACGCACCCGCCCAGCGAAGTCGGACACGATCGCGTCGTACTCGTGCCAGAGCGACTCCTTGAAGGCCGGACGGCCGGCCAGCATGTCGGCGGTCAGGAGCCGCCCGTCGACGGTGCGCACCTCGACGTCCTTGCGCTCCCCCGGGTACGACCAGTCGAGCAGGACCCGGGCCCGCGCACCGGTGGCGACGAGTCCGACGTCCGCCCGGCGGTCCACCCCCGAGGGGTCGTACTCCACCCGCGCGGTGTCCACCTCGACCCGGCCGAGCAACGCCTCCACCAGGTCGAACGCGTTGGGGCCGTTGTCCGCCACGCATCCCCCGCCGCACCGGGACGGGTCCAGGTACCAGGTGTCGTCCCCCGCGTGTTCCTCGATCCGTTCCAGGTAGCGCACGGTCACCTGCGCCGGGACGCTCCCCGCCAACCGCTCCCGCAGGGCCGCGAACTCGGAGTTGTACCTGCGGTGGAACGCGGTGAACAGCACGGCCCCCCGTTCCCGGGCCAGGGCGGCCAGGGGCGCGCCCTCGTCCGGGTCCAGGGCCAGCGGCTTCTCCACGCACACCGCCAGGCCCCCGCGCAGGGCGTCGGCGCAGATCCGGGCGTGGGCGTCGTTGGGGGCGGTGACCACGACCGCGTCCAGCTCCGCCTCGGCCAGCATCACCGTGTGGTCGGTGTACCCGACCGCGCCCTCGGGCGGATCGGCGACCCGGGCCGGGTCCAGGTCGCACACCGCCACCGTGCGCCAGGACGGGGACGCCGCCAGGGCGGCGAGGTAGAAGCGGGAGATGAACCCCAGTCCCACGACACCCACGCGCATCGGCGCTGTGTTCAACGCTGCTCTCCTCGTACCTCGGGGGCCCGTACTCCGGCCCGTTCGGCCTGTGCCACCAGCTGCGCGTACAACGGCGCGGGCAGGGGTACGCCCCGTTCGGTCCGCTCGCGCGCGAACCGGTGCTCGTGCCACCCGGGGTAGCGCACCGGCCGCTCCTGATCGGTCGGCGGGCAGTCCACCAGCGCGCCGAAGAGCCCTTCGGCGTCGGCTCGCGCCCCCGGTCTGAGGGTGTCGGGGGCGATGGCCATCAGCAGGAAGCCGATGTCGTCGTCGCGTCCGCTCGGTCCGCCGTCCCCGTCCCAGGCGTCCGGGTGCGGGCCGCGGCCGGACCCGGAGACCAGCGCGGACAGCACCTCCACGACCAGGCCCAGGCCGAACCCCTTGAACCGGCCGACCTCACCGCCCAGCCACATCAGGTGCGCGTCACCGGCGTCGAAGGCGGCGGGATCGGTCACCGGGGCTCCCGCGTCGTCGCACAGGAGGCCCTCCGGCAGCGCGCGCCCCTCTCGGGCCGCCTGCCGGACACGCCCGGTGGGGGCCGCGGTGGTGCTCATGTCCAACAGGAAGGGCGGGTGGGCTCCGGCCGGGGCGGAGACGGCGAGGGGGTTGGTGCCCAGCATCGCCACGGCACCGCCCGGCGGCCGCGCGATCCGCTGGCCGCCGCAGTTGCTGGAGACCACGCCGACCATGCCGCGTTCGGCGGCGCGCAGGGCGTGGTATCCGGCGCAGCCCAGGTGCGTGGCCCGGCGCACCGACACCATGCCCACCCCGTGCCGCGCCGCCCGTTCGACGGCCAGGTCCATGGCCCACGACGCCGCCCACAGCCCCAGCGAGCGGTGCGCGTCGACCAGCAGGGCCGCGCCCAGGTCGGTGACGACCTCGGGTTCGGCGCGTGGGTCGGCCCGCCCCTCGTCGAGCAGCGGCAGGTAGAGCCCGGCCAGGTTGGCGACGCCGTGCGAGTCCATTCCGGTCAGGTCGCCGTGGACCAGGGCCCGTGCCGACGCGTCCGCCCGGTCCGGGGGCAGGCCCCGCCGGGTGAACACCTGCGTGAGGAAGCGCGTCAGCTCGGCGTGGTCGACCAGCACGGGAGTCCCGGCCGACGACGCGGTTCCGGATGACTCCGAGGAGAGGGTGGTCACGATCCTCCATGGGTGTGTTCGGTGAAGACGGCCAGGAGACGGGCCACCGTCGCGGCGAACCCGTCGAGGTCGGACAGGCGGGCGGACTCGGCGTCGCCGTGCGCCCCGTCGGCGGCCAGGTCGCCGGGGCCCAGGACCACGGTGCACGCGTCGGGCAGATCGGCCGCCCAGATCGCGTCGCAGGTGAAGGCGGGCTCCTCGGCGGGCCAGGCGGGGACCCCGGCGCCGCGGAGCAGCGCACGGCCCCAGGGGTCGTGGTCGTCCAGCACCGGCAGCCCGCGTTTGGGCCAGTCCAGGCGGGTCGTGCGCCGGGCGTCGCGGGCGGTGCGGGCGAACAGCGCGGTGGCGGAGAACTCGGCGGTGAACTCCGCGAGGGCCGACTCGAAGGCCTCGGTCACCGCCCCCTCCAGGGAGCGGCCCGTGGCCGCGTCGCCGTACGCCAGGTTGAGCAGGAGGTCACCGCTGCCGTAAACGCGGTTGTGCAGGGTGCCGGTGTGCAGCCCGGCCACGCAGACCGCCCCGTCGCGGGCGTGCCCGTCCAGGGCGCGGCCCATCCGCTGGGCGAGGAAGCCCAGCAGAACGGAGGCGTTGTGGCCGGTGTGCGGGCGGTCGTCGATCGCGTCGTCGCCGCGTACCGACACCCGCGCGGTCATCGACGCCGTGCTGCGGGTCGAGAACCGCCCCGAGGTGGGTTCGCAGAACACGTTGAGCCGACCGGTGTACCCGAGCTCCACCAGGGGCCGGGTGCCCAGGGCCCCCATGGCGCCGCCCTCCTCGCCCGCGACGGCCTGCACGAGCACCGCATGGTGGCGGCCGAGTTCGGGGCGTCCCCCCAGGGCGGCCCGCACCCCGGCCAACAGGGCCACGGCCGGCCCCTTGGCGTCGATCGCGCCGCGACCACGGAAGACCTCGCCGTCGAAGGTGACCGGGGGGTTCCCGGCCACGGTGTCCAGGTGCACGTTGAACATCAGGGTGCGTGCGCGGGGGACGTCGTCCGGGCCCAGTCGCAGGACCAGGCTCGGCTGCGCCTCCAGGAACCCGGGGTCGGCGGCGGCCGCGACGCGCACCGCCTCGGGCACCCCGGGCCGTTCCAGGTCGGCGGGCCGGGCCGCCGCGTGGCGCACCACCCGGAAGCCGAGCCGCTCGGCCGCACGGGCGTAGTCGCGCTGGGCCTCCCACAACCTCGGCGCGGGACCGTCCCGTCCGGTCTCCAGGGGACCGGCGGTGGGCAGGCGCATCAGCCGCAGCAGCAGGGCGCGGTCGTCGGCGTTCAGAGCGGCTCTCACGGGTGCGCCTCCTCCTTGAGGACCCGGTGCACCAGGGTCTGCGCCGCCCGCCCGTACTCGACGAACGCGTCTGGGTCGCCGAGCCCGGGGTCCGCCCCCGTGGCGCTCAGGTGGGGTCGCAGGTGCAGGTGGGGTTCGATGGACCAGGCGCCCCGGTAGCCGTGGGCGGCGAGCAGGCGCACGCACTCCTCGACCCCGGCCCTTCCCCGTCCGGGCCCTACGTAGGCGGTCTCGCCCCCGGGGAGGGGGACGGCGTCCTTGACGTGAACGTGCGCCACGTACTCGACGAGCGGGCGGAGCAGGGCCGGGGCGTCGTATCCGTGGGCGACCCCGTTGCCGGTGTCGAACAGCAGCCGCAGCGCCGGGCTGTCGGCCTCGGCCAGCAGCTCCAGCGCGCGCTCGGCGCTCTCTCCAGCCCATCCGGCGCAGTTCTCGTGGACCAGGACCAGACCGGCGTCCTCGGCCCGGTGCGCGAGCTCGCGCACCCGGGCCCGGGCGGCCCTGCCCCACTCCGGCTCGGCCGTGCCGCCCGACGGGAAGGACATGATCCGTACCAGGCGCGTGCCGAGCCGGGCGCAGCGACGAGCCAGCACGTCGAGTTCGGCCAGGTCCACGGCGGGGTCGGCGGTGACCGGCCGGGACCAGTCGCCGATCTTGGCGGCCACGGCGACGACCCCGACACCGGCCCGCGCGATCCGGTCGGCCGCCCGGGCGAAGTCCGGTTCGGGCAGGGCGGCGACGGGTACCCCGCCCAGGGAGCGCAGTTCCAGGAGGTTCCAGCCGAGCGCGCGCACGGCGTCGAGCTGGTCCCCGAGGCCCGGGGCGGCCTCGTCGCCGATCCCGGCCATGCGCGGTGTGTCAGGCGCCGACGGCACTGTCGACCTCCCTGGCCCCTGTTCCCGGCGCGCACAGGTTCCTGGCCTCGGCCAGGAGGCGCACCGCCTCGATCTGCGCGGTGAGGTCGCCGCCACCGGGCCAGGAGCGGGCGTAGCGGCCGTAGCACGAGCGCAGGAACGCGGGCAGCGCGTCGTCGGCGAAGACCGACCGCGCGGGGGCGCGCCCCTCCACGGCGACCGCGAGCTGGGCGGTGTGGTCGGCCTCGCTGCACGGGTAGTGGCCGGTCAGGACCGCCGTGTCGAACTCCAGCACGATGCGGCGCTCCCGGGTCGGGCAGGTCAGGTCCGACTCGATCCGGGTCATCGTCCCGCTCTGGTGGAGGAGGTCCACGCGGGCCGCTCCCAGGCCGGGCATCCGGACGCCCTCGACGCACATGTCGCTCAGGTCCGCCGAGACCACGTCGGCGTCGCCCGCGAGAGAGACCGCGACAGCCAGGGCGTGCGGGACCTCGATGTCGAGGGCCGTGGGATGGGAGGTGGACTCCAGGCTGCGGGTGAAGCGCGGCTTGTTCTGGACGACCGTGAGGGCGCGCAGCGCCCCGAAGACGCCCGAGCGCCGGACCACGGTCAACCGTCGTGTCAGGGAGCTGGCCGACCACGGGGTGGCCACGTTCAGCTCCAGGTCCCGGGCGCGGCGCAGCCGCGCGATCCCGGCCAGCTCCACCAGGTCCAGGGCCAGGGGTTTCTCCACGATGACGCGCCGGTATCCCAGGTCGGCCAGGTCCCGCAGCATCTCCAGGCGCATGCGCGGCGGCGTGCACAGGTGGACCACGGTCTGCGCGGGCGGGCGTAACCGGGCCGCCTCCTCCAGCGAGCCGACCGTGCGCACCCCGTCGACACGGTCGTGCGCGGGGTCCAGGCCCAGGAGCGGCCCCGGGGCGAAGAGGAAGGGTGCCGCCGCCCGCGCCTTGGCGAGCGACGGCACGTGCAGACCCCGCCCGGATCTGCCCAGGCCGACGATGAGGGTGTGCAGCATGAGGTGCCGGCACCTTTCCGGTTCCTTGTTCCCGTACCGCTCGGTGTTCCCTTCGGGCACACGAGCCGTCGAACGGGCACTCATCCTCTGCGGACCGCGGGAACGGAGTCAAAGGGGAGGTCCGGTTCCAGCACCCCAAACCCCGGCCGGGACATTCCTCAATCAGGAAGTAAGAGGCAACAAAGGGGGAGATCGACGGTAGACGCCTTTCGCCCCTTTTTGCCTTCGGGGGAATCAGGCCACCGAGAAGCTGAAGAGTCCGCTCGGCGGCGCGTGCCATCCACGGTCGGGGACCACGAGGACCCCCCGGGTGAGGCAGGTGGTACCGGGATGGATGCGCACCTCCGAGTCGGTCATGTTGAACAGGACGTGCGCGGTGGCGGGGAGCTGGTGGCAGCTTCCCGGCGCCGGATCGGTGTAGCGTTCCAGGTCCTCGAACTCGGTCTTGAAGACCACGACCTCTCCGGTCGCCGCGTGTGCCGGGACGGCGCCCATGAGCACGCCGCCGAGGACGAGGGCGGCCACCGTGGACAATGCCTTCATTCCACCATCCTTTCCTCATTCATGTGCGTTTTGTGAAGCGAACCCTCCTTTTTTCCATTAACACGGAGGGTTCCGGAAGGATGCTCTCCGAACCCGGAGCCGAGCGCAACCCCGATATCCGGTAGAGCCTTTTCGGACCCCGGTTTCCGGACCCGTGAAAACAGCGGAGCACAACGCCTATGAAGTGATATCTCGCCATTCGTCAGCCCGGCGCGTGCCGACCGCCGGGGACGAGTTCCCCGTCCGCCCCATCCGCGCCGTGACCGACCCCACCCCGCCCCGAACACCCTCCAAGGACCCCCGGTCTTGCCAGCCCCACCCCGGAGCCCTACGTTTTGCGAAGATCACGAACTATCGGTGGGAGAGACATGAAGATCCTCGTCGTGGGTGCGGGAGCGGTCGGCGGCTACTTCGGCGGGCGGCTCGTCCAGGCGGGGCGGGACGTCGACTTCCTGGTCCGGCCCGCACGCGCCGCGCTCCTGGCCGAACGCGGACTCGACATCACCTCAGTGGAGGGGCGCACCGAGAACATCGCCGTCACACCGGTGACCAAGGACCAGCTCACCGACGCCTACGACCTGGTGCTGCTCTCGGTGAAGTCCTACGGGCTCGAAGGCGCGGTCGAGGACCTCGCCCCGGCCGTGGGGCCCGGGACGGTGGTCGTGCCCTTCCTCAACGGCATGCGCCACCTGGACGTCCTGGTGGAGCGGTTCGGCGAGGACCGCGTGTACGGCGGGGTGTGCATGGTGATGACCCGCCTGGACGAGCGGGGCGGCATCGTGGAGGTGGGAAGGATGGGCGAACTCGTCTACGGGCCGCTCTCCGGCTCCCCCGTGGTCGGACTCGACCGCGTGCACTCCGCCCTGGAGGAGGCCGGGTTCACCGCCCGCCCCACCAAGGACATCCGCCAGGAGATGTGGGACAAGTGGGTCTTCCTGGCCAGTCTGGGAGCCGTCACCTGCCTGATGAGGGCACCCATCGGCCGGGTGAACCGCGCCCCGGGCGGTCAGGAGTTCAGCGCGGGGATGTTCGCCGAGGCCACCGCCCTGGCCACCGCCGCCGGGTACCCGCCCAGCGACCGTATCCGGGGGTTCGCCGAGAAGGTCATCTCCGACACCGAACGCGAGACCTCCACGTCCATGTACTGGGACCTGACCCACGACAACCCCGTGGAGGGCGACCACATCGTCGGCGACCTGGTCGCGCGGGGCCGCGAGCTGGGCGTTCCCACCCCGCTGTTCTCCCTGGCCCACACACACCTGAGCGTCTACTCGGCCGCCCGCGGCTGAGGCGCGTGGCCGCCGGGGCGTGCCCCGGCGGCCACGGGGTTCACCCCTTGAGCGCCCCCGCCATGAGCCCGCGCATGAAGTACCTCCCCAGCACCAGGTAGATGAGGAGTGTCGGCAGCGACGCCAGCACGGCCGCCGCCATCTGCTGGTTGTAGGGCACCACCATGGACCCGGCCACGTTGTTCAGCTGCACCGTGACCGGCCAGCTGTTGGGACCGGTCAGGAACACCGCGAAGAGGAAGTCGTTCCACGCCGACGTGAACTGCCAGATCAGGGTGACGGCGAACGCCGGTGCCGATACCGGCAGGATGACGTGGGCGTACGTCCTCAGCAGCCCCGCTCCGTCCACCCGCGCCGCCTCGATGAGGGAGCCCGGGACGCTCGCGTAGTAGTTGCGGAAGATCAGGGTGCAGATCGGGATGCCGTACACCGTGTGCGCCAGGACGAGCGGGAACAGCCCGCCCATGAGGTCGGCGCCCACCAACATCTGCTGGAGGGGGATCATCACCGCCTGGTAGGGGATGAACATCCCGAACAGGAACAGCGTGAACACCGTGTCCGCGCCGGGGAAGCGCCAACGGGCCAGCACGTAGCCGTTCATGGAGCCCAGCACCGCGGACAGGACCGCGCTCGGCACGGCCATACGCACGCTGTTCCACAGTCCGGGGGCCAGCGCCGACCAGGCCGTGGACCACCCCTCCAGGCTCCACTCGCGCGGAAGCAGCCACGCCCGGGCCGCCGTGGCCTCCGAGAAGGGCTTGAACCCGGTCACCGCCAGCACGTACATGGGCAGCAGGAACAGCGCCGCCAACACCAGCAGGACGGTGAACCGGACGGCCCGTCCGCGTGAACCGCCTGCCGCGCCCACGCCGGAGGGGGCGTTCACCCGTCCGGGCGATCTCCGGGTCATCGGCCCTCGCTCCGTTCCTTGCGCACGGTCCAGACCAGGTAGGGGATCACGAACACCGCCACGGCGAGCAGCAGGTAGGACGCGATGGTGGCCCCCTTCGCCGGGTCCCGGACCTCGAAGACCATCGCCCACATGTACACGGCGGGGACGTCGGCGACGATCTGCTGCCCCGCCACCGCGATGATCAGGTCGAACACCTTCAGGGACATGTGGCCCAGGATGATCACGGCGCTCAGGGTGACCGGGCGCAGCTGCGGCATGACCACCCGCCAGTACACGCCCCACTCCGAGCACCCGTCCACCCGGGCCGCCTCCCGCAGCTCCTCGGGCACCCCCCGGAACCCGGCCAGGAACAGCGCCATGACGTATCCGGCCAGTTGCCAGACGGCGGGCAGCGCCATCGCCGCCATGCCGAGGTCGGGCGCGGTCCACCAGTCGTTGACGAGGAAGTCCAGGTTCAGGTGGACGAACAGGGCGTTGAGACCGGTGGCGCGCTCGGCCGGCGCCGGGTTCATCAGCCAACGCCACACGACACCGGTGGCGATGAAGGAGACCGCCATCGGGGCGAGGAAGAGGGTCCGGAACACCGCCTCGCCCCGGATGCCCTTGTCGAGCAGCAGGCCCAGCAGCCAGCCGAGGAACAGCGCTCCGCCGACGAAGACCACGGTGAACACCACCGCGTTGGCCACGGCGGCGGGCCAGCGGGCCTCCTGCCACAGCTGGACGAAGTTGGCCAGCCCCACGAAGGAGCCGTCCTGGATCGGGGCGTGCTTGTCGCTCAGGGCCAGCTGGGTGTTCCAGCCGATCATGCCGTAGACGAACACGCCGATGAGCAGGATCGACGGCGAGACCAGCAGCAGGCCCGGGAACCAGGTGCGGGCCCTGGCCAGCGCCCGCCGCAGCCGGGTCGGACGCGCGCGGCGGTCCGGGACGGGGGGTTTCGGGTGGCCGGGGTCGCCGGGCGCGGCCCCCGCCTGGGTGGGGGCGCTCATGCCGACTGGGCGGCCTCGTGCAGGGCCGCGTTGAGGGCCTCCAGGTCCTCGTTCTGGAGGTAGAGGCCCACGGCGGTGTCGATGTCGTTCTTCCACCGGTTGCCCACGGTCACCCCGTGCCAGAACGACCCCGCCAGCTCGGGCCCGGCCTGCCACTCGGTCAGCGCGGACTCCAGGTACGGGTTGTCCGCGTACCGGCCGGGGTCGGCGTCGGAGCGGGCCGGGATGGAGCCCTTGAGGGGGTTGAACAGGTCCTGTCCCTCCTGGCTGGCCACCAGGGCGAGCCAGGCGCGGGCGTTCTCCTCGTTGGGGGCTCCCGCGGGGAGGGTGAAGCTGTCCGACAGCCACATGTACGTACCGTCGGTCCCGGGCGAGGGCGCCCAGTCGTAGTCCTCTCCGGGGAGCGCTCCCAGTTCGTCGAAGTACCCGGCGGCCCAGTCCCCCATGACGTTGAAGGCCGCCTCCCCCTCCGCCACCCGGCGCGAGGCCTCCTGCCAGTCCTCGGCCGCCGACTCCTCCTGGGTGTGGGACAGGATCGTCTCGAAGGTCTCCAGCGCCTCGGCCATCCGCGGAGTGTCCCAGTCCGCGCCCGGCTCCCACAGGGCGTTGTACGCGTCGGTGCCGAGCGAGCCCAGCAGCACCGACTCCAGCAGGTGGTCGACGGTCCACTGGGCGCCCACCGCCATGGGGATGGCGTCGGTCTCGGAGGCGACGGCCTCCAGGGCCTCCACGAGCTCCGCCAGGGTCCGGGGCGGCCCCTCCACCCCGGCCTCCTCCAGCACCGAGGGGTTGAACCACAGGACGTTGGACCGGTGGATGTTCACCGGGACCGAGTACACGCTGTCCTCGTAGGAGATCTGCTCGACCAGCTGGTCGGGGTAGGCCTCTCGCAGACCGTGTTCGTCGAAGAAGTCGTCGAGCGGTGCCAGGTACCCGGCCTCGACGTAGTCCTGGAGGGACGCCCCGGCGTGGCCCTGGAAGGAGTCCGGCGGGTCCTGGCTCTGGAGCCGCCCCTCCAGCACGGCCTGGGCGTTGGTGCCCGACCCGCCCGCCACGGCGGCGTTGACGAACTCGACCCCCTGGTTCTCCTCCTCGAAGCGCTCGATGAGGGCGTTGAGCCCGGCCTCCTCGCCGCCCCCGGTCCACCAGGAGAAGACCTCGACCTGGTTCCGGTCCCCGCCTCCCGCACCGCACGCCGTGGCCAGGAGCGCCAGTCCCAGCCCCGAGGCGGCGATCGACCACCGTCGTGAACGCATACGCATTCCTCTCCGGGCGGCCGACCCGTCCCGCGGCGACGGACCGCCCCACTGTGTCGCATATCACCAAATTCCAACCCCGCCATCCTTGGCAACCCCGGCGACGTAGGTCAAGGGAGCGGCGGATCACGAATCGGAGACGCCCCATCGGCGACGGACACGCCGAAACGGCGACGCGAACGCGGAGTGCCACCGCCCCGGTCTGACCTGTGGCGTTCCCGTCCCCCGCCGCCCGCGCCCGGCGCACACGCCCACGGCGCGCCACGGGGATTGGCACAATCACGGCATGCCAGTCCTCGACCGAGCCGCCCTCCGACGGTGGGCGCTCCTCCCCCCGGCCTGTCTGCTCGTGTCCGCCTGCGCGCCGGACGGCGGCGCGGTGGGCGCCGTCGCCACCGGGCACTTCTCCGCGCGCCACCAGTTCCCCGTGGTCCAGGTGGCGTGGTGCGGGGACAGCCCGCCCGCACGGATCGACCTCACCTCGGAGGAGCACGGGTGGCGGCTGACCGCCAACCGCGCCTTCGAGGGCGACCGGCTGGAGGTGGACCTGTCCGCGCCCGGCGAGGACTGGACCATCACCGACACCGGGGGCAAAGCGGCGTACCGGGTGGTGCCCGACTCCCCCGAGACCGCGTACACGCTGGAGGTGACCTCGGCCGCCGGCGCGGAGGACGGCGCCGACGGCGACATCGCGGCGCTCGAGTTCCACACCGAGTCGCTGGCCTCCGACGACGGCCTCATCCTGGGCACCCACCAGGGCGGCGAGGGCACGCTGGTGGGCGCGCAGGAGTTCCCTCCCGAGTGCTGAGCCGACGGTTCAGCGCGGCGCGGGCAGGTGACGGCGCCAGGACAGGGAGACGGCCAGGACGCACAGCAGGGCGAGTCCGGTGCCGACCGCGAACATGGCCGGGTAGCCGAACCAGCGGGTCAGCGCCGCCAGCGAGGCCGGGACGAAGAACCCCAGGTAGGTGAGCGAGTAGTACACGGCGGTCAGCCCGGCCAGGCGGTCGGGCCCCGCGATGCGCTGCGCCTCCTGGAGTCCGGAGACCAGCAGCAGGCCGTACGCGGCGCCCAGGACGGCCGCCGCGACCAGCGCCGCCGTGACGGTCAGCGCGGTCGAGGCCCACACGGCCAGGGCCATCCCGGCCGCGGCCACGGCCAGGGCCGCCACCACCGCGCGCGAGGAGTGCGGACTGTCCACCCGCTTGGCCACCTGCTGGCTGAGGACACCGCTGGCCAGGGCCACCAGGCACAGGAGTCCGGAGAAGCCGATCTCGAAGCCGGGAACGCGGTGGGCGAGCAGGTTGGGCAGGACGGCGTAGGCGCTGGCGGCGGTGCCGAACACCCACGGCGCCATGGGCACCACCACCAGAAGGAAGCGGCGGTGGAACGCGTCGGGCACCCGGAGGTCGTCCATGAGCCTGCGGGGCGTCGTCGAGCGCGCGTGCGTCTCCGGCGCGCCCAGCAGGACCAGGGCCAGCGCGAGGGTGAGGACGATGTTGACCGCGTACGGCAGGACGGCGGACATCGGCGCGAACTGGGCGATGGCGGCCGCGACCACCGCGCCCAGGAGGAAGCCGAGGGTGAGCGCGAGCGAGGCGCGCGCCGCGCCCGCACCCGCACCGGCCCCGGGGTCGTGCGGGGGCTGGGAGAGCTCCTTGACCCAGCTGGTGCCCACCGCCATCGCGAGGCCGAGCGCCAGGCCGGAGAACACGCGCCCGGCGAAGAGGAGGGCCACCGAGTCCGAGCCCGCGGCCAGCAGAGCGCTGCCGACCACGCACAGGAGCGGCGCCGGGAGCATCAGGGGGCGGCGCCCGTGGCGGTCGGAGAGCGGACCGCCCACCAGCAGGGCGGGCACGATGCCCAGGACGTAGGCGCCGAGCAGTACGTTGACGACCTGCGCGCTCATGCCGCTGTCCAGGCGGTACATCACCAGGAGCGGCGTGAACTCGTTGCCGCCCCAGGCGACGGCGAAGAGGGTGCCGCACACGGCGAGCCATCCGGGGAGCGCGCGGCGGCGCGCGGGGTCGGTGCCTCTCCCGGGTTCCCGGTGCGGTCTGCGGGCCTCGATCGTGGCCATGGTCGGTACTTCTTCCTCAGCGGTTCGGGGTCAGGGAGGTAGGAGGGGTGTCGGCGTGCGGTGTCAGAGGGTGGAGCCGTGGATGTCGTTCAGGTGTTCGGCGGTGGCCCGGGCGTAGCCCTCGTGGTCGCCCTCCTCGATGAGCCGGGCCAGACCCGTGTGCTGGGCGATGGCCAGGTCGGCGCGCGTGGTGTCGTGGCTGATCGACTGGGTGGTCATGCGCCGGTGCCGGTCCTGGAGGAGCTGGTGGAAGCCCTGGAGGATCGAGTTGCCCCCGGCGGCGACCACCTCGCGGTGGAACTCCACGTCGGCGCGGGTGAAGGCGGCCAGGTCGTCGTCCTCCCAGGCGCGCCGCTGCCGTTCGATGACCTCGCGCAGGCGCCGCACCAGCCGCTCGGAACCGCCCGGGGAGGCGCACACGGTGCGGACCGCCTCGGTCTCGATGAGCTGGCGCGCCTGGAGGACCTCGCGGAACTCGTGCGGGGGCACGGGCCGCACCATGGCACCGCGTTTGGGGTACAGGCGCATCCACCCCTCCGCCTGGAGCTGGAGGAAGGCCTCGCGGACGGGGGTGCGGCTCATGCCGAGTTCGGCGGCGATCCGACCCTCACTGAGCATGCTGCCGTCCTCGAACTCACCGTCGAGGATGCGGTCGCGGACGACGGCGTAGGCCCGCCCCGCCGCCGACTCCGGCTCGGCGGCCACCCCGGCCACCGGTTCTCCCCCGTCGCCACCACTGGCACTCACTGGGCCTCCTCTTCTTGGATACAACATAGATACTAGTCGTATGCCAGAGCCGGTCCCAGGGCGGCCCCTGATCTGGGACCAGGGTCACCCGCCCGACAGGCGCCCCACGACGGCGGGGAGGGCGGGGCGGGGCACGGTGCGCGTCAACGCGGAGCATCCGGCGTTGACGAGAACCGGCCCCGAACACAGGGGAAGGGGGTGCCCGCCGGTGCGGGCACCCCCTCCTCCGTGTGCGGGCGGGTCAGCCCCGCCAGCTGTGCCACAGCCGCGCGTAGCGGCCGCCGTCGGCGACCAGCTGGTCGTGGGTGCCCTCCTCCACGATCCGCCCCTGCTCCATGACCACGACCCGGTCGGCCGTCTGCGCCTGGGTGAGGCGGTGCGCGACCACCAGGGTGGTCCGGCCCTTGGTGGCGGCGACCGCGGCGTCCTCCAGACGGCGCGCCCCGGAGCTGCCCGCCTCGGCGGTGGCCTCGTCGAGCACCGCCAGGTCGGGGTCGGCCAGGACGAGCCGGGCCAGGGCCAGGTGCTGGGCCTGTTCGGCGGTGAGCGCGTGACCGCCCTCCCCCACGACTGTCTCCAGGCCCTCGGGCAGGGCGAGCGCCCAGTCGAGAGCGCCCACGGTCTCCAGAGCGTCCCGCACCTGCTCGGGGGTGGCGTCGGCACGCGCCAGGCGCAGGTCCTCCACCAGCGTCCCGGCGAACACGTGGGTCTCCTGGCTGACCAGGAACACGTGCTCGCGCACACGCGCCTCACCGAGGTCGTCGAGGGGAATCCCGCCCAGGGACACCGTCCCGGACGTCGGCGCCCGCAGACCGCTGACCACGGCGGCCAGGGTGGTCTTGCCCGCTCCGCTGGCACCGACCAGCGCCACCCGCTCCCCGGGTGCCACCCTGAGCGAGACGCGGTCCAGGGCGCGCGGGGCCCCGGGGGCGTAGGAGTGGCTGACCGCCTCCACCCGCAGGGAGGAACCGGCGGGGCCCTCCTCCGCTCGCGGGTCGTCGGCGACCGGCAGGTCGATGACCCCCGCCAGACGGGCCAGGCTCGCCCCGGCCTGCTGGACGTCGTTGAAGTTCATCACCAGGAACCCGATCGGCCCGAACAGCCGGTGGAAGAACAGGGCGGCGGCGGTGACCATGCCCACCGTGGCGAGTTCACCGCGCACCAGGAAGAAGCCCACGACCAGGACGGCGCCCAGCCCCACGAACTCGGAGCCGTTCATCCGCGCGCCGAGCCTGGTGAAGAGGTAGAACACGTCGATGGTGAGCCGCATGGCGGTGCGGGACCGGTCCGCGATGACCCGCTCGTGCTCCTCCTCCAGACGGTAGGCGCGGACGGTGCCCCGGCCGCGCAGGGCACCCATGAGCGCGTGCGAACGCTCTCCCATGGCGATCCGCTCACGTGCGTAGTACGGGCCCGAGCGCGGCATGTACCAACGCACCGCCCACACGTAGAAGGGCAGGGCGGCGAGCCCGGCCAGGCCCAGACGCCAGTCGAGGGCGGCCATTCCGGCGGTGGTGAGCACCACCATGGCCAGGGCGGTGACGACCTCGGGGCCGTTGCGCGCGATGGCGTTGGTGACCACCGCCACGTCGTCGCCGACCCGGGAGAGCAGGTCGCCGATCCGTACCTTCTCCAGGCGCGCCGCGGGCATGTGCAGGACGCGTTCCATCACGCGTTCGCGCAGGCGGGCCAGGACCGTCTCACCGACCCGGCTGACCTGCCAGGCGCCGAGTCCCACGAAGACGCCGCCGACCACGGCGGCCCCGGCGATGAGGGCGGCTGACCGGAGGATCGCCTCCGGTCCGGCGCCCTGGGAGATGTCGTCGACCATGGAACCGAGCACCCACGGCGCGACGAGTCCGGCGGCGCTGCCGAGGAGCACGGTGGCCAGGGCCAGCGCGGTCGTCCACGGGATGGCCCGCAGCCCGTCACCGAGGACGGCCCAGGTACGCCGTGCGTCGGCGGTGGGCAGGAGTTCCGGGGTCGCGGCCGTGGCGGGCGCCCCGGGTTCGGTGGTGGGTTCCGTGCTCAACGCAGCACCGCCTCACGGTAGTGGGGGTCGTCTTCGGCCAGTCGTGCGTGGGTGCCCTCGGCGTGCACGCGGCCCTCGCGCAGGACCACCACCCGGTCGGCGCGTGCCAGCAGCGCGGGGCTGCTGGCGATGACCAGGGTGGCTCCGCCGGGGGCTCGGGCGGCGCGCAGTGCGGCGGTGCCCTGGGCGATGGCCGCCTCGGTGACGGCGTCGACCGCCGTGGTGGGGTCGTGCAGCACCAGCACGGGAGGGTCGGCGACCAGCGCGCGAGCGAGGGCGACCCGCTGGCGCTGACCGCCGGAGAGGTTGGCGGCTCGGTCGGCGACGGGCCGGTCGAGCCCGTCGGGATGGCCGCTGACCAGGTCCTCGGCGGCTGCCGCGGCCAGGGCTTCGCGCAGGAACCGATCGTCGTCGGTGTTCGCCGCGGCTTCGGTGGAGGGAGCGGTGTGTCCGCCGCGCGCGGTCCGGCTGACCACGAGGTTGGTGCGCAGGGTGCCCTCGAACAGGACGCTGCCGTGCTCTTCCACGAGCACGGCGCGCCGCAGGGAGGTGAGGTCGAGTTCGGGGACGGGCCGGCCGCCGACGAGCGCGGTGCCTCCGGCTCCTTCGGCTCGTCCGGCGAGGAGGTCGACCAGGCCTTCGGCGTCACGGGGGTCGGTGGTGAGGATGCCGACGAACTCTCCCTGGGCCAGGGTCAGGTCGACGTCGTCGAGTGTGCCGTGGGAGACGCCGCGCAGTTCCACGGCGGGCGGGACCTCGGGGAGAGCGTCGGGGAGGAGCCGGTCACCGGGGTGGACGGCGTCCGGGGCGTTGAGGAGTCGGGTCAGGCGCTGGGCGGAGGCTCGGGCGATGGCGAACAGCTGGCCGACCAGGCCCAGTGCCCGGACCGGTTCGGTGAGGAACTGGGCGAGGCCGACCACGATGACGAGTTCGCCGATGGTCAGGTGCCCGCGGAGCGCCATCCACCCGGCGGCACCGGCGACGACGCCGAGGAAGACCGCTCCGGCGGCGGTGACCAGTCCCGTGTAGAGGCCGTTGGTGGCGGCGGCGCCCACAGAGGCGGTGAGGGCGCGCTCGCTGGCCCGCTGGTAGCGCAGGGAGGCGTTGTGCCGGGCGCCGATGCCCATGAGCACGCGCAGCCCGCCGACCAGGTCGGTGGCCATCGCGGTGGCGCGGGCGGCGGTGGCCTGTTTGGCCTCGGTGCGGCGGGTGATCCGGGCGGCGGGAATCCTGAGCAGTAGGAGCATCAGCGGCACGCCGAGGAGGACCCCGAGCCCGAGGGGGACGTTGATGGCGAGCAGGGTGGCGGTGGTGACGACGATCGCGGTGACCTGCGCGATCCCCATGGCCCAGGCGCGCACGTAGGTGGCCACCTGCTCGGCGTCGGAGGTGGCGACCGCGAGGATCTCACCTGAGCGCAGGCCGCTGAGTTCGCCGCGCGGGTGCAGGACCCGGCGGGCGGACTCCAGGCGCAGCAGGTGGGCTTCGCGTTCGGTGGCGCTCAGGGCGAAGCGGGCGCCGAAGCGGTAGGCGGAGGCCAGGCAGGTGAAGAGCAGGGCCAGGCCCGCCACGCACCACAGCAGCGCGGTGGTGTCGCCGGTGGTGACGGCGAGGTCGATGGTGAGCCCGATCGCCACCGGGACCAGGACCTCGCAGGTCTGGTGGAGCGAGAGCAGGAGGGCGCCGAGGGCGACCCGGCCCCGTTGGCGGCGCAGGGTTCGGGTGCGCAGGGCCTTGGCGGTGCCGGGGACGGGCTCGGCGGCGGCCTGGTGGGCGTCGGCGGTGGCCGCGGTCACGGGGTGACTCCGTTCGGGTGGGAGTGGTGTGGCGCAGGGGCGGGGAGGGGGATTCGGACCGTGGGGTCGTCCCGACCGACCCAGGGTAGCCAGCGGGGTCACGGCCTCCGACCACGGGTTGTCCCGGTTGGCACCGGTACGGCCATTGCCGAGACACCATGATATTGGTTAGCCTAACCTCACATCCCGTCGACACTCCTCCGCGAAGGGTCACCCGCTTGCGTATCCAGCCCCCGCGCCACCGCCAGATGATCCGTTCCCGGGTCGTACGCACCGAGCGGACCACCGACCACTTCGTCACCGTGACCGTCAGCGGCCCGGAGTTGTCCCGGTTCGAGTTCCTCGGCAACGACCAGTGCGTGCGGGTCTTCCTCCGCCGACCGGGGCAGGAGCGGCTGGTCCTGCCCGACGCCGACGACGACGGCTGGTATCCGCGGTACCGCGAGATGGGCGACGACGTGCGCCCCTACGTCCGCAACTACACGATGCGCCGGTTCGACCCCGAGGCCCTGGAACTGGACATCGAGTTCGTGGCGCACGGCGACGGCGGACCCGCCTCGACCTGGGCCCTCTCGGCCAGCGAGGGCGACGAGGTCGGCCTGTTCCCCGAGGGCGTCTACTACCTTCCCCCCGCCGACGCCGACTGGCACCTGCTCGTCGGCGACGAGAGCGCCGTTCCCGCCCTGCTGTCGATCGTGGAGCAGGCCCCGCGCGACCTGCGCGCCCAGGTGTTCCTGGAGGTGCCCTCCCCCCGGGACGTGCGCCCGCTGAACGCCCCTCCCGGGGTACAGGTGCACTGGCTGCCGCGCGAGGACGCCCACGCCACCCCCGGCCGCCTGGCACTGGAGACGGTCCGCGCCGCCGAACTGCCCGAGGGACGCCCGTACTGCTGGGTCGCGGGGGAGAACGCGCTCCCCACCGGGTTGCGCCGGGCCCTGGTGCGCGAGCGGTCGGTGTCCAAGGACGACATCACGTTCGTGGGCTACTGGCGCGCGGGCGTGGCCGGGGTCGACTGAGGGACGATCCGTCCGCACGCGCCGAGGAGCGAACGCCCTCACAGGCTCGTCGGGTGGCCTCCGTTCGCGCCGCGCACCGGAGTCGGGCCTCCCCTTCCCGGCGCCTCCTCCGGCGGGGGTCGCCCCTTTCCGTGGGACGCCTCGGAATCCCCGCGGTGGCCCACACCACTCCTCCCCCGAGGGTCACACCGCGCACGATCCGCGCTAACCTGGTCGAACCCGGCTTAGGCAAGGCTAAGCTCACTTTCATCAGCGAGGTCCCATGAACCCCGGTCCGTCCACCCGACGCGGTCTGGTCGCCGCCGGCGCCCTGTCCACCGTCCTGCTCGCCGCCTGCGGCGGCGCGGGCTCCTCCTCGGAGCCGACGGGCCAGGCTTCCGAGGGCTATCCGGTCACCGTTGAGACGCTCTTCGGCGACGTGGAGATCGAGGACCTCCCCCAGAACGTGGTCGCGCTCGGCTGGTCCGACGCCGAGACCGCCCTCGCCCTGGGCGTCCAGCCCGTCGGCGTGGCCGACTGGCAGGGGTACGGCGGCACCGGCGTGGGGCCCTGGGCGGCCGAACTGCTCGAATCCGAGCCCGAACAGCTCGGCACCATGGAGCCCAACATCGAGGCGATCGCCACCCTGGCCCCCGACGTCATCCTGGACACGCGCTCCGACAACTCCCAGGAGCGCCACGACCTGCTCTCCCCGGTCGCCCCCGTGGTGGGCCCGCCGCCGGGCGTGGAGGTCACCTACGGCACCACCTGGCAGCAGCAGACCCGCCAGGTCGCCCAGGTCCTGGGCGAGGAGGAGCGCGGCGAGGAGCTCGTCACCGAGCTGGAGGGCCGTTTCGAGGAGCTGCGCGCCGACCACCCCGAGTTCGGCGACCTCACCATCGCCGTGGGCGCCTACTTCGACGGCCAGTACGGGGCCTACGTGCCCGGCGACACCCGGGCCGACCTCCTGGCCGAGCTGGGCTTCGAGTACAAGCCGGAGCTGGTCGAGCGGGCCGAGGGAGCCTTCTACACCGACCTCAGCTCCGAGCTCGTGGAGGAACTGGACGCCGACCTCACCATCGTCTTCCCCATCGGCGACGAGGCCGCCGAGTTCCTGGACGGTGACCCCGTCCTCCAGGGCATCCCCTCCGCCGAGGCCGGACGCCTGCTCGTCCTCGACGACCCGGAGCTGGTCAACGCGTTCTCCAGCGGTTCGACCCTGGGCGTCCACCACGCCCTGGACGAGATCGTCCCCCTGATCCAGCAGACCCTGGAGGACTGAGGGGTCCCGGGCCGGAGCGCCACAGAGCCGCGTGACGATGCGGCGGTTCCGTCGCGTCCGGTCGGTACGGTGCCGGATACGAGCCCGTCTCATGAGGGCAGGTTGATCCCGGGGTGGCCGGGATCGATCCCGGGGCTGGCCCAGGGTTGACCGGCGCCCGACCCCGAAACGGTCAGACTGGCGGGGTGACCGCTCACCGACGGCACCGCGCTCCTCCCACCGCCTCCGCTCCGAGGTCGGTGGGCGCGCCGCGCCCGCCCGGCATCGAGCGCCCCGACCGGAACACCGCACTCCAGCCGCCGGAGCGACCGGCGGAAAGGAACCGACCATGGACCTGCCCCGCATCTTCACCATCAGGGAGAGCGGCCACCGCATCCACAACCCGTTGACCCCCGAGAAGTTCGCCGTCCTGGGCGAGGCGCTGCGCCTGCCGCCCGGGACGAGGGTGCTCGACCTGGCCAGCGGGTCGGGCGAGATGCTGTGCACCTGGGCGCGCGACCTCGGTTTCACGGGGACGGGCGTCGACATCAGCACGCTCTTCACCGAGCAGGCCCGTGCGCGGGCCGAGGAGCTCGGTGTGGCCGACCGGGTGGATTTCGTCCACGGTGACGCGGCCGGTCACGTCGCGCAGGAGCCGGTGGACCTCGCCGCGTGCGTGGGCGCCACGTGGATCGGCGGCGGCGTGCCCGGGACGGTCGAGTTGCTCGAACGGAGCCTGCGACCCGGCGGCCTGATGCTGGTCGGCGAACCCTACTGGCGCCGCACGCCCCCGGACGAGGAGACGGCGAAGGCCTGCCACGCCACATCGTTGGCGGACTTCCTGCCCCTGCACGGGCTGGTGGGCCGGTTCGGCGAGCTGGGGTACGACGTGGTGGAGATGGTGCTGGCCGACCAGGACAGCTGGGACCGGTACAGCGCGGCGCAGTGGCTGGCCATGCGCCGATGGCTGGACCGCAATCCCGACGACGAGATGTCGGCCGAGGTGCGCGCCGAACTGGACACCGAGCCGGTCCGGTACACGCGTTACTCGCGCGAGTTCCTCGGCTGGGGGGTCTTCGCGCTCATGAGGCGCTGACGACGTGCTGACCGGCGGTTCGGGGCCGGGGCGGGATCTCCCGCCCCGGCCCCGCTGTTTCCTCACCCCTCCGAGATTTGCCTACAACCTTTAGGTAAACGTAGGATCGCTTTCGGAAAAGAGGAGGAACCCCTTGGCACGCGCTGGCCTGACACCCGAACGCCTCACCCGGGAGGGCGCCGACCTGGCCGACGAGGTCGGCCTGGACCAGGCGACCCTGTCCGCACTGGCCCGGCGCTGCGGCGTGCGGGTCGCGAGCCTATACTCGCACGTGCGCAACTCCCGCGACCTGCGCACGCGCATCACGCTGCTGGCGCTGGAAGAGCTGGCCGACCGCTCCGCCGACGCCCTCGCGGGCCGCTCCGGCAGGGACGCCCTGGTGGCCCTCGCCGACGCCCACCGCGACTACGCCCGCGCCCATCCGGGCCGCTATGCCGCCACCCAGCGCCCGCTCGACACCGAGACGGCGGCGCACAGCGCCGGGGTCCGGCACGCCCGCATGACACGCGCGCTGCTGCGCGGCTACGACATCGAGGAACCCGAGCAGACCCACGCCGTCCGCCTGTTGGGGAGCGTCCTGCACGGCTACGTCTTCCTGGAACTGGGCGGGGGCTTCGACCACAGCGCCCCCGACTCCCAGCAGTCCTGGACGCGGACGCTGGACGTGCTCGACCACCTGTTGCGGAACTGGCCCGACGCCGTCCCGACCTCCCACGAGCCGACCTCCCACGAGTAGGACCCCATGCGCACCGAGAACCACTGGATCACCACCCCCGTCACCACGGACCTCCTGCTCGGCGCCCTGGAGTGGGAACGCACCGAACGGGGCCTGATCCCGCACCGGCTGCCCGCCCGGGCCCGTGCCCAGAACCCCGACCCCCTGCTGGGCCTGGCCGAGGTCCAGCCCTCGGGCGTACGGATGCTTCTGCGCACCCGCGCGACCGCAGTCGAGCTCGACGTCCTGCCGACCAAGCGGGTCTACCCCGGGATCTCCGCCCGACCGGACGGGGTGTACGAACTGCTCGTGGACGGCCTCCTCACCGCGAGCACCACCGTGCCCGACGGCGACACCCTGACTCTCGACATGGCCACCGGTTCCCTCGAACACAGGGCGGGGCCGGTCGGCACCGCCCGCTTCACGGGCCTGCCCGACCGGGTCAAGGACGTGGAGATCTGGCTTCCCCACGACGAGGCCACCCAGCTGGTGGCCCTGCGCACCGACGCACCGGTGGAGCCGGTCCCGGACCGGGGCCGCCGGGTGTGGCTGCACCACGGAAGCTCCGTCAGCCACGGTTCGGACGCTGGCGGACCCACCTCGACCTGGCCCGCCGTGGCCGCCGCCCACGAGCCCGTGGACCTGGTCAACCTGGGGTTGAGCGGCAACGCGCTACTGGACCCGTTCACCGCCCGCGCGATGCGGGACACCCGGGCCGACCTGATCAGCGTGAAGATCGGCATCAACCTGGTCAACGCCGACCTGATGCGCGCGCGGGCCCTGGGCCCGGCGGTCCACGGCTTCCTGGACACCATCCGCGAGGGCCACCCCGACGTCCCGTTGCTGGTCGTCTCGCCGATCCTGTGCCCCATCCACGAACACACCCCCGGCCCCACCGCGTTCGACCCCGAGGCGTTGCGCACGGGGCGCAAGGTGTTCCGGGCCACGGGCTCCGCCGCGGAGGCCTCCGCCGGGAAGCTCACGCTCACCTCGATCCGTGAGACGCTCTCCAGGATCGTGCGGGAGCGTGCCGCCGAGGACCCGTACCTGTCCTACCTGGACGGGCGCGACCTCTACGGAGAGAAGGACCACGAGGAGCTGCCGCTGCCCGACCGCCTGCACCCCGACACGGCCGCCCACCGGCGGATCGGGACACGCTTCGCGGAGCTGGTCTTCGGGCCCGGCGGCGCCTTCGCCCCGGTCTCCGGCTCCGGCACCGGCACCGGCTGAGCCCGAGGTGAGGCCCGGGTCACCGGACGGCGCGGTCGCGTCGCAGGTGGAGCCTTCGTCACCGGTCGGCGCCGTCGTGCCCGGGCCGCGCCAGCCCGAAACGACCGGGCTCAGGTCGGCCCACCGGTCGGCCGAGGGACCGGTGCCCGACACCGTCGGACCAGCGACGGCGTCGCGTCGGCCGACACGCGCGCACCGCCGCCCAGCCCTGTCCTGGCCGTCCGACACACGCGGGCAGGAACCACCCGGGCGCACCGAACCCTGACGTACCCGGCGGGCTATGCTCACTGGGCCCGGTGCGGTCCGGCGGCAGCGCGCCGCCGCCCCCGTCCGTGGCCCCATCCGACACCGAGCCCGCGCGACCGGGCGGCGCGGACACAGCCACCGAGGAGCCCTCCCGTGACCTCAACTCCCGCAGTACCCGCCCTCGACATCGACGTGGTCGTCTTCGACGTCCTCGGCACGATGGTCGACGAACCCGGTGGGATCGAACGGGGTATCCGCGCTCTGCTCCCCGACGCCGACGACACGGAGGCGCGGCGACTCCTCGGTGTGTGGTCCGGGCACGTGGAGGAGCGCCAGCGCGCGATCCTCGCTGGGGAGGCGCCCTATGCGAACAGTGCCGTGATCGACCTGGAGGCGGCCGGCAGGGTGGCGGTCGAGGCGGAGGTCGACGACGAGGGGGCGATCCGCGACCTGGCCGCCGCCGCGCAGCGCCTGGCGCCCTGGCACGACTCGGCGCGGGCCCTGGACCGGCTGGCCTCGCGCTACCCGGTGGTGGGTCTGTCCAACGCGAGCGGAGCGGCACTGACCCGCATCAGCTCCCATGCCGGTCTGCGCTGGCACCAGGTGCTCTCGGCGGAGGACGCGCGCTCCTACAAGCCACACCCGGACGTCTACCGGCTCGCCATCGCCAACGCGGACACCGCGTCCGAGCGGCTGCTCATGGTGGCCGCGCACGCCTGGGACCTGCGCGGCGCCCAAGAGCTCGGCATGCGGACCGCCTACGTCGAGCGGCCCGTCGGTGACCCGCCGCGCGCGACGGACGCCTTCGACCTGACCGCTCCCAGCCTCGACGCGTTGGCGATCCAGCTCAACGCCCTCTGACCCTCATCGGGGCTCCGCGCCCGTTGGGGGCCCGTCTTCTCCCGGTTCATGGCCTTCGGGAGACACGGTGCCGCCAGCGGGCGCTTTCGTGCGTCCGGGCCCGCCGTACCTGACCCCCTGCCCCGCCCCGTCCGTCCTCCCCAGCCCCCGCCGCGCCCGCCTCCTCTCCAGCCCTGCCTCTTCCGGGCCCTCGCCGCGGTCGCCACCGGCCCGTACTGGCCCCGCCCGGGCCCCGTTCTTCCGAAAGTGGACGCGAGCGGCCAAGTATGTGCTTAGAATGAAAACCGTTTTCATATCCACTCGTTTCTCATCCCCCACAGGAAGGGAGGCCGGATGCGGCACGCCCCCGCTCGCACCACTCCCCCCGCTCCCCCGGGAGTCCCGGAGCAACCCCCGCCCGCCGTCCGACGCCGCTGGCTGACCACCCCCGCGGGCACCGCCACCGCGTCCCTCGTCCTGACCCTGACACTGACCGCGTCCGTGGTCGTCGCGATCGGTCTCGGCTCGGCCGTGGTCCCCCCTCAGGAGACCGTCCGCTACCTGTGGGCCGCCCTGACCGGAGGGGCCATCCAGGCCGACGAGGTCACCCGCTACCAGGTCATCTGGGAGATCCGCACTCCGCGCGTGCTCCTCGCCGCGGTCGTGGGCGCGGGGCTCGGCGCGGTCGGCGTGGCCGTCCAGGCCATGGTGCGCAACCCCCTCGCCGACCCCTACATCCTCGGTGTCTCCTCAGGGGCCTCCGTCGGCGCGGTCCTGGTCAGCGTGCTGGGCGGAGCCGCGGCCCTGGGCGTGCACGCGGTCTCGGCCGGGGCCTTCGCCGGCGCCCTGGCCGCCACCCTCCTCGTCTACGCAGTCTCCTACTCGCGCATGGGGGTCACCCCACTGCGCCTGGTCCTGACCGGGGTGGCGCTGTCCTTCGGATTCCAGGCGATCATGAGCGTGATCGTCTACCTCGCCCCCAGCAACGAGGCCACCAGCACCGTGCTCTTCTGGACCATGGGCAGTTTCGGAGCCGCCACCTGGGGGTCCCTGCCCGTGGTCGCGGCCGCCGTGATCCTCGGAGCGCTCCTGCTGCGGTCACTGGCCCGCTCCCTGGACGTCACCACACTGGGCGACGAGACCGCCGCCAGCCTGGGCGTGGACGCCGACCGCCTGCGGCGGCTCCTGTTCGCCCTCACCGCCGTGATGACCGGAGCGATGGTGGCGGTCAGCGGCGCGATCGGGTTCGTCGGTCTGGTGGTGCCGCACGTCGTGCGCATCCTCGTGGGCGCCGACCACCGCCGCGTGCTCACCGTGGCCCCGCTCGCGGGCGCGCTGCTCATGGTCTGGGTGGACCTGGTCTCGCGGGTGGCGGTCGCCCCCCGCGAGCTGCCCCTCGGCGTGATCACCGCGCTGGTCGGCGTCCCGGTGTTCATCACCCTCATGAGGCGACGCGGCTACCTGTTCGGAGGACGCTGATGGACCTGCGCATCGACGACCTCTCGGTGGACCTGGGCGGCACGAGGATCGTGCGGCGGCTCACCCTCGACGTACCCGACGGCCAGGTGGTGGGCCTGGTCGGCCCCAACGGCTCCGGGAAATCGACGGCGCTGCGCTGTGTGTACCGGGCCCTGGGGCCCAGCGCGGGCCGGGTCCTCCTGGACGGGGAGGACCTGACCTCGATGAGCCCGCGCGCCAGCGCCCAGCGCGTCGCCGCCCTCACACAGGAGAACGGCAGCGACCTCGACTTCACCGTCGAGGAGCTGGTGGCCCTGGGCCGCACCCCGCACCTGCGCGGCAACCAGCCGCTGAGCGAACGCGAGCGCGAGCTGTGCCGCGACTCGATGGAACTGCTGGACGTGGCCCACCTGGCCGGGCGCGGTGTGCTCGAACTGTCCGGCGGCGAGCGCCAGCGGGTCCTGGTCGCGCGCGCGCTGGTACAGGAGCCCCGCGTGCTCGTGCTGGACGAGCCCACCAACCATCTCGACGTGCGCCACCAGCTCGACCTGCTCTCCCTGCTCCGGGACGTGGGTGTGACCGTGCTGGTGGTGCTGCACGACCTCAACCTGGCCGCCTCCGCCTGCGACGTCATCGGAGTGCTCTCCGAGGGGGCGCTCGTGGAGGCGGGCAGCCCGGAGAAGGTGCTCACCCCCCACCTGCTCCGGGAGGTCTTCGGCGTGGACGCCACCGTCGTCCCCCATCCCCTCACCGGCGGCCCCCAGTTGCTGTACCGGCTCCCGCCCTCACGGAAGGAACACGCATGACCCCCACAACACGCCCGCGCCCCCTCGTTCTGGTGCCCCTGGTCGCCCTCACCGTCGTGCTCGCCGGGTGCGGCGCGCGGGTCGAGGGGGTCTCCGAGGCCGGGGCCGGGCCCGTCACCGTGCCGCGCTGCGGTGAGGAGGTGGAGTACACCACGCCGGAGCGGGTGGTCGCCTACGAGGGCGGCAGCGCCGACAAACTGTTCGCGCTCGGGCTGGTGGACCACGTGCACGGCTACGTGATGCCCCCGGCCAACCCGCCGGTGGAGGAGTCGCCGTGGGCCGACGACTACGCGGCGGTGGAGTTCCTCAGCGACGACCTGCTCAACCGGGAGCTGGTGGTGGACGCCGAGGCGGACCTGGTGGTCGCGGGCTGGAACTCGGGCTTCAGCGACCAACGCGGTATCACCCCGGAGATCCTCGACGGCATCGGGGTGCAGAGCTTCATGCACGCCGAGTCCTGCTTCAACTACCCGGGGCACCCCGAGCGGGTACGGCCGTTCGAGGGGCTCTACACCGACCTGGAGCGGCTGGGCCTGATCTTCGGGGTCGAGGAGCGCGCCGCCGAGGTGGTGGCGGGGTACCGCGAGAGGGTGGAGGCGGTCCGGGAACAGGCGCCCGAGGGTGAACCGGTCCGGGTGTTCCTGTACGACTCCGGCACCGACCAGCCCTTCACGGCGGGCAACCAGGTGCCGCCGGACGACATCATCACGCACGCCGGGGGCGAGAACGTCTTCGGCGACCTGGAGCAGCGGTGGACCCAGGTGGGCTGGGAGGCCGTGGTGGAGTCCGAGCCGGAGGTGATCATCATCCTGGACTACGGGGACCAGCCCGCCCAGGACAAGATCGACTTCCTGACGTCGTCCCCCACCATGGCGGAGGTCCCGGCCGTGGTGGAGGAGAACTTCTTCGTGCTGGACTACAACGAGGGGATCTCCGGCCCCCGGGTCATCGACGGTCTGGAGGGGTTCGCGGAGTACCTGCGCGCGCTGAGTTCCTGAGGCCCGGGCTCTCCCGGTAGTCCGGCGTCGGTGTCGGGGCCGCAGGCCTGGAAGTGGTAGGAACCCTCGAAGGTGCGGCGAGGTCCGCGCGGTGGACAACGTAGGCCTTCTCGTACTGGTCCTCGATCAAGGTGGGGGACGACGAAATCGGTCCCCCCGGCATCAAAGACGATGACCTCAGAAGATTGCGCGTCGGGGCATCGCGCGGGCGTTCGGCGAGTTCGGTGCCTCCGACGCCGGGACGAGCGAAGGAGTCTACTCAGTGTCGAAGACGAGGGGTCGGATGCGGTCACTCCTGGCATGCGCGGGAATCACGGTGCTCCTCGCCGGATGCTCGTTCGGCGCCGGGCGCACCGACGAGAACGGCGGCGAGGGGCAGGTGGTCGATCAGACCGAGGAGGCCTACCGAGCGTTCAGCGAAATGCCCCCGCGCGAGGACGTGGCGGAGCTGGATGTCCACGGCGCCGAGGAGTTCCCCAACGGGAGCACGACCTACTGGATCAACTACGCGACGACCGGCGCGGACTCCGAAGCCGTGTGTGAGGCGCTGGGAGACACCAACCCCATCCCGGTCGCACGGATTCAGGACGGCGACGCGGAGAGGCTGAGAATCCCGCGGGACTTCCTCGATGCCCAGGAGGGAGGGGTGCGGGTGTGCAACGCGAGACTGGAGAGCCACGATGTCCGCGTCGCGATCTTCTATCCGCCCGGGGAAGAGATGGAACCGGAGAGCACGGTCACCGTGTACCTCAGAGAATCCTTGATGGGAAGCTGATGTGACGTTGTATCGCCGCAACGGCGCTCGTCATCGCGGTGGCCGTGACCCGCTCCGGCGCGGACGGCTCGGATGCCGACGGGCCCCGGCGACGATCTCCCGGAAGGCCTGACCGTCTCCGGGAGCGTGGGGTCGCCCCCGAGGTGAGCGCCGAGGACGGGCCCGGAAACGGCTATCTCGGGCTGCCGGGGGCGAAGGGTAGGAGATCCCGGACGGGTCCCTCATGATCGTCGACGTGGTGACGTACATCTGGGGCCCGGACGGGACGATGATCGAGTATGTGTCCAGCTATGACCTGGGCTTCCGGAGCTTGCTCTCCCTGGCGGGGAGGGGTGATGGCTCCCTTCGCCACTTCGGTGATTCCCAGTTCAGGTCCCGGTCCATCCCCGCATGCGCGGGGAGCAGTACCTGCAACGCAGTTCCTCGGCCATCAGCAAGGGTCCATCCCCGCGTGCGCGGGGAGCAGACTTGCTGACCAGCACTCACTGGTCGGCACAGACGCTGGCACAAGTGCGGAACAGGTGGATCGATGGGTCAAGCTAAGGATGGATCGCCAGAAGATCCCGCGCGAGGAGTCACCAAAGGAGCATGAGGTAGTGCTGGATGAATCGGCGCTACGTCGCCCCATCGGCGGTGTCGACGTCATGAAGAAGCAGCTGGCGCGTCTGCGCAAGATGGCGGAGGAAGGCCTCGCCTCATTCCGCGTGCTGCCATTTGACATCGGTGCTCATCCCAGCCCAGAGGGTGCCTTCACCCTGCTCGATCTGGGCGCTCCCTTCTCCACAGTCGCACACATCGAAAGCCGTGGTGGCGGGATCTACCTGGAACGCGGCGACGTCGACAAACTGGACGAGGTATACGGTCGATTGCAGGAGATGAGTTTGAGTCCTGAGGACTCGGTCGCGTTCATAGCGGCCTTGGAGAGGAAGCTGTAATGAATCGGGACACGTCGACCGTGACTAGCTGGCGCACCAATAGCTACAGCGTGAACGGCGGCGGCCAGTGCGTGGAGGTCGGCTGGCACATCAGCAGCTACAGCTCTGACACTGGTGGGCAGTGTGTCGAAGCGGGCCCCTTCCTGGGCGAGCCCCAGCGGTTCGCCGTGCGCGACTCCACGCAGCGCGACCTGGGCTACCTCTCCTTCCCCTCCTCCGAGTGGTCCGCGCTACTGCGTGTCTCCCCGTTCTGAGCCCGGTACCCGGCTCCTGGAACCCGGCTCCCGGGGCGGCCAGCCGTCTCTACCGGGAACGAAGGAGTCCGGGGGTAGGTGTCCGTCGTCCGAGGAGGTCCGAGGCTGTCACCTCCGCCGGAGAAAACCCGGTGACGTCGGCGATCGCCCCCGGGATACTGGCCGTCTATGGATGAGATCGAAGTCGTCGTCGCCCACTCCGAGCGCGCGACCCTGCGCGTCGGGGACGTCTTCCTGAAGGTGGACGCCGACCGGGAGCGCATGGCCGCCGAGGTCGAGGCGATGTCCCTGCCCCCGTTCCGACACCGGAAGTGCTGTGGCACGAGCCGCCCGCGCTAGCGATCGCCGCGCTGCCGGGAGCAACGTTGGGGAGCCTCGGCGGTGAGGCGTCCGGGTCAGCGGCGGCATGGGCCGCGGCGGGAGCTGTCATCCGGCAGCTGCACGACGCGCCTCCACCGTCTCGACTGGGGCAGGCGGGCCGGAGCATCGACGTCCTGGCCAGGAAACTCGACGACGAGTGCGCGGCTCTCGTGGCCAACGGAGTCCTCCCCGCCGAGCTGGTCACCCGCAACCGGGAGGTCGCCGAGGCCGCGCTCCGGCCGTGGACCCCGGCGTTCACGCACGGCGACCTCCAGATCGCGCACGTCTTCCTCGACGGTGACGAGGTCACGGGCGTCATCGACTGGTCCGAGGCGGGCCGGGGCGACGCCCTGTACGACCTGGCCACCTTCACCCTCGGGCACGAGGACCGCCTCGACGACCTCCTCGCCGGTTACGGCACCGACGTCGACCGCGACGTGATCACGGGGTGGTGGTCGCTGCGCGGCCTGCTGATCGTCCGCTGGCTGGCCGAGAACGGGTTCGACCCGTTCGCACCGGGTTGCGAGGTCGACGTGCTCAGGGCCCGTATGTGAGAGTCGCCCGTTCGCACCCGCTCCCGCCTACGGCACCGGCGCGGATGCCGGTGCCGTAGGTGGGCAGCTGCGGACAGGCGCAGGATGTCCGAGATCTCGGACGCTTTCTCTCCTCGCACCCACGTGTCCCAGATCACTTTCTGCTTCGATTCCCGGAATACTCCCCTTCCGGAAGCAGGAGGAGCCCCCGTGAGCGACAACACGACCCCCGCGAGACCGGCCGGGACGTGGCGCCTGATCGTCTACAGCGGTATCGGCATCGTCATGTTCTTCGTCCCCGTCACCGTCGGGGACCGCAGCGCCATCCCCCTGGACCACCTGGTCACCCTCCTCCAGGCCGCCCTCGGCCCCGCGCTCCCCCACGTGATCTGGCTGATCATCGCGGCCGGAACCGTGGTCCCGTTCGTCACCGGAACGTGGCGGCGCAGCCGGGTCTCCCTCGTGTTCTCCCTGCTCAACGTCGTGGGCCTGGCCGTGGCCTCCATGGTCGTCCTGGACGCGGGCCCCGACCTGGTCATGGCCGACGACCTCGCCCCCTTCCTGTTCAACGCCGTGGCCGTCAACGTCGGCCTCCTCGTGCCGGTCGGCGCCGTCTTCCTCGCGATGCTGATGGGATACGGACTGATGGAGTTCGTCGGCGTCCTGCTACAACGCGTCATGCGGCCCGTGTGGCGCGTCCCCGGGCGCTCGGCCGTGGACGCCGCCGCCTCCTTCGTGGGCAGCTACTCGCTGGGACTGCTCATCACCAACCGCGTCTACCAGTCCGGGCGCTACACCGGCCGGGAGGCGGCGATCATCGCGATCGGCTTCTCCACGGTCTCGGTCACCTTCATGGTCGTCATCGCCAACACCCTGGACCTGATGGGGATCTGGCTGACCTACTTCTTCCTGACCTTCTTCGTCACCTACGCGGTCACCGCGGTCCTCGTGCGCGTCCCCCCGCTCAGCCGCATCCCCGACGAGCCCTTTCCCGGCGCCACCCCCCAGCCCGAGGAGGAGGTCACCGGGAACCGGCTCGGGCACGCCTGGGGCGAGGTCCGGAGGGCCCTGCGCGCCGCGCCGTCCCTGCCGCGCAACGTGTGGGTGAACTTCGTCGACGGGGTCCGGATGAGCATGTCCATCCTGCCGTCGATCATGTCCGTGGGCACCCTCGGGCTGGTCGTGGCGCACTCCACCCCGGTCTTCGACCTGCTGGCCTACGTGTTCGTGCCCTTCACCTGGGTGGTGGGGCTCTCCGACCCCGTGCTGGCCGCCAAGGCGGTCGCGGTGGGGATCGCGGAGGTGTTCCTGCCCGCGACCGTGGCGGCCGGGTCCGAGGACCTCGTGCTCCGTCTGGTGGTCGGGGTCGTGTCGGTGTCCTCGATCGTCTTCTTCTCCGCCCTCGTCCCCTGCGTCCTGGCCACCCGCATTCCGCTGACCGTGGGCCAGCTCGTGGTGATCTGGTTCCAGCGGGTGATCCTGAGCATCCTCGTCGCGGGCCCGCTCGCCTACCTCCTGGTCGGTCTCTGACCACGAGACCGCGGGTTCTCCGGCCGCGAGGGGTCGGAGTCTTCTGGTGAGACCTGCCCGGATTCGGTGCCATCGGCCATGACCCGTGCCCTCGGCGGTTGGGGTAGCCCCGTTCCCTCCCGAAACAGCGGCCGTCTGCCCCGCGCACCTCAGGTCAGAGGTCGGCGAGGGGCTTGGGCCTGCGCCTCGATGTCGGAACGTCGCGCCCGCGCCGCCGGCCCCGGGAAGGACCTGAGCAACCCCAACGCCTCGCGGCGGCGTTCCCCCGCCTCGTCGGAACTCCCCTGCCTCGTGAGCGCTGTCGCGAGGTGGGCCAGGGAGAGGGCCTGGGACCACTGATCTCCCTTGGCGTGGAAGACCGCGATCGCCTGTCGGTGGAACGCCACGGCGTCCTCCGCGCGCCCGAGCGACAGGTAGGCCTCGCCGGTGACGCCCCAGGCTGCGGCCTGAAGATCCAGGCGGCCCACCCGCGGAAACAGGACGGCGGCCTGCTGAAGGCAGCCGAGCGCTTCGGTTCCCTTCCCACGCGCCAGCAGAATCCGCCCCAGTTCCAGGAGAGCGAGTCCTTCGAAGAGTTTCCCGTCCGCCGTCCCCGCGATGGCCAGCGCCCGCTCCGCCGTCTCCTGAGCCGAGGTGTGGCGCCCCGCCCGTCGATGGACCGCCGCCAGAAGGGTCAGTGCTTCGGCCTGTTCCAGGGGCTCGTTCGTGGCGGCCAGAACGGTGGCGGAGCGGTTCAGGAGCTCCTCGGCCCGGCCGAGTCCTTCGGGAGCACCGTGTTCGAGGAGCACCCAACCGAGGTTGCGGGTGAAGGCCCCCACGTAGACCGGATCGTCGAGTTGGACCGCCTGTTCCAGAGCCTGCTCGAAGCAGGACGCGGCTTCTTCGAACCGGTGCGCGAACAGACGGACCACACCGAGCCCGTTGGCCGCCTTGGCCTGTCCGAACGTGTCGCCCAGCTCCCGAAAGGCCGCCAACGCGGCGGAGAAACACGCGTCGGCCTCATCCAAGCGATACAGGTGCCGGAAGGCGATCCCCAGGTTGTCGAGGGTGATCGCCTCGCCGTACCGATCACCGACGGAGTGCGCGGAGGACAGGGCCTGCCGTTGGGCGGGCAGCCACGTGTCCGCCGGTTCCCTGTCGGCGATGAGCATGGTCACGGTCGCGGGAATCTGCCAGGCGATTCCGTGCATGCCGTGACTGTCCGCGACACGTACGGAGCTGATGAGGTTGTCGCGTTCGGCCTCGTACCAGGCGATCGCCGCCTTGGCCTCGTGGAACTCCACCGCCTCGACCGGCTCGTCCCGGGGACCGGAAAGGGGTTCGAGGTCCAGGGCCATCCCGTAGGCGGCTGATCCGGTGCGGGCGGCCGCGGCGGCCGAGTGCAGGTACCAAACCAGGACGCGCCGCAGCGCCTCCCTCCGGCCGTCCTCCGGTTCCCAGTGCCTGGCCTGGTCGGTGGCGAAGGCACGCAGCAGGTCGTGGAACTGGTAGCGGTCGTGACCGCACTCCTCCAACAGGTGCGCCCCGGTCAGGACGTCCAGGTACCTCCGGGCGCGTACCGGGGTCGTGGCTGTGAGGGCAGCGGCGGCTTCGACGGAGAACTCGGGGCCCGGATGCAACCCCAGCAGACGGAACACGCGGGCAACAGGTGGCGAGAGTGCGCGGTAGGACCAGGCGAAGACCGTGCGCACCGCGTCCGCCTCATCGGCCGCGCCCTCTCCGGGCACCGACAGCGCGTCCCAGAGCCCGGACTCGTCGCGCAGCTCGGTGATCAGGTCGCGTAACGGCATATGCGGTCGTGCGGCGGCCCGCTCGGCCACGATTCTCAGTGCGAGTGGCAGTCCGGCACACAAACGAGCGAGTTCGACGAGGTCGGATTCATCGTCACCGGTGCGGTGTCCGGCGATGACGGTGCGCAGCAACCGCACCGACTCTGCTGGTGACAACGTCTCCACACTCACGCGGTGCGCCCCTTCTCGTATGACCAAACCAGACATGCGCGTACGGCTCGTGATCGTGACCAGGCAGTTCGGGGACCCGGGGAGGAGCGGTCTGACGTCCCCGACTCCCGCGGCGTTGTCCAGGACGATGAGCACGCGCTGTTCCGCGGTCACGGAACGGAACAGCTCGGCGCGCGGTTCCTCCCCTGCGGGGATGCGATCCAACGGCACGTCCAGGGCCCGCAGGAAGCGACCGAGTACGTCCGATGTCGCCACCCGTGGTCCCGGATCGTATCCGTGCAGGTTGACGTATAACTGACCGTCGGGGAAGTGGTTCCTGACCCGATGCGCCCAGTGAACAGCGAGAGACGACTTACCCGCCCCGGGCGTACCCACGACCAGAGCGATCCGTAGAACTCCATGGTCCGGGGCTCCGGTGGAAGCGTTCCCCAACAGGGAATCCAGGAGTCTTACCTCATCGGTGCGGTTGACGAATCCGCGCGGCTCCCCGGGGAGTTGGGCCGGACGGCGCAGGGGTGCCGGTGCCGGGGTGTGGAAATGCACGCCACCGCCGATGTCACGCGCCTGAACCACGCCACTACCGGTCGGGGCGGAAAACGTGTTGCGGACCTTCGAATCCGGCTCCGCATCGTCGTCGTGGTGGCTCGGCCGTCGAGTCACATCCGCTCCTGTTCGTCTCCTCCGGAACCGCCTGGCACACCGGCCCTGACTCCCGAGAACGATACCCACAGGCTGATCGCCCCATTCCTCAGATGCGATCACCATACGCCCCATTATGCGCATAGGGAACGAGCGCTACGGAACCTCTTCTTAGGGCCCACTACGGATGCTATTATCCCTGCAACCGATCGAGCATTCCCCCAGGTTCATGACGTTGAGACATGCGAGGCTCTCATGAGAATCGAGTTCGTCGGCGGCACTACCGGGCAAGGCGGTTCACCCCGTTTGTACCGAGATGAGGAAAGCGGCGATTTCATCGTCCAGGGATACGCCATCAGCGATCCGAGCGATTTGGAGCAGATGAAAATCCCCAGCGGCGAAACGGTGACCCGGGTCCCGGCCAGTCTGTTCGACCACCTTCCGAAGGACGGTACGAGTGGAGTCTCTTGACGCCGAGGGCTGGGCACGGATCTTCCAGGAGTGCCGGGAATCCGCCTACCACCTGGAGATGCGCGACCACTACGCGGTCGCCGAGGAGCAGGCCGACGTCGAGAGGTGGCGCGTCGGCGACTGGGGGCCGGAACAGGACGCGCGGAGCAAGGCCGGCTGGCTCGAACTGATGCGGGCCACCGCCGCGCGGAACGTGTCCCTGCGTCGAGTGCGCATCGTCTCCGAACCGGTGAGCGAGTACATCCGTTTCGAGCACGAGGGCACTCCCCAGAACCTCGGGGCCGGAGAGGACATTCGCTGGTTGCCGCGCCAACGCGCCTCCAGCCTGGCTCTCCCCGGGAACGACTGCTGGATCTTCGACGGAGCGAAAGTGCTGTTCAACCATTTCACCGGAGACGGCGGCTGGGTGGGCAACGAGATCAGCACCGAACCGGACGTGGTGAAGCTGTGCGCTCAGGCGTTCGCATCAGCGTGGAATCGCGCTGTCCCCCACGGTGATTTCCTCCTGAAATGACCGTATATCCGAGGATCAAAAACTCTATTCATGGAGAAACAGGGAGATGTCGACCCCTCTCCGCATTTGCGTGATCTCCTCCGGAGCCGACGAGTTCCGCACTATTCACGCGTCCTGCGCGGACTCAGGCCACCTTCCGGCCGCCTACTTCCAAGGACGTTCTCTGCGCTCCGGCGGCCCCAACCTCGACGACGCGGCGGAAACGACCTCGGCGATCCTCGATGTCCTTCCACGGGGAATGGATCTCCTACTCCCCGGCAGTGTCGAGGGCCTGGCCCGAGCGCTGGAGAGCTACCGACCCGACCTGGTGATCGTCTTCGGTTTCGCGTGGAGGCTTCCCCGTTCCGTGCTGGACATCCCGCGACACGGCGTAATCAACGTCCACGTGTCGATGCTGCCGAAGTACCGGGGTCCGGCGCCGCTGCTCTGGGCCATTCGCAACGGCGATCGCACCGGAGGTGTCACCGTCCACCGGATGGACGAGGAGTTCGACACGGGCAACGTCCTCGCCCAACAGGACGGCGTACCCTTGGCCGACGACATCACCTGGTCGAACTACTGCGCGGACGCGATGCCGGTCACCTACGCGCTGCTCCGCACAGCTCTGGCCCGCGTCGTGGCCGGGAACCCCGGTGATCCGCAGGAGCACGCGACAGCCTCCTACGCGGGGTTCATGGAGGAGGATTTCGCGCGCATCCGCTGGTCCGACGACGCCCGCGCGATTCACGACCAGGTCAGAACCCACCGCTTCATGCGCTCGCCCGAGCACCCGGTCGCCGAGGTCGACGGTGCCCGGCTCGTGGTGAAACGCACCAGCCTGGAGCCCGCCGAGGGGACGCGGGTCGTGTGCGGAGACGGCGAACCGCTCTGGATCACCGAGTCCCGCGAGGTCACGCCCGTTCCGTGACGCGACGGACCGGAGGGTGATCGGGGGCCGGGTTCGAGGAGTGCGGAGGCCTCCCCGTCTCGCGGCCTCGGGCCGGGCGGACCGCGCGGGCCGGGCGGAGCTTCGTCCTCGCACCACCCGGCCCCGGACCGTTCGTGACCGCACCGCGCGGGACAACCGCTCGGCGATCCCCGGGTCAGTCCTGGTGCACGGCCTGTTCGGGGGCGCTTCGACGCCCCCAGGCCATCCGGCACCAGGGCGGGGAGAGCTCCTTGAGTTCGCCGACCTCGCGAGGGGCGAGGTCGGCGACGTCGGCGGCCTCCTCGTGCCGCGCGAAGACCGTGTCCACGTACCGGTGCCCGGTGTCGGCGGCCACGAACACCACCCGCCGGTCCGGTGCGGCCGCCGCCTCCCAGCGGGCCACGAGGTAGGCGGCGCCCGAGGAGAGCCCGGCGAAGACCGCGTGGCGGCGGAGCAGGTCGGTGCTCCCGGCCAGGGCGGCGTCGAAAGCGGTCCAGTGCACAGTGTCGTACAGCGTGTGGTCGACGTTGCCGAACGGGATGGAGCTGCCGATGCCCGCGATGATGATCTGCGGGTCGGTGACGTGGTCGCTGCCGAAGGTCACGCTGCCGAACGGCTGGACCCCCACGAGCGGGGTTTCCGGGTCGCTCTCCCGCAGGTAGCGGGCGAGCGCACCGGTGGAGGCCCCCGATCCGACGCCGCCCACCAGGGTCAGCGGGCCGTCACCGGTCTCCTTGCGGATGTGGTCGGCCACCGCGCGGTAGCCCAGTCCGTGCACGACGTCGTGGTACTGGCGCATCCAGTGGTAGTCCGGGTGTTCCCGCAGCACCTGCCGCACCCGGCGGACCCGGCGGTGCTGGTCCAGTCTGAGGTCGTCCGAGGGCGGCATCTGCTCCAGGGTCGCGCCCAGCACCGCCAGCTGGAGCCGCAACGGCTGGTCGATGGTGGTGGACCCGATGATGTGGCAGCGCAGACCGTACCGGTGGGCGGCCAGCGCCAGCCCGTAGGCGTAGATGCCGCTGGAACTGTCCATGAGGGTGTCACCGGGGCGGACCACCCCGGTGTCGAGCAGGTGGCGCACGGCCGCGAGCGCGGAGGCCACCTTCATGGACTCGAAGCGCAGGCACAGCAGGCCTCCGCCCAGGTCGATCAGGTCGGGTCTGGCGATGGATTCGGAAACGTGCTCGTCCAAGTCGGCTCCGCTGAGTCAGGGGGTGGAGGGGTGGGGAGTGGAGAGAGCGCGGTCGCGGCGACCGGGGCCGACGCGACCGCGGTGAGGACGGGCCGTGCCCCGACGCCCGCCGCCGGAGTGGTCGGCGTACCCGTCCGGTCGGACGTGGCGAACACGCGGTGCGGGGTGAGCCCCGCGCGGTCCAGCCTGCGGGCGGCCTCCTCCAACCGGTCGGCGAGGCCAGGCGCGGCCGCGTCGAACAGCACACCGGCGACGTTGCCGCTGTGGGCCACCTGGAGGCCGACCGCACCGCAGGCACGTGCCACCCCGCGCAGCGTGCCCAGCTCGTCCTTGGGCAGCACACGCTGGTTGAGGATCGCGCTCTCGGTACTGACGTGCCCGACACCGGATACGTCCCCCTCGGCGATCGCGGTACGCAGGGCGGCACGCAACCTCTCGTAGACGGCGATGTCCCCCCGTCGTGCCTTCCCCCTCAACGCGAGGGTGTCGACCGGTTGGCCACTTCCGGTCAGACAGCCCACCACCGCCATCGGTGGCAGGGCCGGGCCCAGCTCCTCCAGCACCCGGCCCTCACGCTGGGCGAACAGCAGGGGCCGGTCGCCGAACATGATCGGGTCACTGGCCCCCTCGGCGGCGACCGCCACCCTGGCCACCGACTCCGGTGGCAGCTCCACGCCGAGCCCCGCCGCGACGGCGCGCACGGCGGCCGTCACGTCGCTCGTGGAGGAGCCCATGCCCAGCCCGGGCCAGGCCCCGCCCCGGACGCTGAGGTAGCCGCCCACCGGCGTCACCCCGCCCACGCGCGCGCACTCCTCCACGGCCAGTTCGGCGGCGCGGGCCGCCTTGGCGCGTTCGGGCGGGTCGACGACGACGTGTCGGGGCACCCGAGCGGAGAAGGGGGTGAACACCGCGCGGGTGCGGGGCTCGGCCATCGGCAGGGTGACCAGACCACGGGTGGGGCGCCCCCGCTCGTCGAGGAACACCCCCTGGAGGATCTCGCCGTGGTGGCAGGTCGCCTGTCCTGTTCCTGGGGTCACTCTCGTGTTCCTTGTCGGTAGCGGTAGAGGGTGGTCGGTTCCGCGCTGAACTGGGAGAACGGGAAGGGTTCGGCGGAGACGGCGGTGACGCCCGAGCCGAGGAAGGCGCGGGCGACGGCGCTGCCGCTCTGGGCGTACAGGACCAGCGGCAGGCCGCGTTCCCGGCAGCGCTCCAGGATGCGGTCGAAGGTGCCGTTGCCGAGGGTCATCCCGGTGGCCACGACCGCGTCGGCCTCGGCCAGGACCTCCTCCATGTCGGGGTTGACCGGGTCGCCCCACTGGGTGCTGCGCAGGTTGAGGTCGCAGGGCAGGCACTGGCCGCCGCGTTCGCGGATCGCGGCGACGAGGGGGTTGACCACGCCGATCAGGGCGATCCGGCGCCCCTGGGGGTCGGGGAGGAGTCCGGCGATGGCGCGGTCGCGGGCGACGGCGCGCTCCTCGGGGGTGCCGTGGGGAAGGGTGACCGGTTCGGCTCGGGGGTCTTCGGAGTGGGGTCGGTCCTGGCCCAGGTAGGCGTCCAACGCGGCGAGCCGTACCGGGGCCGGGCCTCTCAGGAGGTCGGCCAGGGGTCTGCCGGACAGGTCGGCGCACACGTCGGGGTCGAGCTGGCCGGGTTCGAAGGAGCAGGCGCCGAAGGCCCGACCGACGCGTACGAGGACGTACTGGTTGAGGTAGGTGACATCGCCCCCGGCCAGGCGGGTGCCGTGGTGGACCCAGAAGACGCTGGTGGCGACGGGGAGGTCGGGGGTGTCGAGAACCCGCTGGTGGAGGGTGCCGAGGTCGGAGATGCCGAGGTCAGGGGTGCGCTGGCTCACTTGACGTTCTCCCGGGTGAGGCGGAACAGGTAGGTCAGGACTCCGTCGTCCCAGTCGTGCAGGTGGTGGACGTGGGCGGTGAACCCCTGGTCGGCGGCGTGGCCGACGATGCCGCGCAGGTCGGCGGTGTTGGAGGCGACGAAGAACACCTGGCCGCCGGGGGCGAGGAGGTCGCGTTCGGCGAGCTGGGTGAAGAACGCGTCGGTGACGGGTCGGCCCGCGCAGACGTTGCGGACGATGTGGGGGTCGTCGCTGACGGGTTGGCTCACGGCGGGCGGGTTGAAGGTGACCACGTCGAGCCGTGTTCCGTCCGGGACCGCGCCGAACAGGTCGCTGACCTCGGACGTGAACGGCGGGGCGCCGTCCTCGGGCGTGCCGACGAGCCGCCGGTAGTGGTGCTCGGTGGCCCGCGCGCTGGCGGGGTGGACGTCGAGTGCGAGGACGCGGGCGGCGCCGCGCAGTCCGGCGACGGCGGCCTCGACCCCGAGCCCGGCTCCCATGGCGGCGTAGACGCGGCCACGGACGTCGATGTCGTCGTCGAGGATGCGCTGGTGGATCATGCGGCTGGTCGCGCCGGGGACGAAGACCTCGGGCGGGACGTCGAACTCCCATCCGTTCCAGGTGTAGGAGCGGTGGGTGTGCAGGTCGGCCTTGGGCTGGTTGAGGCCGATGATGCGTTCGGGGGGCAGGGGCGGGGGCAGCTGGGCGATCCGTGAGGGGTCCACGCGGGGCCTTTCGGTGTCGGTCCGGTCAAGCGGGGAGGGCGGGGGTGCCGTTCGGTGGCCGTCGGGCGGTTCCGGTGTCGACGACCCTAGCGAAAACGATTATCGTTGTCACTCGAATCCCGCCACCCCACGAAGTCGCTGCCCCCACACGTCGGAGCCAACCCCCGCAGAAGCGGACATCCACTCCCCCAGCGGACATCCGAGCCCCACGGCCCCCACGGGTCTCAGTTTCACCAAGAACAGCGCGACTGATTATCGTTTTCAATAGAGTGCGACTCTACACACACTCCGAACCGAGATGAGTACTCCTCGTGTCCACGACGCCGAACCCGACCCTCCCCCAGGAACGCCGGGCCTCCCCGCTCCTCAGGCCGACCTTCGTCCGCCTGTGGTGCGCGACCACCGCGTCCGGCCTGGCCACCTGGGCCATGCCGTTCATCCTGGGACTGGCGGTCCTGCACGGATCGCTCAGCGCGGTCGGCCTCGGCCTGGTACTCGCCGCCCGCACCGCCGGGTTCCTCGTGGCGGTCCCCCTCGGCGGGCTCTTCGCCGACCGCCACTCGCGCCGCGCGGTGGTCCTGTGGTCCGGCCTCGCGGCCGCCGCGGCCAGCCCCGTGCTCGCCGCCGGACTGGGCACCTCGGTGGCGCTGATGACCGCGGCCGCCGCCGTCGTGGGCGTGGGGCAGGGGGCCTGCCGGCCCGCCTTCCAGGCACTCACCGCCGAGGTCGTGGCCACTGAGGACCGCCAGCAGGCCAACGCCGCCCTGACCTTCTCCGTACGCGGGATGACCTTCCTGGCTCCCGGCCTGACCGCGCTGCTGGCCACGGTCACCAGCCCCCGCGTCCTCCTGCTGGTCACGGCGGCCCTGTGGCTGGCCGCCGCCCTCCTCCCCCGGGGCGGCCGCCCCGCACCCTCCGAGCGCCCCGCCCGGGCGCCCTTCCACGTGGAGTTCGCCGAAGGGCTCACCGAGGCGCGCCGCCACACCTGGTTCCTCGCCGGTCTGGGCGCGCTGACCGTGGTCATCGCCCTGGGCTACTCGGCCACCAACGTGCTGCTCCCCCTGGCCAGCCGCGACCACTACGGCACCGAGGCCGTGCTGGCCGGTGCACTGACCGCCTACACCGCCGGTGCCCTGGTCGGTGCGCTGCTGGTCGCGCGGTGGAAGCCGCGCGCGCAGGGCTGGTGGGCGCTGTTCGGGCTGGGCCTGTACGCGCTCGCCCCGCTGAGCCTGGTGTTCCCCGTGGGAGGGGTATGGGTGTTCGCCGCCTACGCGGTGGTGGGCCTGGGCGTGGAGCTGTTCAACGTGCCGTGGTTCACCGCCGCCCAGCGCGAGGTCGCCCCGGACAAGCTGGCCCGGGTGTCGTCGCTGGACTTCCTGTTCGCCTACGGGTTCGCCCCGGTCGGCCTGGCCCTGATCGCCCCGGCCGCCCAGGCCTTCGGCGCGCAGAACGTGCTGCTGGCCTGCGCGGCCCTGTGCGTACTGGCGCCGGCACTGGCCGCACTGGCCCCCGGCTCCCGCGACTTCCGCACCCGCCGCCCCTGACCCCGCGCCCAAGAGCCCGCGACCAGCCGCCCGGGTGGCCGGGCTCCGACGCCCCGCAGCGGTTTCACCTGGACTTCGCGGCGCGGGACCCCGAGCACGCGGAGGCCGCGCTCCTCGCCCTGGGCGCGCCCCGCCCCGGGCACCAGCCGGGCGGCGACCGGTGGCGTGTCCTGTTCGACCCGGCGGGGAACCACTTCTGCGTGACGGCGAGCTGACCCCCTTCAACGCCCCCCCGGGGGGGCCGAACCCCCGCGCCGTGGGACGGGGGCCCGCGCCGGGGGCTCACACGGTGGGTTCGAGTCGCGCCGCCTCCTCGGGCCCGCTCTGGGGGGCCACGACCACCAGACCCACGCCGACCTCCCGGACCGCGCGCGCCGACGACTCCGCCAGGCGGTCGTCGGTGATGACCGTGGAGAAGCTCTCCAGCGCGGCGACCTTGAAGGTGCCGAACGCCCCGTACTTGTCGGCCCCGGCGACCAGCACCGAGGAGGAGGCGGCCGCCATGGCGGCGCGCTTGACGGCGACCTTGGAACGCGAGGGCGTGGTGGAGCCGCGCCCGATGTCCCACGAGCTGGTGGACACGAACGCGACGTCGATGTTGAACTCGGAGACGGTCTGGGCGGCGATGTCGCCGACCGCCGAGCGGTTCTCGCGGTCGATCTGGCCGCCCACGAAGTACAGCGACAGGTCGGGGTGGTCGGACAGCGACGCCGCCGTGGTGAGGTCGTTGGTGATCACCGTGAGGCCGACCGTCCCCCACAGGGCGGGCACCAGGTGGCCGAGCGTGGTCCCGGCGTCGAGGTAGACGGTGTGACCGTCCTCCACGAGGGCGGCCGCGGCCTGGGCCATCGCGCGCTTCTCGTCCAGGTCCACGCGGGACTTGTCCAGGTAGGAGGGTTCGGAACGGACCTGTGAGGCGAGTTCGACGCCTCCGGGCACCGACCGGACCCGCCCCTCCTCCTCCAGGGTCATGATGTCGCGGCGGACCGTCATGTGCGAGACGCCGAGGATGTCGCAGAGCTCCTTCACGCTCAACACCCCCGTGCCCCGCAGTTCCCTCAGGAGCAGCTCGCGCCGTTGCGCCGGGATCATCGTCCTCCTTCAAGTTCGTTCACAGAACCATGCTATCGAGTGTTACCAGATGATACGAGGCGTGATAATTATTGACTCAGATGTTCCTCTCCTGTTAAACAGGGCGTGTTGCCGTTGCGGATGAGGACAACGTGTCCACCGTGACGTGAGAGAAGGAGAACCATGCACGCCACCAGCACCACGGGCTCACCCCCGCCGACCGTGCGCTACGCGATCACCGGAGCGCGGGGCGGGTTCGCCCGCACCCTCCTCGCCCAGACTCCGCGCACGGACCGGCTGCGTCCCTCGGTCCTGTGCGACCTGGACGCCGAGGGGACCGTCGCCCTGTGCGTCGAACTCGGGTACCCGGCCGCCGCGTTGACGGTCTGTACCACCCCGGAGGAGCTGGCCGCGCTCTCCGACGACCAGACCGCCGTCATCACCGACACCGCCCTGCTCGCGCACGCCGCCTACGACGTGCTCGTCGAGGCCACCGGCAGCCCCGTCGCGGGCACCGGCGCGGCCCGGCTGGCCCTCACGACCGGCCGCCACGTGGTGATGGTCTCCAAGGAGGTCGACTCCGTTTCCGGTGTCGCCCTGGCCGCGCTGGCCGAGGAGCACGGCGTGGTCTACACGCCCGGCCTCGGCGACCAGCCCGCCAACCTCGTCGAGTGGTACGAACGCACCCGCCTGCTCGGGCTCGACGTCGTCGCCATCGGCAAGTCCGGTGAGTACGACCTCGTCTTCGACCCCGCCACCGGACGCGTGCGCCAGCTCGACCAGGAGGTCGACGCTCCCGAGCTCGCCTCCCTGCTCACCCTGGGCGAGGACGTGCCCGCCACCCTCGCCGCCCGGGCCCGGGCCGTCGCCGACATCCAGCGCTCGGCCGCCGCCGACTACTGCGAGATGGGCGTGGTCGCCAACCTCACCGGCCTGGTTCCGGACGTGGAGACCCTGCACTACCCCGTCGCCCGCACCGCCGAGCTCGCCGACGTGTACGCGCTCGCCGAGGACGGCGGCGTCCTGCGCCGTTCGGGCGCCGTGGACGTCTTCAGCGTGCTGCGCCTGCCGGAGGAGGCCTCCTTCGCGGGCGGCGTGTTCGCCGTGGTCCGCACCGGCGACGACGCCTCCTGGGCACTTCTGGCGCAGAAGGGGCACGTCGTCTCGCGTTCGGGGCGCTACGCGTGCCTCTACCTCCCCTACCACCTCATGGGAGTGGAGACCCCGCTCAGCATCCTGGCCGCCGCCGACCACCACCGGGGCTCCGGATCGAGGCCCCCGGCCCCGCACGCGGTCCTGGCCGGACGCGCCCGCACCGACCTGCCCGCCGGAACCCGGCTCGACATGGGCGGGCACCACCACGACGTGACCGGCGTGGCGCCCGTCCTGCTGGACTCCGCCGACGCGCCCCGCGACGTCGCGCCGCTCTACCTGGCGGCGCACACCACCCTGGCCCGGGACGTGGCCGCCGGGGAGCTCCTGCTCCTGGGCGACCTCGCCGACCCCGAGGACACGCTCCTCGACACCTGGAACCAGGCCCTCACCCGCTCACCCCTGAACACCGGAGGGCAGTGACGTGTCCGACGCCCTCACTCTCCTGGCTTTCCTGGGCGCCATCGTCGTCCTCGTACTCTTCATCGCCCGGTTCAAGGTCCACCCCGTCGCCACGCTGTTCATCGTCGTCGTGGCCCTCGGCCTGGTCCTGGGCATGGGCGGCACCGGAACCGTCGAACTGGTCAAGGACGGTTTCGGCAACACCCTGGCCAACGTCGGCCTGCTGATCGTCTTCGGCTGTGTCCTCGGCAAGATGCTCGAACTGAGCGGCGCCGCCATGAAGATCACCGAGACGGCCCTGCGACTGTTCTCCGAGAACAAGGTGCCGTGGGCGATCGCCCTGGCCTCCACCGTCCTCGGTATCCCGCTCATCGCGGACACCGCCGTGGTCATGCTCATCCCCATCGTCTCGGCCCTGGCCTACCGCACGGGCATCTCGATGATGAAGCTGGGCCCCATCCTCTACATCGGCGCCTACGTGATGACCTCGGTCATCCCGCCCGGTCCCGGTCCGCTCGCCTCGGCGTCGCTGCTGGACGTGAGCATGGGTGAGGCCATCGTCTACGGTCTGGCCGTGGGTGTGCCCGGCATCCTTGCCGCCACCGTCTACCTCACGCGGACCAAGACGCACGTCCCGCCCAAGCCCGAGTTCGTCGAGCACCTGGCCGACGCCGCCACGGGCGGGACGGGCGCGACGCCGGGGTCCACCGGTTCCGCCGGGGCCCCCGCGGACGACGTCGCCGGTGCCTCGGACGCGCCCCGGGTCGGCCTGTTCGGTTCCCTGCTGCCGATCCTGGCGCCCATCGTCCTCATCGTGTTCGCGTCCCTTGCCGGTCCGGCCCTGCCGGAGGGCTCGTGGGTCACCGCGACCGTGCTGTTCGTCGGCGAGCCGACCATGGCACTGTTCCTCGCGTGCCTGCTCGCCCTGCCGCTGTTCCGGGGCCGCTGGCGGGACAAGTCCACCCTCAACGACCTGTTCGAAGCCGGTCTGCGCATCGCCGCGATGCCCCTGGCCCTGACCGGCGTCGGCGGCGCCCTGGCCACGATCATCCGGGAGACCGGGGTGGCCGAGAACGTCGCGGGAACCATCGAGAGCACCGGGCTCTCCCCGGTCATCATCCCGTTCCTCATCGCCGCCGCCGTGTGCACCATCACCGGTTCCAACATCCTGGGCGTCATGACCTCGGCCGCCATCATGCAGCCGCTCCTGCCCGCCCTGGACCTGTCGCCGCTGGTCGTGTACCTGGCCTGCGCGACCGGCGCGCAGATCATGAAGCACGCCAACTCGTCGGGCTTCTGGGTCACCACGACCCTGTCGAACATGACCGTGGGGCAGGGCATCCGCTCCATCGGGGTGGCCTCGGTCATCTCCGGTGTGACCGGGTTCGCCGTCCTCAACGTCCTCATCGCGACCGGGCTCGTCTGACCCGCCACCGGTTCCGGGGGTGTTCCGCGGAGGGCGACCCCTCCGCGGAACACCTCCTCCGTCCGTCCACCACCCTCGAACCCACAGGAGCACCCATGGCGACTCTCGGCGCGATCGCCGACGATCTCACCGGGGCCACCGACCTCGCTCTCACCCTCACCGCCGCGGGCTTTCGCACCACGGTCGTCCTGGGGGCCGACCCGCACGCCGAACGGCGCACCGCCGAGGCCGCCGACGACGCCGACGCCGTGGTGGTGGCCCTGAAGTCACGCACCATGCCCGTCGACGAGGCCGTCGCGGTGTCGCTGGACGCGCTGGCGTGGCTGCGCCGGGCCGGGTGCGAGCGGTTCTACGTCAAGTACTGCTCCACCTTCGACTCCACCCCCGAGGGGAACATCGGCCCGGTCAGCGAGGCGGCCCTGGAGGCCCTGGGCGAGGAGGTCACGGTGGTCGCCCCGGCCTTCCCCGCCAACGGGCGCACCGTGTACCGCGGCCACCTGTTCGTCGGCGACGAACCTCTCGACGAGTCGTCCATGCGTCACCACCCGCTCACCCCGATGACCGACTCGAACCTACTGAGACTGCTCGAACCACAGCTCACCAGGGGCGCCGACGACGTGGCCCTGGTGCCCTGGCCGGTCGTGTCCCGGGGCGCCGACGCGGTGCGCGCGGCCATCGCCCGGGCCCGGGAGGACGGCGCCCGGTTCGTGGTCGTGGACGCCCTGGACGACGCCGACCTGCGGACCCTGGCCGCCGCGACCGACGACCTGCGCCTGCTGACCGGCGGCAGCGCCCTGGCCCAGGGGCTCAGCGGCCCCCGGACCGAGGGCCGGGAGGGGTTCGCCCCACCCGACGGTCCGCGCGTGGTGCTGTCCGGCAGCGCCTCGCGGGCCACGCAGGGTCAGGTGCGGCACGTGCTCGCCACGGGGGCCGGGCTGCGGCTGCGCGCCGACGACCTGCGGGCGGACTTCGGGGCGGTGGTGTCGGGGGCCGTCACGGAGGCGCTGGGCGGCACCGCGGCCCCGTTCGTCGTGTACGCGACCGCCTCGCCCGAGGACGTCGTGGACACGGCTGACGCGCCGATCATCGAGGAGGCGCTGGCCGAGATCGCCGAGCGGTTGGTGGCGGCGGGCGTGCGCTCGCTCCTGGTGGCGGGGGGCGAGACCAGCGGGGCCGTGGTGCGGAGTCTGGGCGTGGGCTCCCTCGCCCTGGGCCCCGAGGTCGACCCGGGTGTGGCGTGGACGCGCGCCCGCCGCGACGGAGGGGACCTCCACCTCATGCTGAAGTCGGGCAACTTCGGCGCCCGGGACCTGTTCGTGCGGGCCTGGGAGGCGGGCGCGTGAACGAGCGCACACGAAGGGCCGCCGAGCAGCTGTGCGCGGCGGGGCGCCGGGCCGTGGATCTGGGGCTGAGTCCGGGGTCCTCGGGCAACGTCTCGGTGCGCGTCGGCGACACCGTGCTCATGAGCCCGACCGGGGTGGCGCTGGGGGACCTGGCGCCCGACGCCCTGTCCGTTCTGGACACGGCCGGGGCGCACGTCTCGGGGCCGCACCCCTCGAAGGAGTTCCCGCTGCACCTGGCGATGTACCGCAGGTCCGCCGAGGCGCGCGCCGTCGTGCACCTGCACGCGCCGCACTCCACCGCGGCGTCCTGCCTGCCGCCGTGGTCGGCCTCCTCGGCGCTGCCCCCGATCACGCCGTACCTGGTCATGCGGGTGGGCCAGGCTCCCCTGGTGCCGTACGCGGCGCCGGGGAGCCACCAGCTGGCGGAGAACCTGGCCAAGCTTCCGGGCCGGTTCGGTGCCGCCCTGCTGGCCCACCACGGTTCCCTGGTGGCGGGGGCGGACCCGGCCGAGGCCCTGGAGGGGGCGGTGGAGCTGGAGGAGGCCGCGCGCGTGGTGGTCTCCCTCGGGGAACGCCCGTTCTCTGTGCTCTCCCCCGACCAGGTGCGCGAGCTCACCGACCGGTACGGGACCGCCTGGGACCTGTGATTCGGGCGCCGGGGGCACCCGGTCGCCGAGGGGCCCGGCCGTCCTCCGGGCCCCTCCGCCGCCGGGTGCCCCGGCCGACCGGTATCAGGGCGTGACCAGGACCTTCAGGACCTCGCGCCGGTCCATGAGGCGGTAGCCCTCCGGGACACCGTCGAGGTCGACGGCGTGGTCGAAGACCAGCCCGGGGTGGACCGCGCCCTCCAGGATGCCGGGGAGCAGCTCCTCGACGTAGGACCGCACGGGGGTGGGCCCGCCGGTGAGGGTGACGTTGGCGGCGAACATCGCGCCGACTCCCAGCGGCCCGTGTTCGTACTGGGGCAGGCCGACCCGGCTGACGGTACCGCCGGGGCGGACCACGCCCAGCGCGGTCTCCAGGGCGTCGAGGTGGCCGACCGCCTCGATCACCGCGTGGGTCCCCTGGCCGCGGGTGAGCTCGCGGACCCGTTCCACCCCCTCGGCGCCGCGCTCGTCGACCACCTCCACCGCGCCGTACTCCCGGCCCAGGTCCGTGCGGTCCTTGTGACGGCCCATGAGGATGATCTCCTCGGCGCCCCTGCTCCGCGCAGCGAGCACCGCCATCAGTCCCACCGCCCCGTCGCCGACGACGGTGACCGAGGTGCCCGGCCCCACTCCGGCGGTCCGGGCCGCGTGGTGTCCGGTGGGGTAGACGTCGGCCAGGGTCAGCAACGACGGCAGCAGGGACGACTCCTCCCGGACCGGGAGCCGAACCAGGGTGCCCTGGGCCTGGGGGACGCGGACCACCTCCGCCTGGGCCGCGCTGAGCAGGCCGCCGTTCGGACAGGAGGTGTGCAGGCCCTCGCGGCACAGCTCGCACGTGTGGTCGGCGTAGGAGAACGGGGAGACGACGAGGTCGCCCGGCCGGACCCAGGTGACCTCCGGCCCGGTCTCCTCCACCACGCCGACGAACTCGTGTCCGACCTGGACGCCCTCCTCCGAGGAGGGCATGCCCCGGTAGGCGTGCAGGTCGCTCCCGCACACGCACGTGCGCACCACGCGCACCAGGGCGTCGGCGGGATCGACGAGCTCCGGGTCGGGCACGTGCTCCACACGTACGTCACCGGCGCCGTACATCAGGGCCGCTCGCATCGGTTGACTCCTTCCGGGCCAGACCCACCTGGGTCGTGACCATGCGTGATTCGATGGCTACGAATGGCAAGATAGCGTGTCGCGGCGCGCCCCGGTGCGGGTTCGGCGCGTCCGCGCGGTCCGGTCGCTGGAGTACGCCCCGCCCGCGTGGCACGATGTGTCGCGTGACCAGGAGACCCACCCCCGAAGAGCACCTGAGCGACCTCGCCCGCCTGCGCCGGGTCCGCGACCGGATCGACCGCGAGTACGCGCTCGCGCTCAACGTCGAGCAGCTGGCCAGGGACGTGCACATGTCGGCGGGGCACCTCAGCCGCGCGTTCCGCCGGGCCTACGGCGACTCCCCGTACTCCTACCTCATGACCCGGCGCATCGAGCGGGCCATGGCCCTGCTCCGGCGCGGCGACCTCAGCGTCACCGACGTGTGCTTCGAGGTGGGCTGTTCCTCCCTGGGCACCTTCAGCACCCGCTTCACCGAACTGGTCGGGATGCCGCCCAGCGCCTACCGGAAAAGGGCCGTGGGCGACGCGGAGGGCATCCCCTCCTGCGTGGTCCGACAGGTCGCCCGACCGATCAGGAATCAAGAAGCGCGGCGGCCCGACCGGTCGTAGTGTGACCTGCATGGACATCAAGATCAACGCCAGTTTCCTGCCGCACACCGACCCGGAGGCCTCACTGGCCTTCTACCGGGACGTCCTCGGGTTCGAGGTCCGCCTCGACGTCGGGTACGAGGGAATGCGCTGGATCACCGTGGGCCCCGCGGGGCAGCCCGACACCTCCGTGGTCCTGGAGCCGCCCGTGTCCGACCCGGGCGTCACCGACGAGGAGCGCCGCGTCATCACCGAGATGATGGCCAAGGGCACCTACGCCTTCCTGAACCTGGCCGCACCGGACCTGGACGAGGCCTTCGAGCGGATCGTGGCACGGGGCGCCGAGGTCGTGCAGGAGCCCACCGACCAGCCCTACGGCGTCCGCGACTGCGCCTTCCGCGACCCGGCCGGGAACCTGATCAGGATCAAGGAGGACCGTTGACCGTCGGGGAGCCGACCGCGCCGCATCCGGCGGACGTCCACGACCTGATCCGGGTGCACGGCGCGCGGGAGAACAACCTGCGGGACGTGAGCATCGAGCTGCCCAAACGCCGCCTGACGGTGTTCACCGGGGTCTCCGGGTCGGGCAAGAGCTCGCTGGTGTTCGGCACGATCGCCGCCGAGTCCCAGCGGATGGTCAACGAGACCTACAGCAGCTTCGCGCAGGGGTTCATGCCGTCGATGCCCCGCCCCGACGTGGACGTCCTCGACGGGCTGACCACCGCGATCATCGTCGACCAGGAGCGTCTGGGCGCCGACCCGCGCTCCACGGTGGGGACGGCGACCGACGCCAACGCGATGCTGCGCATCCTGTTCAGCCGCCTGGGCCAGCCGCACATCGGCTCTCCGCAGGCGTTCTCCTTCAACGTCGCCTCGGTCCGGGCCAGTGGCGCCATCACGGTGGAGCGCGGCGATCAGAAGACGGTGCGGCAGACCTTCACGCGTACCGGCGGCATGTGCGTCAACTGCGAGGGCCGGGGCAAGGTCACCGACTTCGACCTGCGCGAGCTCTACGACGACTCCAAGTCGCTCTCGGAGGGGGCGTTCACCATCCCCGGCTGGAAGTCGGACGACTGGTGGACGGTGCGCACGTACAAGGCGTCGGGCTTCTTCGACCCGGACAAGCCGATCCGCGAGTACACCGAGCAGGAGAAGCGGGACTTCCTGTACCACGAGCCGGTGAAGGTGAGGGTCGAGAAGTCGAACCTGACCTTCGAGGGCCTCATCCCCAAGCTGCGCAAGTCGTTCCTGTCCAAGGACAAGGAGGCCATGCAGCCGCACATCCGGGCGTTCGTCGAACGCGCGGTGACCTTCACGGACTGCCCCGTGTGCGACGGGACCCGGCTCAGCGAGGCGGCCCGTTCCTCGCGGATCGGCGGGGTGAACATCGCCGAGGTGTGCGCGATGCAGATCAGCGAACTGGCGGCGTGGGTGCGCGACCTGGACGAGCCGTCGGCGGCGCCCCTGCTGGAGGCGCTGGGGCGGACGCTGGAGTCCTTCGTGGAGATCGGGCTGGGCTACCTCTCGCTCGACCGCGCGGCGGGAACGCTCTCGGGCGGCGAGGCCCAGCGCACCAAGATGATCCGCCACCTGGGGTCCTCGCTCACCGACACCACGTACGTCTTCGACGAGCCCACCGCCGGGTTGCACCCGCACGACGTCGAACGGATGAACCGGCTGCTGCTGCGGCTGCGCGACAAGGGCAACACGGTGCTGGTCGTGGAGCACGAACCGGACACCATCGCGATCGCCGACCACGTCGTCGACCTCGGCCCCGGCGCGGGTTCGCAGGGCGGGACCGTCTGCTTCGAGGGCACGGTCGAGGGGTTGCGGAGCAGCGGCACCACCACCGGCCTCCACCTCGACGACCGGGCCGCGCTCAAGGAGGAGGTGCGCGCACCCACCGGGCGCTTCGAGGTCCGCGGCGCGAACACCCACAACCTGCGCGACGTGGACGTGGATATCCCCCTGGGGGTGCTCACGGTGGTCACCGGAGTGGCCGGTTCGGGCAAGAGCTCCCTCGTGCAGGGGTCGCTCGTGGAGGGGGCGGCGGCCGCCGACGCGGGGGTGGTGTCCGTCGACCAGAGCCCGATCCGCGGTTCGCGGCGCAGCAACCCGGCGACCTACACCGGACTGCTCGACCCGGTCCGCAAGGCGTTCGCGAAGGCCAACGGGGTCAAGCCCGCGCTGTTCAGCGCCAACTCCGAGGGCGCCTGCCCGGTCTGCAAGGGCGTGGGCGTGGTCTACACCGACCTCGGGTTCATGGCCAGCATCGCCTCCACCTGCGAGGAGTGCGAGGGTCGGCGGTTCGACCCCTCGGTGTTGGAGTACCGGCTGGGCGGGCGCGACATCAGCGAGGTGCTCGCGATGTCGGTGTCCGAGGCAGCCCTGTTCTTCGGCGCGGGCGAGGCCCGGACCCCGGCCGCGCACCGCGTCCTGGAGCGGCTGTCCGAGGTGGGGCTGGGCTACCTGCGGCTGGGTCAACCGCTCACCACGCTGTCGGGCGGTGAGCGCCAGCGCCTCAAGCTCGCCGTGCACATGGGGGAGAAGGGCGGGGTGTACGTCCTGGACGAGCCGACCACCGGCCTGCACCTGGCCGACGTGGAACACCTGTTGGGCCTGCTGGACCGTCTGGTCGACTCCGGGAAGTCGGTGATCGTGATCGAGCACCACCAGTCGGTGATGGCGCACGCCGACTGGATCATCGACCTCGGCCCGGGGGCGGGCCAGGACGGTGGCCGGGTGGTCTTCGAGGGCACTCCGGCCCAGCTCGTGGCCGACCGTTCCACGCTCACCGGCCAGCACCTGGCGGACTTCGTCGGCGGCTGACGGCGGGGCCGGGGAGCGGCGGGGGCGTCCCGGGTCCGGCGCACGGCCGGCCCGGGGACCGGCCCCCGGCCCGGGGTTCACGAGGAGACCTCCGGGACGCCTGTCTCCAGGAGCGATCGGCCCGCTCAGTCCACCGGCACCGCCCGGTGGTGTCGGCCGAGAGGGAGCATCAGCGGCTTCCCCGAGGTGGGGTCGGTGATGACCTGGCTCTCCATGCCGAACACCGCACGCACCGTCTCCGGGGTGAGCACCCGCTCCGGCGGGCCCGCCGCGTGCAACCCTCCCCCAGCGAGCGCGATCAGGTGGTCGGCGTAGCGCGCCGCCAGGTTGAGGTCGTGCAGGACCAGCACGACCGTGGTCCCGCGCGCGACGTTGAGGTCGGTGAGCAGGTCCAGGACCTCCACCTGGTGGCTCACGTCCAGGAACGTGGTCGGCTCGTCCAACAGGAGCAGGTCAGTGCGCTGGGCCAGCGCCATCGCGATCCACACCCTCTGGCGCTGCCCGCCGGAGAGCTCGTCCACGGGCCGGTCGGCGAGCTCCACCGTCCGCGTCGCCTCCAGGGCCTCGGCGACCGCTTCGTCGTCCCTTCCGCTCCAGCGGGTGAACAACCGCTGGTGGGGGTGGCGTCCGCGACCCACGAGGTCGCTCACCGTGATGCCCTCCGGGGCCACCGGCGACTGCGGGAGCAGGCCCAGGGTCCGCGCGACCTCCTTGGGCGGCATGAGGTGCACCTCCCTGCCGTCCAGCAGGACCCGGCCGGAGCGCGGCGCCAACAGCCGCGACATCGAGCGCAGCAGGGTGGACTTGCCGCACGCGTTGGCGCCGACGATCGCGGTGATCCGGCCCGGCGGCACGGCCAGGTCCAGGGAGTCGATGACGTCGCGGTCCTTGTACCCGAGTGTCAGGTCCTCGACGAGGAGCGAGTGGTCCGTGGTCACAGGGAGCCTCCCACGCGGTTGCTGCGGATGATGAGGTAGACGAGGTAGGGGGCGCCGAGCACGCCGGTGACGACCCCGACCGGGAAGCGGGTCCCGAAGGCGAACTGGCCGCAGAAGTCGGCGACCAGGACCAACAGGGCGCCCACCAGGGCGGAGGGCACCAGCAGCGAACCGTCCGAACCCACCAGGCGGGCGGCGATCGGCCCGGCCAGGAAGGCCACGAACGCGATCGGCCCGGACGCGGCGGTGGCGAAGGCGATGAGCCCGACCGCTCCGACGACCACCAGGAGCCGGGTGCGGTCCACCCGGACCCCCAGGGCCGAGGCGGTGTCGTCGCCCAGTTGCAGCGCCGCCAGGTTGTCGGACTGCGCCAGGAGCAGCGGTGTGATCAGGACCAGGGCGGCCACCACCGGAAGCGTCTGGTTCCATCCGGCTCCGTTGAGGCTGCCGGTGAGCCAGCGCATCGCCTCCTGGTGGTCCCAGGTGGCCGCGCGGTCCAGGATGTGGGAGGTGATGCTGTGGAGCATGGCCGCGACGCCGATCCCGATCAGGATGAGCCGGGTGCCCGAGACCCCGTCCTTGTACGACAGCAGGTAGATCACCAGCGCCACTCCGAGCCCGGCGACGATCGCGAAGACCGACACTCCGGCCCCGTCCAGCGAGAGCACCACGATCGCGAAGGTCGCCGCCGCGCTCGCCCCGGCACTGATACCGATGATGTCCGGGCTGGCCAGGGGGTTGCGCAGCATGGTCTGGAAGGTGACTCCGGCGAGCCCGAAGCACGCCCCGGCGGCGATCGCGAGCACGGCGCGGGGCAGGCGGAGCCGTCCGACCGTGAAGGAGGCGCCGGGGACGTCCTGGCCGAGGACCACCCGGACGACGTCGCCCGGCGGGTAGAAGGTCTGTCCCACCATGAGCGTGACGGAGAAGCCGACCACGAGCAGGAGGGCGAGGACGACGATCACGGCGTTCCGTCGGCGCGCCCGGCGCGCGCGACCGCGCGTGACGGTCGCGACGGTGGAGATGGTCACAGGGAACGAACCTTCTGACGTCGGACGATGTAGATGAAGAAGGGGGCGCCCACGAGTGCGGTCACGATCCCCACATCGATCTGCCCCGGGCGGGCCACCACGCGGCCGACCACGTCGGCGGCGGTCAGCAGCGAGGCGCCGGTCAGGGCCGAGAACGGCAGCAGCCAGCGGTGGTCGACGCCCACGAGCAGGCGGCACACGTGCGGGATCACGAGACCGACGAACCCGATCGGGCCGGTGACGGCGGTGCTGGCGCCGCACAGCACGACGGAGCCGACCGAGGCGGTGACCCGCGAGATCGCGACGCGCTCGCCCAGGCCCGCGGCGAGGTCGTCGCCCAGCGCCAGGAGGTTGAGGCCCCGGGCGGAGAGCAGGCACACGACGAACCCGACCACCAGGAAGGGCAGCACGTGGGAGATGGACGCGAACGTGCCGCCGCCCACACCGCCGATCTGCCAGGAGCGGACCCCGTCGGCGATGTCGTTGCGGGGCAGCACGACGGCGCTGATGAACGAGGACAACGCGGCGGAGGTGGCGGCACCGGCCAGGGCCAGCTTCAGCGGACTCGCGCCGCCCCGGCCCAGGGAGCCGATGACGTGCACGAACAGGGCCGTGACGGCCGCGCCGACGATACCGGCCCAGATGAAGCCGGTGGCCGTGGCCAGACCGAGGTGGGCCATGCCGATGACGACGGCCAGCGAGGCGCCCATGTTGACGCCCAGGATGCCGGGGTCGGCCAGCGGGTTGCGGGTCACGCCCTGCATGACCGCGCCGGAGACCCCGAGCGCCGCTCCCACGAGCACGGCGAGCAGGGTCCGGGGGATGCGCTTGGCCACGGCCGCCTCGTCGAAGCCCTCGACCGATCCGCCGAAGGCCGCCACGATGTCGGCCCACTGGACGTCGCGGGAGCCGACCGACACGGAGAGGAACATCAGGGCCAACAGGACGGCCAGGACCAACAGGAGCCAGAGGGGTCGGCCCCGGCGCGGGGACCGCACGGTGGCGGTCCCCGCCTCGGGGGTTGCGGTTCGGGTGGTCACTTCGCTCCGTCAGCGGCCTCGGCCAGGAGCGACAGGTAGTCGTCGAGAATCCACGAGATCGACAGCGGGGTCGGGTTGGCGGCGGTGCCGAGCGGGCTGTCGCCGGGCAGGTTGACCACGGCCCCGTTCTCGACGGCGGGCATCTGCGACAGCAGCGGGTCGCCCTCCAGCGCCTCGACCAGCTCCTCGCCGCCATAGGTGACGATGATCTCGACGTCGTCGAAGGCGTCGGCCCGCTCGGCGCTGTGGGTGAGGGAGAACTGGTCGGTCTCGGCGGATGCGGTGGCGACGCTCTCGGGGGTGACCATGCCGATGTCCTCGAAGAACAGCGCCCGGGTGTCGTGGGTGGTGTAGAAGCTGACCTCGCTGAGGTCGGTGGTGTCCACGTGCGTCATGAACATCGCCGCCGCGCCCGCGATCTGCGGGTACTCGGCGACCGCGGCGTCGATCCCGGCCTCCAGGTCGGCGATGAGCTCCGCGCCCTCGTCGGCCTTGCCGATGGCGGTGCTGTTGAGCTCGATGGTGTCGCGCCAGGAGGTGCCCCAGGCGGTCTCCGGGTAGGCGACGACGGGGGCGATCTCGCTCAGGGTGTCGTAGTCCTCCTGGGTGAGACCGGAGTAGGCGGCGAGGATGACGTCGGGCCGGGTGTCGGCGACGGCCTCGAAGTCGATGCCGTCGGTCTCGTCGAAGAGGACGGGTGTCTCGGCGTCCAGGTCCTCGAGCTTCTCCTCGACCCACGGGAGCACGCCGTTGCCGTCGTCGTCACCGAAGGTGGCGGCGGCCATGCCGACCGGGACGACGCCCAGGGCGAGCGGGACCTCGTGGTTGGCCCAGTTGACCGTGGCGACGCGTTCCGGCTCGGAGTCGATGGTGGTCGTGCCGAGGGCGTGCTCGACGGTGACGGGGGTCCAGTCTCCCGAGTCGGTGCCGCTCCCACCGGAGGGCGTGGAGGAGCAGGCGGCGAGGGTGAGGGGGATGAGGGCGGCGGTGGCGATCGCGGCCAGCCGTGGGGCGCGGGTCATGGTGTCCTTCCGGTGGTGACCAACCCCGGAAACCGGGAGTTAGGTTTGCCTAACCGAATTTAGGGTGCACTCACCTGGTTCGCAATCGCGCAAAAGGGACACCGAACCTCGCGAAACGGACAGGTCGCCGCTCGTCACTGGAGACGGAACCGACCCGGACTCGTGCCCGTCACCCTCCGGAAGACCGCGCCGAAGGCGCTCGCCGAGCGGTAACCGACCCGCTCGGCGACCTCCTCGATCTCCTCCCCCACCGCCAGCAGCCCGATCGCGTGCTGCACCCGGGCGGCCGCCACCCACTGACTGAACCCCAGACCGGTCTGCGCGCGGAAGGCCCGGGTGACGGTCCGGGGGCTCACTTCAAGCCGGGCGGCCCACGCGGCCAGGGTCGTGCCGTCGGCGGGGTCCTCGCGCACGGCGGCGACGATCGGCTCCAGGAGCGCGGCGTCGGGAACGCGCAGCAGCAGCTCGACCGGGGACGGGGCCAACAGGTCGAGGACCACCGCCTCGGTGCGGGCGCGCGCGGCCCCGTCCAGTTCCTCGGTGGCGAGCCGGTCCAGCAGCAGGCGCAGCAGCGGCGTGACCTCGACCGCGACGGTGGTGTCGGCCAGGGCCGGGACCGCGCGCACGCTGAACTGCGCCGCGTGGTGCCACGTGCCCGCCGGCGTCCACCCCGAGTGCGGGGTACCGGCCGGAATCCACAGGCCGACCGACGGGGTGATGGTCCACACGCGCGCCCCGGTCGTGGCCGTGGACGCGCCCCTCCGGTTCCAGAGCAGCTCGTGCGTGGGGTGGGAGTGCTCCTCCCAGTAGGTGTCGCGGGCGATCACCTCGCCGGTACCGCGCACCACGAAGGGGACGTCGATCTCGCCCGCCCCGTAGGAGGGCAGGCTGCGGTTCTCCGCCGCGCCCGAGCGTACGCCCCGTCGGCGCCGCGTCCTGTCCTGTTCGACCACGTCGCACAGGCTATGCCGGAACACCACCATGAACCAAGGTGAGCCTGCCCTTACCCACACCGTGCGCGCAGTCGGCCCCGCGCCGAGCCGGGGGGAGTCACGCGCCCGGTTCGACCTCCGCACCCGTGTCCAGCGCCCGCCGCACGCGGGAATCCCGGCACGGTCGGGAGACGGGAACCGGCGACCGGCCTGGCTCGCGAGCACACCCGGCGGTCACCGGCCGGGCTCGCGAGCACACCCGGCGGTCACGGGGCGGGCGCGACCACGCGGCCCGACTCCAGGGCGATGACGTGGTCGGCGTCCTCGGCCTCCTCCGCGACGTGGGTCGCGTGCACGACCGTGACACCCTCGGCCGCGACCTCGGCGACCAGCGCCCGCATCCGCTTCATGGAACTCCGGTCGAGTCCCGCCGAGGGCTCGTCCAGCAGCAGCGACGCCGCCTCCTGCGCCAGCCCCTGGGCGATCAGGGCGCGTTGGCGCTGACCCCCCGAGAGCTCCCCCAGCCTCCGTTGGGCCAGGTCGGCCACGCCGGTGCGCTCCATGCAGGCGTCGACCACCGCGTGGTCGCGGCGGGTGAGCGGGCGCCACCAGCCCCGGTGCGCCCACCGCCCCATGGCGACGGTGGCCCGCACGGTGAGCGGCAGCGCGTCCGGCACCGCGCTGCGCTGCACGACGAACGCGGGCCGCCCGACCCGGGGCGTCACCGTTCCGCTCCGCGGCCGGACCGTGCCCGCCAGCACCCCGAGCAACGTGGACTTGCCCGCCCCGTTGGCCCCCACCAGGGCGGTGACGGCTCCCTCGGGGACCTCGGCGGTGACGCCTCGCAGGACGTCCGTCCCGCCGTAGCCCGCGTACAGGTTGTCCAGTCTCATGCCCGACCCCCGGTTCCGGTGTCCGGGTCGGCACGATCCGACCCGATGTGAAAACGATAATGGTTATCGTTATAGAGTGTCCCATCATGGAAGCACTGATCGAACCCTTCGGGGTCACGTTCGTCCAGCGTGCGCTCTGGGCGGGGCTGCTGGTCTCGGCCGTCTGCGCCATCGCCGGCACCTGGGTGGTCCTGCGGGGCATGGCCTTCCTCGGGGACGCGATGTCGCACGGCATGCTGCCCGGGGTCGCCCTGGCCGCACTGTTCGGACAGAGCCTGTTCGTGGGCGCCGCCCTGGCGGCCGGGGCCATGGCCGCCGGAGTCACGGCCCTGAGCCGCTCCCCCCGGCTGTCGCAGGACACCAGCATCGGGCTGCTGTTCGTGGGCATGCTCTCGGTGGGCGTGATCCTGGTGTCGCACTCGGCGTCCTTCGCCGTCGACCTCACCGCCTTCCTCTTCGGTGACGTCCTCGCCGTGCGCGAACGCGACCTGCTCCACCTGGGGCTCTCCCTCGCGGCCGCGCTGGTGGTCGCGGCCGTCGGGCACCGGGCGTTCGTCGCCCTGGCCTTCGACCCCCGCAAGGCGCACACCCTGGGGCTGGCGCCGCGTGTGGCACACGCCGCGCTGCTGGGCCTGGTCACCCTCGCCGTCGTCGCGTCGTTCCACGTGGTCGGCACGCTCCTGGTGTTCGGACTGCTCATCGCCCCGCCCGCGGCGGCGCTGCTGTGGGCCCGCAGCATCCCGGGGATCATGCTCACCGCCGCCCTGCTGGGCGGCGCCGCCACCTACGTCGGCCTGCTCGTCTCCTGGCACTGGGAAACCGCCGCCGGGGCGACCATCGCGGCCACGGCCGTGGCGTTCTTCTTCGTCTCGGCCCTGGCCTCCGGGCTGCGCTCACGCGGGTTCGCCGGACGACGCCCACCGACCGACGCGTGCCCCGCCGACCACGCGACCCCGATCACCACCCTGGAAGGAACGGTGACACCGTGACCCGCCGACACCGCACCGCCGCCCTGGGAGCGGCCACCCTGATCACCCTGCTGGCCGGCTGCTCCGGCGGCGGCACCGCCGCCGAACCCGAGCCCGAGGAGGAGACGCCCCACGGGTACGTCGAGGGAGCCGAGGAAGCGGCCGAGCCACAGCTCCGGTTGGTCGTGGCCGACACCGACACCGGCCGGGTGCGACTCCTCGACCTGATCACCGAGGAGGTCACGGAGCTGGGCGAGGTTCCGGGAGTGGACGGCGTCATGGGCGACGGCCGCTTCGCCTACCTGAGCTCATCCGACGAAGGGACCACCGAGGTCTTCGACAGCGGGGTGTGGACCGTGGACCACGGAGACCACAACCACTACTACCGGACCGCCTCCGGAGACGTCGGGGCCCTGGACCTGTCCGACCCCGCGCACGTGGTCACCGACACCGCGCTCACCTCGGTCACCACTGGCCGGGGCGCGTCACTGCTGCTGGAGAGGGCGGAGCTGGAGGACGGGACGGTCGCCACCGCGGGCGTCCGTGTCGACGAGGGGACCACCGTCCTGCCCTACCAGGGGGCGCTGGTCGCCGTGGACGCCGACGGGACCGTCCGTGCGCTCGACCGCGACGGCGAACCCCAGGCCGACCCGGGCGCGACCTGCACCGACCCCGACGGTGCCGCCCTCACCCGCCGGGGCCTGGTGGTCGGCTGCTCGGAGGGGACCCTCCACGTCACCGAGGAGGACGGCGACCTGACCGCCTCGACCCTCCCCCACCCGGGTGAGGGACGCGGCGGCCCCTTCCTCCACCGTTCCGGGTCCGCCGTCCTGGCCGCGCTTCCCGACGACGACACCCTGTGGGTCCTGGACCTGGCCGTCCCCGAGTGGCGGGCCCACGACCAGCCCGGCACCGTCGCCGCGACGACGACCGGCGAGGAGGGACCGGTCCTGGCCCTGGCCGACGACGGAACCCTGCGCGCGCTCGACCCGCGAACCGGCGAGGAGGAGGCCGCCACCGCCCTGCTGGACACGGTGGACCCCGAGCACCCGCCCACACTCGCGGCCGACACCTCCCGCGCCTACGTCAGCGACCCCGGCGCCGGGGTCGTCCACGAGATCGACTACGCCGACGACCTCCGTGTGGCCCGCACCCTCGAACCGGGGATCGCGCCGCACCTGATGATCCAGACCGGACGGTGACCACCATGCTGCCCCGACGCCCCCTCGCCGCACTCGCCGCCGCCTCCCTCACCCTCATGGTGGTCTCCTGTTCCCCGGAGGAGGCCGGTACCGGGATCGTGGTGACCACCAACATCCTCGGCGACGTCACCGCGCGGATCGTCGGTGACCAGGTCCCGGTCACCGTGCTGATGCCGCCCGACACCGACCCGCACTCCTTCGCGATCTCGGCCCGCGAGGCCGCGACCCTGGAGAACGCCGACCTGGTGGTCCACAACGGCCTCGGCCTGGAGGAGGGTGTCGCCCGCAACGTGGCGGCCGCCGAGGAGGCGGGGGTGCCCGCCCTGGAGGTCGGCTCGGGCGTCGACCCGCTGCCCTACACCTCCGACGAGAGCGAGGGCGAGCCCGACCCACACTTTTGGACCGACCCGGCACGGGTCCTCACGGCCGTCGACCTGATCACCGAACGGGTCATCGAGGAGGTCGACGGGGTCGACGCGGACACCGTGCGGGCCAACGCCGAGACCTACGCGGCCGAGCTGGACGAGCTCGACGCGTGGATGGGCGAGGAGTTCGCCGCCCTGCCCGCCGAGAACCGCAGGCTCGTCACCAACCACCACGTCTTCGGCTACCTCGCCGACCGCTACGACTTCGAGGTGATCGGCGCCGTGATCCCCAGCGGGACCACCCTGGCCTCGCCCAGCACCTCCGACCTCAAGGACCTCTCCGACGCCGTCGCGGAGGCGGGCGTCGCCGCCGTCTTCGCGGACTCCTCCCAGCCCGACCGGCTGGCCACCGTGATGGCCGAGGAGGCCGGGGTGGAGATCGAGGTGGTCCCGCTCTTCACCGAGTCCCTGAGCGCGGAGGGCGGCGGCGCCGAAACCTACCTGGAGATGATGCGCGCCAACACCGAGGCGATCACCGCCGGGCTCCGGGACGACTGAGTCCCGCCCCACTGGGCCCCGCCCCTTCGATCCCGCCCCCCGACCCCCCGCACCACCCATCCCTGAGAGAGAAGAAGCATGCGTTCGAACCGCACCATCCGCGCGGCGGCCCTGCCCGCCCTGCTCTCCGCCGGTCTCCTCCTGACCGCCTGCGGAACCGGAACCGACGACGGCGCCGCGGGCGCCGACGAGGAGGAGGCCACAGCCGAGACCGTGGCCACGGAGCCCCTCGTCACCACCTACGACGGCGGCCTGTACGTCCTGGACGGCCAGACCCTGGAGGTGGTCGCCGACCTCCCCCTGGAGGGCTTCAACCGGATCAATCCCGCCGGGGACGACCGGCACGTGTTCGTCTCCACGTCGGAGGGCTTCCAGGTCCTGGACGCCGCCGGGGCCGAACTCACCGACACCCTCTTCGAGGCCGACACCCCCGGCCACGTGGTGCGCCACGGCGGCCGGACCGTCCTGTTCGCCGACGGCACCGGAGAGGTCACCGCCTTCGACACCGACGCACTGGGCTCGGGCCTGCCCGAGGAGACCGACGTCCACACCACCGAGGAGGCGCACCACGGGGTGGCGGTCGAGCTGGAGAACGGCGAGATGCTGCTCACCCTCGGCAACGAGGAGGAGCGTGTCGGCGCGCTGGTCCTGGACGCCGACGGGGAGGAGATCGCCCGCAGCGAGGACTGCCCGGGCGTGCACGGAGAGAGCGCGGCCCAGGGCGGAGCCGTGGCCATCGGATGCCAGGACGGCGCGCTGATCTACCAGGACGGCGCGTTCACCAAGGTCACGAGCCCGGACGACTACGGGCGGATCGGCAACCAGGCCGGTTCGGACGCCTCGCCGGTCATCCTGGGCGACTACAAGAGCGACCCCGACGCCGAACTGGAGCGCCCCGAGCGCGTCGCCCTGGTCGACACCGCCGGGGGCGACCTGGAACTGGTCGACCTGCCCTCCAGCTACACCTTCCGTTCCCTGGGCCGGGGACCGGCCGGTGAGGCCCTGGTGCTGGGCACCGACGGCGCGCTGCACGAGATCGACCCCGACTCGGGCGAGCTCACCCGCAGCATCGAGCTGATGGACTCCTGGGAGGAGCCCGTGGAGTGGCAGGACCCCCGGCCCGCGCTGTTCGTGCGCGGGGGCACCGCCTACGTGAGCGACCCGTCCACCAGCGAGGTGCACGCGGTGGACCTGGCCTCCGGTGAGGTCACCGGCTCGGTGACGCTGGACGAGGCCCCCAACGAGCTGAGCGGCGTCGCCCACTAGCGATCGTTCGGCTCCGCCGCCCGGCGGACGGATGGCCACGGCTCGGGTGCCCAGGCGCGAACGCGCGGGCGCCCGGGCCGTTCCCCGTCCCCCGCCTCCGTGATGGGACGGGGCGGTCGGCCCCAGCCTCCGGCCAGGGCCTCAGGGCGCCGCCGGTCCCGTGGAGTCGCGGATCACCAGATGCGCGGGCAGCACCACCCTCTGCGGGGCGGGGTGCGCCGTGGAGAGCGAGCCCTTCCGGAGCAGGAGTTCGACCGCCACCCGGCCCGCCTCGTCCTCGGGGCCCGCCAGGGTGGTCAGGGCGGGTACGCAGAGGTCGGCACCGAAGATGTCGTCGTATCCGACCACGCTCACCCGGCCGGGGACCCCGACGCCGCGTTCGGCGAGGCGGCGCAGGACACCGATCGCGAGCAGGTCGTTGTGGGCCACCAGCGCGGTCGCCCCGGACACGAGGGCGGCGTCGGCCGCGGCGCCCCCACCGCTGACCTTGGGCGGGAACGGGCCGAGGCGGGCGATGGTGATCCCGCGCCGTTCGGCGGCCGACCTGAGCGCCTTCCAGCGCTCGTTGGCGAGCCAGGACTGGTGCGGGCCGGAGAGGTAGACGACGGACCTGTGCCCGAGCGAGGCCAGGTGCTCGACGATCTGCCAGCTGCCCGGGCCGCTGTCGACGACCACGCCGGGGAGGCCGTCGACCTCGCGGTTGACCAGCGCCAGGTTGTGGCTCTGGGCGATCCCCACGGTCGTCTCGTCGCTCATGCGGCTGGCCGCCAGCACGAAGCCGTCCACCGAGTGGTCCAGTCGTTCGATCTGGTTGCGTTCGTTGGCGGCCGACTCCTCGGTGTTGCCGAGGATGAAGGTAACCCCAGCCTCGCTCGCGCGGCGTTCCGCGCCGCGGATCGTCCCGAAGAAGTGCGGGTTGGTGATGTCGGGGACCAACATCGCGATGGTCGCCTTGTGCCCGGACTGTAGGGCCGTGGCCAGGGGGCTGGGCCGGTAACCGAGCCGTTCGGCGACCCGCAGGACGTGCTCGCGCGTGGTCGCGTTCACCCTGCGGGGGTTGCCGAAGGTCCGGGAGACCGTGGAGGGGGCCACCCCCGCCTCGGCCGCGACGTCGTAGATGGTGGTGCGCCTCGGAGTGTTCATCTCGCCCCCTTCCTACCGGGTTGTGACAACTTTTGGCAATCGCTTGCCATTGCTGTGAACGGAAACCTAGAGTTCACAAAAGTGTGACAACCACCATGTCCACGGCTCGCTGATCTGCGCAAAGCCGTGTCCTCCCGACTGGAGCGACTGGGATGACCCAACCCCCCGACCCGAACGACACCGGGCCCCCGAGTCCCGCACGGAGGGTGGTCCGCTGCCTGGAAAGGGCCGAACTCGCCGTCGGCGCCCTGCTGCTCACCCTCGTCTTCGCCCTGATGCTGGTCCAGGCGACCCAGCGCCACCTGCCGGTCGCGGGCTGGGTCTGGACCGGCGAACTCGCCCGGTTCGGCCTGGTGTGGCTGACCTTCTCCCTGGTCGGATACCTGGTGGGCCGCGACGAGCACATCACCCTGAAGCTCGTCGACCACGTCGCCCGCGGTCGGGTCCTGCGCGGGGTGTGGGTCCTGGCCAACGTCGTCGTCGCGGCGGTCTCCTTCGGGTTCGTGCTCGAAGCGGCCTCGCTGGTCTTCGGCGGCTCGCCGCAGTCCACTCCCGCCCTCGACATCCCCCTGTCCTGGACCTACGTCATCCCCATGATCGGACTCTCCCTGGCCGCGCTGCGCGCACTGGCCAACACCCTCCTCCCCGCGCCTCCCGCCCTGGAGTCCTCCCCCGGGGAGCGTGTCGAATGAGCGCGGCACTGATCGTCACCGGGATTCTCGTCCTCCTGCTGCTCCGGGTCCCCGTGGCCTTCGCGATCCTCGGTCCGACCCTGCTCTACATGCTCGTCACGGACCAGTCGACCGGGCTGAGCCTGCGCACCGCGGCCCAGGAGGTCAACAGCTTCCCGCTGCTCGCCGTCCCCCTGTTCGTCCTACTCGGGGTGGTCGCCAACCACACGGGGATCGCGGACCGCATCTTCGCCTTCGCCCAGGTGCTGTTCGGCCGGGTGCGCGCCAGCCTGGGCTACGTGAACATCGGCGTCAGCGTCGGCTTCTCGTGGATCAGCGGCACCGCCCTGGCCGACGTCGCGGGCATGGGCAAGATGCTCGTCCCGGCCATGACCAGCCGGGGCTACCCCCGGCGTTTCGCCCTGGGGCTGACCGCCTCCTCCAGCCTCATCAGCCCGGTGATGCCGCCGAGCATCCCCGCCATCGTCTACGCCTCGGTGGCCGCGGTCTCCACCGCCGCCCTGTTCGCCGCCGCGGTCGTCCCGGCGGTGCTCATCGCGGGCGGACTGGCGCTGTACGTGTTCGTCTGGAGCCGCAGACAGCCCCAGCTCGCCGGACGGCGCTCGGCACCCGGGGAGTTCCGCTCCGCGGCCCTGCGCGTCATCGGCCCCCTGGGGGCGCCGGCCCTGCTCCTCGGCGGCATCCTCAGCGGCCTGTTCACCCCGACCGAGGCGGCCGCCGTCGGCGTCGCCTACGTCCTCGTCCTCGGGTTCTGCTACCGGCGCCTCACCCTGCGCTCGCTGTGGGGCATCGCGGTGGAGACCATCACCACGGCGGCGTCCATCACCCTCATCCTGGCCGCCTCGGGGCTGCTGGGCTGGGTCCTGGCCCGTGAGCGGGTCCCGCAGGAGATCGCCGCGTTCCTGCTCGGTTTCACCGACAACCCCGTCGTGTTCCTGCTGCTGGTGAACGTGGCGCTGATCCTCATCGGCACCATCCTGGAGCCCATCGCGGCCCTGGTCATCACGGTGCCCGTGCTCCTGCCCATCGCCGTGCAGTTCGGCGTCGACCCGGTCCACTTCGGGGTGATCGCCATCGTGAACCTGATGATCGGCCTGCTCACCCCGCCCATCGGCGGCGTGCTGTTCGTCCTGGGATCGGCCACCCGGACACCCATGCACGAGGTGTTCCGCGGCACCGCGCCGTTCCTGATCCCGCTCCTGGCGGTCCTCGGCCTGCTCACCGTGGCGCCCGAGCTCGTCCTGTTCCTCCCCGGCCGACTCGGCCTGTAGGGCGCCGTCCCCCGGACGGCGCCCCCGTCCCCCGACCACACCCTCTCCCCTCGCCCCACCGAAAGGCCCCACCATGAACACCGGCCTCCGCGCCGCCGCGCTCCTGCCAGCGGCCGCGCTGCTCCTCACCGCCTGCGGCACGGGCGGCGACGACACCGACGGCCCCGTCCTCACCTTCTCCAACAGCTACACCGACGAACACCCGCACACCCGATGCGGCATCGACCTGGTGGCAGCACACGTCGAGGAGGCCGACGCCGGGTTCCGTGTGGACACCTTCCCCGGCAGTCAGCTGGGGGACAACACCGAGACCTTCGCGTCGGTGATGTCCGGCGACATCGACATGGACGTGCAGGGCTCGGCGGCCCTGGGCTCCGCCCACCAGCCGATCGGTGTCTTCGACGCCGCGTACGCCTTCGACGACGCCGACCACATGTTCTCCTTCTTCGACTCCGAGGCCGCCGAAGCCGTGAAGCAGGGTTTCGAGGAGGCCACCGGGGCGAAGATCCTCGACGTCTGGTACTTCGGGGACCGACACTTCACCGCCAACCAGCCGATCCGCACGCCCGCCGACCTCTCCGGCCTGCGGATGCGGTTCCCCGACTCCCCCATCTACCTCGCCAACGCCGAGGCCATGGGAGCCTCCCCCACGACGGTCGCCTTCGAGGAGGTCTACATGGCGCTCCAGCAGGGGACCGTGGACGGCCAGGAGAACCCGATCGCGACCGTGGACGCCGACAACTACTCCGAGGTGCAGTCCCACCTCAGCCTCTCCGGGCACCAGATCGGCTCCCAGATGATCGTGGTCTCCGGACAGACCTGGGAACGGCTCTCCGAAACACAGCAGGAGGTGCTCCAGGAGGCGGTCAGCCAGGTGCGTGAGGAGAACCGCGCCTGCATCGAGGAGGCGGAGGCGGAGGTCCTCTCCGTGTGGGAGGCCGACGGAGCCATGGAGGTCGTCGACGACGTGGACGTGGAGGCCTTCCGCGCCCGGGCCCACGAGCACTTCCTGTCCACGCTGGAGGGCGAGGAACTGGAGCTGTACGAGGCCTTCCGCGAGTCCGCCTGACCCGGGGCCGGTTGGTACCCGAACACCACCGGCCCCGCCCCCTTGCATCCCCCACCGGGTCGGCAACGGTCCGGCGTGAACCCGCCCTCCCCGAGCACGGAAACGGAGCCTGAAGGACATGCGGCGATCCATCGCCACGGTCTCCCTCAGCGGAACCCTGGAAGAGAAACTGAACGCGGCCGCCCGGGTCGGCTTCGACGGCGTGGAGATCTTCGAGAACGACCTCCTCTCCTCGCCCCTGGCCCCGCGCGAGATCCGCGCCCTGGCCAGGGAGCTCGGCCTGACCATCGACCTCTACCAGCCCTTCCGCGACTTCGAGGGCGTGGACGACACACGGTGGGCGGCCAACCTGCGGCGGGCCGAGACCAAGTTCGCGCTCATGGTCGAACTCGGGGTGGACACCCTGCTCGTCTGTTCCAACGCGACGGCCTCGGCCCTCGACGACGACGCCCTGGCCGCGGCCCAGCTGCGTTCCCTGGCCGAGACCGCCGAGCCCTACGGGGTGCGCGTCGCCTACGAGGCACTCGCCTGGGGACGCCGTGTCTCGACCTACGCGCACTCCTGGCGGATCGTCGAAGCCGCCGACCACCCCTCGCTCGGCCTGTGCCTGGACAGCTTCCACATCCTCTCCAGGGGTGACGACCCCTCGGGCATCCGGGACATCCCCGCCGAGAAGATCCTCTTCCTCCAGCTGGCCGACGCTCCGCGCATGGACATGGACGTGCTCCAGTGGAGCCGCCACCACCGCTGCTTCCCCGGGCAGGGCGGCTTCGACCTGACGGAGTTCACCGGTCACGTGATCGCCGCCGGGTACCGGGGGCCGCTGTCCCTGGAGGTGTTCAACGACGTCTTCCGCGCCTCCGACCCGGACCGGACGGCGGCGGACGCCCTGCGCTCGCTGACCGCCCTGGAGGACGCGCTCGCCCGGGCTCGGGAGTCCGAGGACGCGGGACACCCCCGGGACCGGAGCACGGACGCCTCCGTGCACCTGAACCGGCTTCCCGACCCGGTACCACCCCGGAACCTGGCGTTCGTCGAGGTCGCGGCCGCCGACCCCGTCGCGGGGCGCGCCCGCTCGGTGCTGTCGGCGCTGGGGTTCGCGCACACCCGCGACCACCGGTCCAAACCCGTCGAACTCTGGGAGCACGGGCGCACCCGCGTCCTGCTCAACTCCGCCGACCCCCGGCTGGGACACACCTGGACCGGGGACGCGGCCGTGACCGCGCTGGGTGTCGAGGTCTCCGACCCGGCGCGTGCCGCGGCCAGGGCGGAGGCGCTCTCGGCCCCGGCCCTGTCCCGCCGCCGCGACCCCTCGGAGGCACGGATGCACGCGGTCGCCGCCCCCGACGGCACCGCCGTTTTCCTCTGCGCCCCCGAGAGGCCCGACGCGCCGGACTGGACGCGGGACTTCTCGGCACCTGCGGTGGACCACCGGACCGACGGGGCCCCGACCCCGGTCACCGGTGTCGACCACGTCGGGCTGCACCAGCCCTTCGACCACTTCGACGAGGCCTCCCTGTTCTACCGGACCCTGTTCGAGCTCTCCCCGTCGGAGAACACCGACCTCTCCTCTCCCGACGGGCTGGTCCGGAGCCGTGTCCTGACGCGGCCGGACCCGGGCTCGGGTCCGCGCATCGCGCTGAACGTGTCCGTCCTGGGACGGGGCCCCCGGGCCGACGCCGCAGGAGGGTCCCAGCACATCGCCCTGGCCTGTGACGACATCGTCGCCGTCGCCCGCGCGATGGTCGCCGCCGGAGAGCCCCCGATCCGGGTCCCCGACAACCACTACGACGACCTCGCCGCGAGGACGGATCTGTCCCCGGCCCGGATCGCCCTCATGCGCGACCTGGGCATCCTCCACGACAGCGACGGCGCGGGCGAGTTCTGGCACCTCTACACGCCCCTGCTGGGCGGCCGACTGTTCTTCGAGGTCGTGCAGCGCGTGAACGGTTATGAGGGGTACGGGGCGGCCAACACCCCGGTGCGGATGGCGGCGCACCGCGCCGGGCACCGTTCGGAGCAGCACACGTGAGGGGCCCGACGAGTGACGACGGGGACGCGCGGCCTCCGGCCCCCGCCTCCGACTCCCCCTCCTTCCTCGTGGGACTGATCGGTTCCGGGATCGGCCCCTCCCTGACACCGGCCATGCACGAGACGGAGGCCGCCGCGCTCGGTCGCCGCCTGGTCTACCGCCGGATCGACCTCGACACCTGGGACCTGCCCGCGTCGTCGGTCGGTGAACTGGTCCGCTCGGCCCCCCGCTACGGTTTCGACGGACTGAACATCACCCACCCCTGCAAGCAGCTCGTCCTCCCCCACCTGGACGAGCTCACCCCCGACGCGGCGGCGCTCGGCGCGGTGAACACGGTGGTGTTCGACGGCGCTCGTTCGGTCGGGCACAACACGGACTGGTCGGCGTTCGCGCGCTCCCTGGACCTGGGACTGCCCGCCGCGCCCCGGAACAGCGTGGTCCTGCTGGGCGCGGGCGGAGCGGGCGCGGCGGTCGCCCACGCCCTGATGACCGCCGGGGTGCGGGACCTGGCGGTGGTGGACACCGACCACGACCGGGCGAGCGGCCTCACCGGTGACCTCTCGGCCCGCTTTCCGGGGCGTCGGTGCCGGGCGGTGCCTCCCCCGGAGGTACCCGGGCTCCTCGGCGGGGCCGACGGGCTGGTGAACGCCACCCCGGCGGGGATGGCCCACCACCCGGACCCGCCGGTGGCCCCGGAGATCCTGCGACCCCACCTGTGGGTGGCCGACGTGGTCTACCGTCCGTTGCGCACCGCGCTGCTCGCCGAGGCCCAGAGGATCGGGTGCGCCACCCTGGACGGCGGCGGCATGGCGGTGTTCCAGGCCGCCCAGGCGTTGGAGCTGATCACGGGGCTGGTTCCGGACCACGACCGGATGGTGGCGCACTTCGCCGCCTCCGCTCGGGGCTGAGCACCGTACGGTCGACGGGGTGCGCGGGAGTCCCGGGCGCCCCGTCGACCGTACCGGTCCGCGAGCCGATCCGGGCCTCACCTCGGCCACGCGGCGGCCGGGGCCGGAGGACGGCGAGGGGTTCGCGCGTAGGCTCGTGCCCACCGGTGTCCGCGCCCCGGACCCCACCTCCCGGAAAGGAGCCCCCGTGCTCCCCCACGTCACCGAGCCCGACGCCGTCGCGGCCCTGACCTTCGGCGAACGTACGCTGTCCTACCCGGAGCTGTCCGGCGCGGCCTCCCTGGTGGCGGCCGCGCTCCCCCGCGAGGGGCGGGTGGCGGTGTGGGCGACCCCCACACTCGAAACCTGTGTGGCGGTCACCGCCGCGCTCCTGGCCGGGGTCGCGGTCGTCCCGCTCAACCCGCGTTCCGGCGAAGCGGAGCTGCGGCACGTACTCGACGACAGCGTCCCCGTGCTCGTGCTGTGCGCGCCCGACGACGCCCTGCCCGCCGCCGTGGGCGCGCTCCCCCGTCTGGACGTGGACGCCTCCCCCGCCCCGGAGGCGCCCCCGTTCTCACGCGAGGTGGACCCCGAGGCCACCGCCCTGGTCGTCTACACCTCCGGTACCACGGGCCCTCCCAAGGGCGTGCTGCTCTCACGGCGCGCCGTGGCCGCCACGCTGGACTCCCTGGCCACGACCTGGGAGTGGACCGACGAGGACGTCCTGGTGCACGCCCTGCCCCTGTTCCACGTGCACGGACTCGTCCTGGGCGTCCTCGGGCCCCTGTACCTGGGCGCCCACCTGGTCCACCTGGGCCGGTTCGAGGTCCGCGCGCTCATCCGGGCCCTGGAGGCGGGCGCGACCATGCTCTTCGGCGTCCCCACCATGTACCACCGGCTCGCCTCGGCCGTCGAGGACGACCCCGCCCTGGTCGCGGCGCTGGCCGGGGCCCGACTGCTGGTGTCCGGCTCGGCCCCGCTACCGCTGCCCGACCACGAACGGCTGACCGCCGCCACCGGGCGCCGGGTGATCGAGCGCTACGGCATGACCGAGACCCTCATGAACACCAGCGTCCGCCCGGACGACTCCGGCGGCACCGGCACCGTGGGCCCGCCGCTGGACGGCGTGGACCTGCGTCTGGTCGACGACACGGGCGCGGAGCTACCTCCCGGCTCGGAGGAGATCGGCGAGGTCCAGGTCCGCGGACCGAACCTGTTCTGCGGGTACCTCAACCGGCCCGACGCCACCAACGAGGCGATGGACGGCGACTGGTTCCGCTCCGGGGACATGGCCGTGCGCGACACGCGCGGACGCGTCCGGCTGGTCGGCCGCGCCAGCACCGACCTCATCAAGAGCGGCGGATACAAGATCGGTGCCGGAGAGGTCGAGAACGCGCTGCTGACGCACCCCGGGGTGGCCGAGGCGGCCGTGACCGGCGAGCCCGACCCGGACCTGGGCGAGCGCGTGGTCGCGTGGGTGGTGGTGGCCGGACCGGTCCCGCCGACCCTGGCGGAGCTCGCGGACCTGGTCGGCGCGCGGTTGGCGCCGCACAAGCGCCCCCGCCGCCTGCGCCTGGTGGAGGCGCTGCCCCGCAACGACATGGGCAAGGTCCTCAAACGGGAGCTCGGCCGCTGAGGCCGCTGACCGCGGCCGGGGCGGTGCCCGCGCGAACCGCCCGACAGCGTCCGGGCCCCAGGGGTTTCACCCGGGGCCCGGGCCCGGCTCAGAGCCGCACGTCCTCACCGAACCACGGCTCGACGATCCGGTCGTAGGTGCCGTCGTTCAGCGCCATGGTCAGCCAGTGGTCCACGTACTGCTTGAACACGTCGTCGCCCCGGGGCAGCATGAACGCCTTCTCGAAGAAGTCGAACGGCTCCTCGGGGTTGACCGCGCACAGCTCCTCGTACTCGTTGGCCACCCACAGCACCTCGGAGGCGTCGGTCGTCATCACGTCGGCGCGGCCCGCGACGATCTCGTCGAAGATGGTGTTGTTGTCGTGCGTGAGGAGCTCGCCGTCCGGGTAGTGCTCCTCGGCGAACACCTGGTTGGTGCCCCCGCTGGGCATGATCGAGCGCACCCCGGGCTGGTTGATCTGCTCGATGGTGCGGTAGTCGTCGACGTTCTCGCACAGGGTGATCGGCGTCTTGCCGTCCTCCATGAGCGGCGCGGAGAAGTACGCCTGCCGTGCGCGCTCGGTGCTGATCGAGATGCCGCCGACCGCGACGTCGCACCCGGCGAGGAAGTCCTCCATCAGGTCGTCCCAGGTGGTGCGGGTCCACTCGATCTCCACACCGAGGTCCTCGGCGAGGTCGCGCGCCATGTCGACGTCGATGCCGGTGAACTCGTCCGGGTCGGCCTCCAGGAAGGTGAAGGGCCGGTAGTCGCCGGTCGTGCACACCTGGAGCGAGCCGCGCTCCAGGACTGTGTCGAGCCTGCTCTCCCCCGCGTCGGCGACGTCCGGGTGCGCCGAGCCGTCGGGGTCGGTCCCCGAGCACGCGGCGGTCAGGGACACCGTCAACGCGACGGCGGCGGTACGGAGGCGGCGCGACTGGGCTGGCTCTGGTGACACGTGCGGACTCCCCGGCTTCTGTCGAGTGATCCGGGTCATACTAGCCACGGCCGGTCGCGGGCGGCACCGGCGGGCCCGGGTACGCGGAACGGCCCCGCCGGAGCGGGGCCGTTCATCGGAGCGGTCGTTACCGGGGCGAACCGGCCGGGGCATCGGCCTCGCGGGCCCCACCGCCGTCCGTACCGCTCTCGGGGCCGCCGGTCTCCCCACCATCGCGGGTGCCCTCACCGGGCACCGGGGCGGCGGGGGCGAGCCGGTCGCCCTCGATGTCCACGTTCGGCAGCAGACGGTCCAGCCAGCGCGGCAGCCACCAGGTGGCCCGTCCGAAGAGCGCCATGATCGCCGGGCCGAGCGTCATCCGGATCAGGAAGGCGTCGATGAGGATGCCCACGGCCAGCACGAACGCGATCGGCTTGAGCATCTCCACGTGGCCGAACACGAACGACGCGAACACGCTGATCATGATCGCGGCGGCCGCCGTGACCACACGCGCCCCCTGCGTGAAGCCGGTGGAGATCGCCGCCATCGGCTCGGCGCCGTGCACGTGGTCCTCCCGCATACGCGAGACCAGGAAGACCTCGTAGTCCATGGCCAGACCGAAGAGGATGCCGATCATCAGGGTCGGCATGAACGCCAGGAGCGGCCCCGGCTCCACACCGAACAGCCCGGCCCCGTACCCCCACTGGAAGACGACCACGGTCAGGCCCAGGGAGGCGCCCGCGCTGAGCACGAACCCCAGCGCGGCCTTGACCGGCACCAGGATCGAGCGGAACACGACCGTCATGAGCACCAGGGCCAGGCCGATCACCACGGCGGCGAACACCGGCAGGGCGTCGGCGAGGCGTTCGGAGACGTCGATGGCCATGGCCGCGGCACCGGCCACCACGATCTTCGCGCCGGTCTCGTCCTCGATCTCGCCCCGCAGGTCGCGCACGTCGTGCAGCACGTCCTCGGTGGCGGTGTCCGAGGGGCCGGTCTCGGGGATGACCACGATGATCGCGGTGTCCCGCACGTCGCTGAGCTGGGGCGGGAACACCTCCGCGACCCCGTCGACCTCCTCCATGCGCTCGGCCACCTCGTCGGCGGCGGCGGGCATGTCCGGCAGCCCGGTCAGGTCGGCCACCACGGCGAGCTGTGCGGTGTGTCCGGGACCGAACTCCTCGCTGATGATCTCGAAGGCCTGGCGCTGCGTGGTGTCGGTCGAGCTGGTCTCGTCGCTGGGCAGGCCCAGGTGCATACTGCCCAGGGGGAGCAGGAGCGCCCCGAGGACGGCGGTCACGCCCACGATCGCGATGATGGGACGCTTGATGACCATGCCGATCCACCGCGCGCTCATGGTGCGCTCGGAGACCATGGCCCGCTCGGCGCGGCGGCCCAGCACCGGCAGGCGCCCAGCGGTGACCCGGTGGCCGATGAACCCGAGCAGGGCCGGGAGCAGCGTGATCGCGACGAGCACCGCGACCGCGACCGTGACCATCGCGGCCACGCCCATGAGGGTCAGGAACGGGATCTGGACCACCGACAGCCCGAGCAGCGCGATCACGACCGTGATCCCCGCGAAGACCACGGCGCTGCCGGCCGTGCCGATGGCGCGGGCCGCCGACTCGGCGGGGTCCCAGCCCTGCGCCACCTGCTTGCGGTGGCGGGAGAGCACGAACAGTGAGTAGTCGATGCCCACGGCGATGCCCAGCATGAGCGCCAGGATCGGGGCCGTACTGGTGAGTTCGATCAGGCTGGACGAGGCGTAGAGCAGCAGCATGCCCACACCCACGCCGATCAGGGCGAGCAGGATGGGCAGACCGGCGGTGACCAGGGCGCCGAAGTTGATGATGAGGACCACGAGGGCGGCGACCAGGCCGACGACCTCGCTCGGGCCCATGATGGCGGGCACCTGCTGGGTGATGGAGGGACCGCTGAACTCGACGTCCATCCCGGCGGCGCGGGCCTGGTCACCCGTGTCGAGGATGGCCTCGACGGTCTCGGAGGGGACCTCGCCGTTGCGGAACTCCAGCTGGACCTGGATCATCACGCTGTCACGGGTGTTGGAGAGCTGCGGCACCTGGTCGAGGATCTCCTCCTCGTCGAAGTCGGGTGCCTGCTCGGCGACGGCGGCGAGCGCCTGGGCCTCGGCCTCGACCATCAGGTCCTCCACGACCTGGTCGCGGTCGGGCGTCTCCGGCGGGACCAGACCCTCGACCTGTTCGCGGGCGGCCTCCAGGGCCTCCTCCTCGCCCTCGGCGATCCCGTCGTCGTACTGCTGCCGGGCGTCCTCCAGAATCCCGTGCGGGCTGAAGACCTCGTCGACGCCCGGAACCAGCGCCAGTTCGTCGGCGGTGGCCCGCACGGCGTCGGCGTACTGGTCGTCCTCGATGACGTCGGAGCCGTCGGGAGCGCGCAGCACGGCGGTGACGGACTCACCCGTGGTGGAGAACCGCGCCTCCATCAGGTCGGTGGCCTGTTCCGACTCGGTGCCGGGGATGCTGAGCGCGTCGTTGAGCGGGGCGCGGAACACCAGCGCCGCACCGCCCGCGAGCACCAGGACCAGCAACCACGAGAACACGACCAGCCATCGTCGTCGGTAGGCGAACCCACCCAGACGATAGAGCAGCCCAGCCATACTCATTCCCCTCAACCCCGACGTACGCTTCCGTTCCAGCTCATACGACGCCGATGAGGCGAACTGCCGAAAACCATGAGAGTTCGATGAGAACGGCGCGCCGCCGGTGAGATCGTCGTCACGTCGACCGGTGTCCGCGCCGCCGTCCGGGGCGGGACGGGACGGGAAGCGCAGGATGACCGTGGTGCCCCCCGCCGCGGTGGAGGAGAACTCGGCCTCGCCCCCATGGGCCCGCATGACGGCCCGGACGATGGGCAGTCCCAGCCCGCTGCCGGGGCGTCCGGTGGCCGCCGAGGCCCGGTAGAAGCGCTCGAACACGAACGCCGCGTTCTCCTCGGGGACCCCGGGGCCCTCGTCGGCCACCTCCAGGACCACGCGTCCGTCCGTGCGGTACAGCCGGACGGTCGCCGGCCTGTCGGCCGGGGTGTGCACGCGCACGTTGGCCAGCAGGTTGGAGACGGCCTGGCGCAGTTCCGGTTCGTCGCCGACCACGAGCCCGTCCGCGGTGACGTCGGTGCGCCACTCGCGTTCGGGCTGGGCGGCGCGGGCGTCGGAGACGCTGTCGGCCACCACGCGGCCCAGCGCGACGACCTCGTACCGGGGCGCGGGCCGTTCGTCGAGACGGGCCAGGTAGAGGAGGTTGTCCACGATCGCGGCCATGCGCTCCGACTCCTGCTGGGAGCGAGTGATGACGTCCGGGCGCCGGGCGACGTCGACCACCCCCTGGGCCACGAGCTGGAGGTAGCCGCGGATCGACGTGAGCGGGGTGCGCAGTTCGTGCGAGGCGTCCGAGACGAACCGGCGCAGCCGCTCCTCGGACCTCTCGTGGGCGTGGAGGGCGCCGCGCAGACGCGCGAGCATACGGTTGATGGACAGCGTGAGGCGGCTGATCTCGTCGGCCGTCCCCGGGGCGGGCTCGGGGACGCGGCGTTCGAGGTCGCCCCGGGCGATCGCCTCGGCCGTCTCCACGACGTCGTCCAGCGGGCGCAGGCCCCTGCGGATGACGGCGGTCCCGGCGGCCAGCGCGAACCCGAGCATGACCAGACCGACCACCACCTGGATCGCGACGAGCCGGTGCACGGTGGCGATGACCGGGCGCAGGGGTTCGCCCAGCAGGACGACGGCGTCCTGCTCGGGCAGTCGCAGCACCTTGACCCGGTACTCGTCCCCCTCCCGTTCGACCGTGAACACGCCCTCGGGGGCGCTGTCGGTGTCGATGTCGCGGACCAGCGTGGGCCCCGAACCCTGGAGGCGGTGCACCTTGGGGTGGCTGTCGCCCGGCACCCGGGTGACGAACTCGGCGATGAAGTCGCCGGGGGCGCGGATCTGTTCGACGAGCTGGTCGGGGCTCTTGGTGAAGATCTCGTCCTGGTTGGCGCGAACGAACGACGCGCTGGTCTCGATCCGCTCGTCCAGCCGGTCGACCAGGTAGGAGCCGAGGAAGGTCGAGCTCGCCACCGCCACCACGCTCAGCGCGAGCAGCATCAGGACGGCGTTGACCACCACCATCCGGCCGCGCAGGGTCCGCCACGGGGCCCTCACTCGGGATCGCCCTCGCGCAGCGCGTAGCCGAAGCCCCGCTGGGTGCGGATGAGGTTCGGGCCGTGGGCGCCGAGCTTGCGCCGCAGGTACCCGACGTAGGTGTCGACGATGTTGGAGCCGCCCGTGTAGCCCTCGCTCCACACCTCGTCGATGATCTGCGGGCGCGAGAGCACCCGTCCGCTGTTGAGCATCAGGTAGCGGAGCAGGTCGAACTCGGTGCGCGAGAGCGGCACGGGGTGACCGGCCCTGCGCACCACGCAGGCACGCTCGTCCAGTTCGACGTCCGCGAAGCGCAGGACGCCGTCGCCGGGGTCGGGGGCGTTCCCCGGGCGCGTGCGACGCAGGACCGCCCGCACCCGCGCCACCAGTTCGTCGGTGTTGAACGGTTTGGTGACGTAGTCGTCGCCGCCGTAGGTCAGACCCGCGACGCGCTCGCTGTGGGCGTCCTTCGCGGTGAGGAAGACGATGCCCAGGCCGGGCCGGGAGCGCCGCAGCGCGCGACACACGTCGAACCCGTCCCCGTCGGGGAGCATGACGTCCAGTACGACCAGGTCCGGCCCGAAGAGGTGGGCGGCGGTGTGCGCCTCGGCCGCCGTGGCGGCGGTCCGCACCTCGAATCCGTGGAACTCCAGCACGGTCGCGACCATGTCGAGGATGTTGGGTTCGTCGTCGACGACGAGGATCTTGGCTTGCATGATCGGTCCATCACAGCCGAAGGGGATGAGAGAGCGATGAGAGCCCAGGTCACGGGCTTGTCGTCGCCCGCACCCGGGCCCGATGGTAACCCCGCGGCCCGACCGGGACGGCCATCCGGCGGTTGCCCCCGCCTTCGACCCAAGGCAGAGTAGGAAAAAACCTAGGAAGGTTAGGAACATCATGCCGCGTGTGGGACTCACCCGGGACACCCTGGTGTCCGCCGCCGCCGACGTCGCCGACGAGATCGGGTTCGACCGCCTGTCTCTGGCTGTCCTCGCCGAGCGGTTCGGCGTGCGTGACGCCAGTCTCTACACGCACGTGAAGAGCCTGGCCGACCTCAAGGAGAGCGTCGCGCTCCTGGCCCACGACGAGTGGGCCGACACCCTCGGGCGTGCGGTGGCCGGCCGCTCCGGGCACACGGCGCTGCGGGCCTTCGCGGACGCCTACCGAGCGTTCGCGACCGGCCATCCGGGCCGCTACGCCGCCACCCGCCACCCCGTCCCACCCGAACGGCTCGACGCGTCCACCGGGGTGACACGCATCATCGACACCTGCTTCGCCCTGCTGCGCGGCTACGAGCTGACCGGGCAGGACGCCACCGACGCGGTCCGCCTGCTACGCAGCACCTGCCACGGATTCAGCGACCTCGAGGCGGTCGGCGGCTTCACCGCCGACCGCGACCTGGACGCGTCGTGGCGGCGCTCGATCGACGCTCTCCACCACGTTCTGACCACCTGGTCAAAGCCCTGAAACCGAAGAGGAGCCCCCCATCGACACGCTCACCCTCGACGACTCCACCGTCGGCTACGACCGCAGCGGCACCGGCCCCGGCCTGCTCCTCGTCCCCGGAGGAGCCGGACACGGCGGCGTCCTGGAGCGGTTCGCCCTCCGCCTGGCCGACCACCACGACGTCGTCACCATGACCACCCGCGCCGCCTCCGCGCAGCGGGGCGGGACCGCGGGCAACCAGTCCCCCACCGCCCACGCGCAGGACGCGATCGGCCTGATCGACCACCTCTTCGACACGCCTCCGATCGTGTTCGGCTTCAGTTCCGGGGCGGTCACGGCCCTCGAACTCCTGGCCCGCCGTCCCGACCGCGTCCGCCGGGCCGTCGTCCACGAGCCTCCGCTGGTGAACCTGCTCCCGAACGCCCCGGCCTACCGCGCCGCCCTCGAAGCGGTCCGTGACGCCGCCCTCGCCGGGGACCGCGCCAAGGCCGATGAGCTCATGAACGCCGCCATGACCGCCCCGGTCCCCAACGACACCGCACCCCCCGAGGTCCGCCACACCGGCACCTGGACCGAGGGCTACGCCGACACCGCTCCCGAACCCCCCTCCCCCGCGCTCCTGGAGCTCTTCGCGAGGACCGAGGGCCTCCACCGACTCATGCTGGAGCACATCCTGGTGCCGTTCGCCTCCCACGAACCCGATCCGGCCGTGCTCCGTGCGCACGGGGATCAGCTCGTTCCGGTGGCCGGTGTCGACTCCCGGGGTCAACTCCCCCATCGCGCCGTGTCCGCCCTGGCGGCGGGGCTCGGCCTTCCCCTAACCGAACTCCCCGGCGGCCACCTGGGCCCGGTCGAGCGCCCCACCCAGTTCGCGGCCGCCTTCACCGAGCTGTTGGCGACCCTCTGACCCCGGTGCGCCGGGGGCGCTCGCCCTGGGGCGGTGCGGAGCCCTAGTCGAGGGCGCACCGCGTCCCGGGCGCGGGCAGCGCCCCGTCGACGAAGTACCGGTTCGCGTGCCCGACCACACACGTGTTGGTCTCGAAGAAGTACAGGCCGTGGCCCCGGCCCTCCACGGTCACCACCACCGATCCCGGCACGTGGTCGGCCACCGGGGCCGTGTAGGGGTACTCCAGCTCCGATGCGGCGACCAGGAACGGCGGCACACCCTCCGCGTCGATGGGCCCGGGCGGGTTGACCCCCTGCTCCGGCCAGGCCGCGCACGGCAGGTGGTGCAGGCTCCGGCCGTGGCCGAAGTTCTCCGAGACCGCGACGGCGCGGTCGGTGGCCTCCCGGTACCCGGCGAAGTCGTCGAAGGGCGCCCAGTCACCGCAGATGTCGGCGACGACCGTGTTCGGCTCGAACATCGGCCCTCCCAGGATCTCCAGGAAGGGGGTGGCGTCCCCGCGCTCCAGGGTCCGGGCGACCGTCTCGGCCAAGCGCGGCCACACCGCTTCGGAGCGCAGCAGCGCGGCTCCGGCCAGGGACAGCTCCGCGCGCCCGAACCGGGCCCGCCCCGCGTGCAGCGGCTCCTCGGCCGCCGTGTCAAGGAGGGTGCTCCAGCGCTCCTGGACGTCCTCTCCGTGCAGGGCGCACCCCGGGTCGTCGGCGCACCAGCGCCCGAACCCGGCGAACAGCTCCTCCTGGCCCAGCAGAAGCCGTTCCTCGATGACCGCCGGGTCGCTCACGTGGTCCACGGTGCTGTCCATGAAGACGGCCCGGAGACGCTCGGGGTACCGCTCGGCGTAGGCGGTGGCCCGCACCCCTCCGTAGGACTGCGCGTAGAGGCTGAGCCGCTCCTCGCCCAGGGCCACCCGCAGGGCCTCCATGTCCCCGACGTGCTGGGAGGTGTCCATGCTGGCGAACATCACCGGGTCGCGGTCGCGGCACTGGTCCATGACGGCGCGGTACTCGTCCATCCTCTCGTCGAACTCCTCCTCCGAGCCGACGTCCCGGTAGACGGGACCCAGGTCGCCGCAGACCTCGTGCGGGAGGAGCCCGGCGGTGGCGCCGACGGTGCCGCGCGGGTTCCACGCGACCACGTCGAAGTCCGCCCTCAGGTCGGTGAGGGTCTCCCGTTCGAAGGCCAGGTCCTGGACTCCCCCGGCTCCGGGCCCTCCGGCCACGTACAGGACCGTGCCCCGGCTGGCGCCGTCACCGGTGTGGGGCAGGGTGCCCACCTGGAGGGACGTGGAGCGCCCGGCCGGGTCGCCGTGGTCCACCGGAACCTCGATCCCGGCGCACCACAGGTCCTGCGGGATCTCCAAGGGGGGCGCCTCCACACCCTCCGGAGGCGGCGGGAGGAGGTCATCCACGGTGCACTCTCGCCACTCGGGCCCCGTCATGGGCGGGCCCCCGGCGTCGGCGCCGGGGTCCGCCTCGGCCCGCCCCGTGAGGGCGGTGACGGACGCGGTGAGCAGTCCGAGGGCCGCCACGGCGCAGGCGACGGCGGTCAGGCGCCTTCTCCCGGTTCTTCCGGGGGCCGGACCCTGCGGGGGGTCGGAGGCGCGGGGGTCGGGGATCGGCACGGAACTCGGCATCGCTGGGCCTTCCGGTCGGTGGTTCGGAGTGGCCAACGTAGGAGGCCGGTCACGCGCCGGTCGTCTGCCGAACCGCATAGGGACCGCGAGGAAACACGTCGAACGGGGACCGCGAGAGCACATGGGAGCGTTCCCAAATACTCTCCGAAACCCCCTTGTGACACCCCGGAGCGCGACCGTACAGTCACCTCACACCCTCCAGCGGGGCGTGCCGACCCCCTCGGACCCGCGCGAGACCCGCTAGCCCGCGCGTGCCGACGGACCCGGCTCCGCCCCCCGACCCCGGGAGCACCCATGAGCCGACGACCGACCACGAGCGCCGCCGCCGTGCGCCGCACCGTGACCACCACCGTGGGGCTGGGAGCGGCCACCGCCCTCCTCGCCACCGCCCTGACCTGGACAGAGAACAACGTGACCGACCACAGCGAACTGACCTCCACCGACACCGCACAGGCCGCGCTGGTGTGGTCCGACGAGTTCGACGGCGCGGCGGGCCAGGCCCCCGACCCCGCCTACTGGAACCACGAGACCGGCGACCACGGCTGGGGCAACGAGGAACTCCAGAACTACACCACCAGCCGGGACAACTCCGCCCTGGACGGCGAGGGCAACCTCGTCATCACCGCCCGCCAGGAGGCCGACGGCGGCTTCACCTCCGCCCGCATGACCACCCAGAACAAGGTCGAGCACGCCCACGGCCGGGTGGAGGCCCGGATCAAGGTGCCGACCGGACAGGGCGTGTGGCCCGCCTTCTGGATGCTCGGGGCCGACTTCCCGGACACCCCCTGGCCCGACTCCGGCGAGATCGACGTCATGGAGCACATCGGCAGCGAACCCGGGACCGTCCACGGCACCGTGCACGGCCCCGGCTACTCGGGCGGCGACGGCGTGGGCGGCTCCTACGACCACCCGGACGGCGGCGCCTTCCCCGACGACTTCCACGTGTACGCGGTGGACTGGGCCCCCGGCTCCATCACCTGGTCCGTGGACGGCGTGCCCTTCCAGACCGTCACCCCCGCCGACGTCAGCGGCGACTGGGTGTTCGACCAGGAGTTCTTCCTCATCCTGAACGTCGCCGTGGGCGGCCAGTGGCCCGGCTACCCGGACGAGACCACCTCCTTCCCCCAGGAGATGGTCGTGGACTACGTCCGCGTCTACGACACCGAGTAGCGCCCTCGCCGTCCGAACGGGCGGGGTCCACGGCGCTGTGGACCCCGCCCCCGTGCACCGACCCGCGGCTCCGGCCCCGGCCCCGGCGCACGGTTCGATACCCACGGGTATCCGACACCCGCGGCCATGCTAGGTTCGCCCGGTGGACACACCGCGCCGACCCGCCTCCCGCCTACCCCGCGCGCAGGTGCGCGGCCGCCTGCTCACCGCCGCCGCGCGCGTGTTCTCCGAGCGGGGCTACGCCCACAGCCGCGTGGACGACGCGGCGCGCGCGGCCGGGTTCACCAAGGGCGCCGTCCACTCCGACTTCGGCGGCAAACAGGACCTCTTCGCCGCCGTCCTGAGCGAGCGTTCCGAACAGAGTCCGCCTCGACCACCGTCCTGGCCGGATTCGCGGCCCGCCTCCAGCACGAGGAGACCCATGAACCCGCCGACCACCCGCACCGCGCTCGCCGCCGGAGGCGCCCTGCTCTCCCTCGGCCTGATCACCGGGTGCGGTGAGATCACCGGTCTCGGCCAGCCCGAACTCGGCGATCCGGAGGAGAAGACCTACGACGACGTGCCCACGCTCCTCATCGTCGAGGTCGACAACTCCTCGGTGGAGATCGTCCCCGACGACACCGAACAGGTCCGGGTGGTGCGCAGGGACTCGGGCAACGCGGGCGGGGACTGGGAGCTGACCGGCGACACCCTCTCCCTGGAGATGACGTGCGGCGCCGTCTCCGACTGCCAGGTCCGCTACCAGGTCTTCGTCCCCGCCGACACCGCCCTGGCCGTGGAGACCGACAACGGGCCCGTCTCCGTGTCCGGCTTCACCGCACCGGTCGAGCTCACCTCGGCCAACGGCACGCTCGACGTCGCCGACACGACCGGCCCCCTCACCCTGACCTCCGACAACGGCGACATGAACCTCACCGGGATCGGCTCGGACACCCTGAGCGCCGCCACCGACAACGGCAGCATCGAAGCGGTCTTCACCGCACCGCCCACCGAGGTGGAGGTCAGTACCAACAACGGCGACGCGACGGTCACGCTGCCCGGCGGCCCCTACGCGGTGTTCGAGACCGTCGACAACGGCGTGATCGACAACGACCTCCCCTCGGACGACTCCAGCGACAGCACGGTCACCGCACGGACCGACAACGGGACCATCACCCTGCTCACGGCAGACTGAGCCGCCCGATGGCCGACGCGCCGCGCGCGGAGGTACCGGGAGCGGGAGCGCCGACCGCACACCCCGGCCCTCCGGGGCGCCGCACGCTCACAGCACACTCCACCGGGCTTCGAGGCGGCGCAGGAACACGCACAGGGGAAACGCGTCGAACCGCATCCGCCCCACGCTCTGTCCGGGGGTGAAGCGGGCCGCGAACTCGTCCAGGACCTCCGCGATCACCAGGGCGTACGCGGGCGACAACACCAGCCTCCGAGGCCTCTGGATCGGCCAGGACGAGGACTGGTAGTCCTCCAGCGCATCCCATTCGTCCGGTTTCTGAGGGGCCTCCTGTCGCCCGAACCGATCCCGGAGCCTCCGGCCCTGCTCCTCCAAGGACACGACCATGGCGGCATCACGCACTTGATCAACGGAGGGTTCCACCCCCTCCGTGGGCTCCACCCACGCGGGTTCCGGGCTGCCCTCCAGAATCCGCGACACCCTCCGGGCCACGTCCGCCACCGTCACCGAGACGCTCATCTCCCGATCGGCGATGATCTCCTCCCGCGAGGGCACCGCCTCGGCCGCGGCCCCGGCCAGCTCACACAACCTCCGGTAGTCGGCCTCGGACACCGCCCGCTCCCGTGTGGGCGTGTCGGCGGCCACCGGCTCCGCCACCGCGCGACCCGGAGCCCCGTCCCCCAGGGGAGCGCGCAACTGGGCGGCCAGGTCGCGGTAGGCCTCCGCCAGTTCCCGGCTCTGGGGGCCGAAGGTCACCGCCGGACGCCCCGGAGCCAGACGGGAGTCGAACTCCCCCCTGAACATGAACCCGAACATCATGTGCCAACCGGTCGTGAGGATCACCGCGCTCCCCGGGGCCAGACTCGGATACCCCGACGGACCGATCACCGGCGCGATCTTCGGCCCCCGGGTGATGCGCTGGTGCCAGTCCTCGGCCGCGTCCCTCAACGTGATCGGCTGCCCCTGAGGCCCCCGCCGCGACAACAGGTGATGGGCGGGGTCGAAACCCTCCAGCGCCGCGACGTCCTCCTCCGCCAGACGCTCCAGCTCCCTCTCCAGCTCCGACCACGCCCGACGCAGGTGCGGGGGCCACTCCTCACCCAGCCAGGGATAGATGTCGTCCTGTGCCCACATCATCTGTGAGGCGGCGGTACGGACACGACGAAAATGCTCGGCGCGCTGCTCGTTCACACACTCTCCAAGGGGAATCCGGAACGGCCGTGCCCCTCCCGTCCCACGGGTCCCGGCGCCGCGCCGTCACCCGGGAGGCGTCACGCCATGACCCACGGAACCCCGGACTCGGAGGGGCGCGGTTCGGTGGGGAGTGCCGCGGGGCGCGCCCCGGGGACTCGACGAGCCAGGACGCAGGGGCTCCGGGGACGAACGGTAGCGGCTCCACGGGCGCAGGGTCCGTCCCCGGACCGCGGCCCGCGGACGGCCGCGGCCCGGGGGCCCGCGCGTCGACCTAGTCGACCGGGAACACCGGACCGGTGCGGAATCCGGTGGCACGCACCGACTGGGTGACCTCGATGTCGTGGTTCTCCGCCAGGGAGGCGAAGAACGCCTGCGCGGCCGCCTCCAGGTCCTCCGTCAGACTGGACGCCTCCACGGTCAGCTTGATCACCTCGGTCGGGGCCTGCCCCTGGTCGACGAGGATCTGGTAGGTGGTCGCGAGGTCGTTCCGGTACTCGTACACGTGACTCCTTCGTGCGCGTGGGGGGATCACACCCGGCCGGGGGCCGGCGCCTGGGGCACGCCGGAGCCCGAACCGGGTTCCGTTCGCGGAGGACCTGACGGGCGACCACGCGGCGGCCTTCCCCAGGGAAGGCGGCGGGGGCGCCGTGGAACGCCGTCCTCCACAGGCCCATCCAACCAGCCGCCGGAACGATCGTGACGGCGCCCCCTCCCCCGCACGTAGGCGGGCGCGCCCCTGCGGGTGGCCCCGGGTCCGGGCGCACACCATTTCATGCCCTAGAATCTCCCCCATGTCCGGTCCCTCCCGTTTTCTGCGCATGGCTCTCATCTCCATGTCGCTGACGAGCACCGATGACGGCCTCTGTCGCCGCCGGTGCCGTCCACGCGTGCGCTGACCGACCCGTTCCTCCGCGCCCGACGCGGCACCGGTGTGCTTCCGACGACCCCGCGACCACACGTCGCTCCACCCCGTCACGTCTGGACACGTCCCTGTGACCGCAACACCCACCCAATCGACCGACAATCCCGACTCCGGGGTCTCGCCCGCCCTGGCCCTGAAGTGGAACCCCACCCTCTCGGTTCCGCCGCCGCGCGCTCCCGCCGCCGAACCGGTGCGCTGGTGGCCGCTGGGGGTCGCCCTGATCGGCGCCCTCGGCCTGGCCGCCTTCGTCTGGTCCGAACACGGCCCTCTGCCCGCCGTCCTGCTGCTCCTGGGCACCGGTCTCGGCTTCACCCTGTTCCACTCCCGGTTCGGGTTCACCTCCGCCTGGCGCCAGTTCCTCGCGGTGGGCAACGGCACCGGGCTGCGCGCCCACGCCGTCCTGCTCGGCACCACCGCCACACTGTTCGCGCTGGTCATCGGCACCGGAACCGGGCTGTTCGGCAATGAGCCCGCCCCCTCGGCGGGTCCGATCGGCATCGCCCTGTTCGCGGGGGCGTTCCTGTTCGGCATCGGCATGCAGCTCGGCGGCGCCTGCGCCTCCGGCACGCTCTTCGCCGTCGGCTCCGGACAGTCCGCCATTCTCGTCACACTCTTCGGGTTCATCGTCGGCTCCCAGCTGTACAGCCTCGCCTGGCCCCTGGTGTCCGACCTGCCCGCGATCCCGCCGGTACTGCTCTCCGACCACGTCGGCTGGGGCGGCTCCTGGCTCCTCACCATCGCGGCCCTGGTCGCCGTGGTGGTCATCACCCGCTTCGTGCAGAACCGCCGCGTCCCGCCGCCCGTGGGAGCACCGCCCTCCGCCGAGGGTGTCGCGCGCGTCGTGCGCGGCAGCTGGCCCCTGGTGGCGGGCGCCCTGGTCCTGGCCGCCCTGGGCACCGCCGTGCTGGTCGTCTCCGGCGGCGCCTGGGGCATCACCTCGGCGTTCAACCTGTGGGGAGCCAAGGCCCTCCAGCTGGTCGGGGCCCAGCCCGAGACCTGGGCGTTCTGGTCCCAGCCCGGCCAGGCCGAGCAGCTCGCGGGGCCCGTCCTCCAGGACAAGAACAGCCTCACCAACATCGGCATCATCCTGGGCGCGGCCGTGGCCGCCGGGGCCGCCGGCACCTGGAAGTGGCACACCGGACTGAGCTGGAAACTGGTGGCCGCCGGGCTGGTGGGCGGTGTCCTGATGGGCATCGGCGCCCGACTCGCGGGCGGGTGCAACATCGGCGCCTACCTGGCCGGGATCGGTTCGGGCAGCCTGCACGGGTGGCTGTGGGCCGTCTTCGCCCTGGCCGGAACCTGGGTGGGCCTGCGGGCCCGCACCCTCTTCGGGCTGGGCGTGCCCAAGCCCGGCGACAGCGTCTGCTGACCCCGCGCCGCTCCGCCGCCGTAGGGTGCTCCTGACACGCGACGGCGGCGGAGGGAGCGGTGTGGGAGCGAACGCGCGCGGGGAACTGACCGAGGAGGTCCGCCGACGGGCCCGGATCGTCTGGGACTACCAGCGGCTGGGCCGGGAACCGCGACCGTGCGACGTGGCGGTGGTCCTGGGCAGCCACGACCTGGGAGTGGCCACCACCGCCGCCGACCTGTACCGGCGCGGGTTCTTCCCCCGCATGGTGATCAGCGGTGCCAACAGCCCCACCACCCTGGCCCGGTTCCCCAGGGGCGAGGCCGTGCACTACCGCGAACACGTCCTGAGCCTGGGGGTACCCGACCAGGCGGTCCTGACCGAGACCCGGGCCACCAACACCGGCGAGAACCTGAGCCGCTCCCGCGCTCTGCTCGCCGACGCGGGGATCGCCGTCCGCTCGGTGATGTTCGTGTGCAAGCCCTACATGGAGCGCCGCGCGTACGCCACCGCGCGCCGGATCTGGCCCGAGGTGGAGGCGGTGTGCGCGTCGGCCCGGACCGGGTTCGACTCCTACCTGGGCACCGTGGGCGACGACCGGCTCGTCATGGACACCATGGTGGGCGACCTGCAACGGGTGATGGAGTACCCGGCACGGGGGTTCTCCGTACCGCAGGAGGTCCCCGAGCGGGTCCGCTCCGCCTACGCGTACCTGGTGGGGGCCGGGTTCGACGGCCACCTCATCGCGGACTGAGACGCGGGCACGGAACCGCCGAACACGCGGGCGGGGTCCCCTCCGATAGCCTGCGGCCGAGAACGACGAGGGGAACGACATGGACCAGCTCCAGGACCTGCCCGAACGCAGCCGCGAGGTCGCACACGCCCTTGAGGCCAGCGGAGTCCAGGGACGGATACGCGCGCTTCCAGCGTCCACACGGACCGCCGCGGAGGCCGCACAGGCCCTGGACTGCGAGGTCGGCGCCATCGCCAACAGCCTGGTCTTCATGGCCGACGGGGCGCCCCTGCTGGTGATGACCAGCGGTCGACACAGGGTCGACGTCGACCTGCTGGCCCAGCGCCTGGGCAAGGGCACGATCCGGCGCGCACGCCCCGAAGAGGTACGTCAGGCCACGGGCCAGGCCATCGGGGGCGTCGCCCCCCTCGGCCATCCCGCTCCCGTGGAGACCGTGGTGGACCCCGCCCTCGCCGAGCACCCGTGCCTGTGGGCGGCGGGCGGTACTCCGCACACCGTCTTCCCCACCGACCACACCGAACTGCTCCGCATCACCGGCGGCTCCTCCGTCGCGGTCAACTGACCCGGCCGACCGCACTCCACCCCCGGACCGGGCCGGCGTCCGCGAGCGCGACCACGCCTCGCGGACACCGGCCCTCGGCGCGCCCGGCTCCGGCGCGGGTCAGGAGGTAGGGGCCGCTCTGGCCACGCACCGGCCCACGCCCCAGGCGGCCGCACCGCTGACCGCCCCGACCAGGGTCCCGGTGACGACACTGCTCACCGCCGCGAAGCCGCGCGTGATCACCGCGTGCGCGACCGGCGGCAGGTCACTGAGGTTGCCCCCCAGGGTCGGCGGATCGCCGTCCCAGGCCGTGGTCCACAGCAGCTGGTGGCCGAGCATCAGGAACACCCCGTACACCACCCCCACCACCAGCAGGGTCAGGAACGGGTTCGGCACCCTCCGCCACACCACCACGGCGATCCACACCAACGGCGGCACGAACACGAAGAGGGCGTTGACGAGGGTGCCCTCCTGAAGCACCCCGAGGTCGTGCAGGACCACCCGAGGCGCGGCCAGCAGGGCCAGGGCGACGACGGCCGGGAACGGTAGGCCCAGCCCGGTCCGGCGGGACGGGGCGGGGCGGTCGGTGGAATTCATGCCCCCACGCTAGGAAGCCCGGGCCCGCGACGCGTCAGCTCACGGTCTCGACCCCCTACGTCCACAGGCGTCACCCGGCCGGGCACCGGACCGGGCATGACCCGGCCCCGGCCCCGACCCGGCCCCGACCGTCCTCGCACCGCCACCGCCACCGCGCCCGGGAGCGCGTACGGTACGGTCACCCTGAGCCTCGGGCCGCGCGCCCGCCCCGGGAAGGGACGCCCCCGCATGACCAGAACCGGCTGGATCGTCACCGTGATCAGCACCGTGGTCGCCCTGGCCGTCGGGTTCGGGGCCGGATGGTGGGCCCGGGAACCGGTCTCCGCGCCCGCCCCGGCCCCGCCCACCGCCAGAGGGTCCCACCCCGACGGCGTCGAGGACCAAGAGGACCGACCCGAGACCGGGTTCGACCCGGTCGTGGTCGGCCTCGACCAGACCCACGACTTCGGCGACGGCCTCTCCATCGGCGTGGGAGGGTTCGCCCGCGGCGTGGAGGAGGGCGGAGTCCACCCCTCCACCGGGGAGGAGGCCGACCTGCCCTACCTGTCGTGGACGGTGGAGGTCACCAACGAGGGTTCCGAGGCCGTACCGACCGGCCTGGTGACCCGCTCGTGCTCGGTGGGCGACCCCCTGCGCGAGTCCGGTTCCCCGGCCCTGGGCGACAACGTCAATCCGCCCGAGAGCCTGGGCCCGGGCCAGTCCGCCACCTGGGACGAGGACTGCTGGGCCGACGCGCGGGACCACCAGGTCCAGTACACGGTCGAGTTCCACGACCAGGACTTCACGCCCCTCTACCCACCGGTCACCTTCGTGGGCACGGTCGACTGAGACCGACCGCGTCCCCCGGCGGGCGTCTCCCCCGGTGGCAGCCCCCGCCCGCCCGCTAGCCGGTGAACAGGGCGGCCGCCTTGATCGCGGTGTTCACCACCCCGTAGGCCAACGCGAGCACCACCACCACCCACAGCAACAGCGCCGCCGCCTTCGACACCCGGTCGCCCGTCCCCTGATCCATCGCCCTCTCCTCCACCGGCTCCGACGGGGGCCGTCCCCCCGACTGCTCCGCGCCCGTGTGGGCGCCCCCGCTCACACACGCTCCCTGGAGGGGTCGGCGGGCTCGTCGGACGACGCCCCGGAGTCCTCGGGCAGCGCACGCACCAGGGCGTTGGCCGCGAACCCGACCACCATCACCGCCGCCATGAGGTACAGCGAGACGGTGTACAGGTCAGCGCCCGAACGGCCCGCGGCCAACTGCTGGTCGGCGACCACGTTCACGATCAGCGGCCCGGCCAGGCCCGCGCACGACCAGGCGGTGAGCAGGCGCCCGTGGATGGCGCCGACGTTGAACGTCCCGAACAGGTCCTTCAGGTACGCGGGAACGGTCGCGAACCCCCCGCCGTAGAAGGACAGGATCACACCGGTCACCGCCACGAAGAGCACCACCGAACCGGTCCCCGCCACGGCGATCAACGCGTACAGCAGGGCGCCGATCCCCAGGTAGCCGATATAGGTGCGCTTGCGGCCCAGGAGGTCGGAGGTCGAGGACCACACGAAACGGCCGAGCATGTTGCACAGCGACAGGAAGCCGACGTAGCCCGCCGCCTCGGCGGGACCGACCCCGGCGAAGAAGTCCTGCACCATCGGCGCGGCCTGTTCGAGGATGCCGATCCCCGCGGTGACGTTGCAGAACAGCACGATCCACAGCAGCCAGAACTGGCGGGTGCGAAACGCCCGCTCCACGCTCACGCCCTCCGACGCCGGTTCCGCGACACGCGCTCCCCCGGCCGGGACCGGGGGCTCCCACCCGTCCGGCCGCCATCCCGGCGGCGGAACCCTGACCGTCGCCGCGCCGAGCATCATGGCCGTGAAGTAGACGGCGCCCAGGATGAGGAACGCCGGCACGATGGCGTCGGCGGGGGTCTGCCCGAACCGGTCCAGGAGCGCCGCCGACAGCGGCGAGGCGATCAGCGCGCCGCCACCGAACCCCATGATCGCCAGACCGGTGGCCATACCGGGCCGGTCCGGGAACCACTTGATGAGCGTGGACACCGGCGAGATGTACCCGATACCCAGGCCGATCCCGCCCAGCACCCCGTAGCCGAGGTAGAGCAGCCACAGCTGCCCGGTGGCCACCCCGAGGGCCCCGACCAGGAAACCGCCACCCCAGCACAGCCCCGAGACGAACATGGCCTTACGGGGCCCGTTGGCCTCCACCCACTTGCCGCCGAAGGCCGCCGACAGCCCCAGCATCACGATGGAGATGCTGAAGACCACACCGATCGCCGTGAGCGAGGTGTCGAAGCGCTCCACCAACGCGGTCTTGAAGACGCTGAACGCGTACACCTGGCCGATGGACAGGTGGACCGCGAGCGCGGCCGGGGGAATGAACCACCGGCTGTATCCGGGCGGCGCCACACTCCTGGCACGATCGAGAAACGACAGCACTACCCAACCTCACGATTGTATTCCGACCCGAATAGGCGTCCGCTTTCCCGGCTATTGCCGGATGTGCGTCCGCGAGCATGGGACATCGTCACACCTCATGTGACGAGAATCAAATACACGTTCATTGTCGGGCGATAACGTCCGCTTATCGAGCCCGCCGCGACCCGGCTCAGAGAGCGGAGCCGGGGACCGGCCGCGCCTCGGCGGGCTCACTCGGTTGCGGACCCGAGGGGTGGTACAGGTCCAACCGCGCCTGGAGGTCGGCGCCCGCCACCGTGTCCATGAGGGCGCGGGCCAGCACGGGTTCGGGGTCGCGGTCCGCGACGACCAGCCCGATCTCCTTGCTGACCTCGGGTTCCACCAGGGGGATGGCGCGCATGCCCTCGGGCACCGCGTGCAGCGCCAGCCAGGCGTGCGGCATCACCGCCGACCAGCGGGTCTCGTGGACGTACGAGCACAGCGCGCTCACCGAGTTGGTCTCCACCCTGGGCACCGCCTCGACCCCCGCCCGCCGGAACGCCCGGTCGACGATGCGGCGGTTCTGCATGTCCGGGGAGAGCAGGCACAGCGGCACCTCGGCGGCCTCGGCCCAGGTGAGGGTGTCGCGCCCGTTGAGCAGCCCCCGCTCGTCGGTGAGCAGGGCGTAGCGCTCTCGGTAGACGGACTGCCGACGCACGTTCTCCAGGGGTTCGTTGTCGACGTAGGTCAGTCCCACGTCGATCTGGTAGTCGACCAGCGCCCGCTCGATCTCCTGGGAGGTCATGGACACCACCGACAGGGTCACCAGCGGGTGGAGCTCACAAAAGGCCCTGGTGATGAGGGATATGGAGCTCAGGGTCGTGGGGATGGCACCGATACGCAGGCGCCCGCTCAGCCCCTCCCGCAGGCTGCGGACGTTCTCCACCAGGGTGTCGTGCTCGGCCAGGACGCGCTGGGCCCAGGCCACGATCCGCTCCCCCTCGTGGGTGAACCCGATGAACCGGTTGCTCCGCCTGACGATGGGGACCCGGAACTCGGCCTCCAACCGACGGATGGCCGTGGACAGCGCGGGCTGGGACACGTGACACGCCTGGGCCGCACGGGCGAAATGCCGTTCCTTGGCCAGCGCGGTCAGGTACTTCAGCTGGCTCAGCAACATCGCGCAAGAATACACGCGCCGGACCCCCGCAACAACAACGCCCGGGTCCTTGATATCGTTCGCCCCATTCGGAGACAAAACTATTCGGGACCTCTGGACAGAGGGCGACTCGGTGAGAGAATTCGGACTGTGACACACCACGACTCGGACATGCCCGACCCCGCCCAGGACACGCCGGAGGTCGGGCCTCCCAAGGAGAGCGCGGCGGGCGTCCCCGCGGTCATCAACAGCGTGCGGCACGTCAACGACCAGGCCGGGGTGCGGCGCGGCCTGCCCGCGATGCTCGCCGTGAACCAGAAGAAGGGGTTCGACTGCCCCGGGTGCGCCTGGCCCGAGCCCGGCAAACGCCACCGGGCGGAGTTCTGCGAGAACGGCGCCAAGGCCGTCGCCGAGGAGGCCACCCGCCGGACCGTCGGCGCGGACTTCTTCGCCCGGCACCCGGTCGCTGACCTGTTCGAGCGCTCCGGGTACTGGCTGGGCCAGCAGGGCCGCCTGACCGAACCGGTGTACCTGGCCGAGGGCGCCACCCACTACACGCCGATCCCCTGGGACCAGGCCCTCGACATGATCGCCGAGGAACTGCGCGGGCTCGACTCGCCCGACGGCGCGGTGTTCTACACCTCGGGCCGCACCAGCAACGAGGCGGCCTTCGCCTACCAGCTGTTCGCCCGCCAGCTCGGCACCAACAACATGCCCGACTGCTCCAACATGTGCCACGAGTCGTCCGGCTCGGCACTCACCGAGACGCTGGGCGTGGGCAAGGGCAGCGTGTCCCTGGAGGACCTCTACGAGGCCGACCTCATCATCGTCGCCGGGCAGAACCCGGGCACCAACCACCCCCGGATGCTGTCCGCGCTGGAGAAGGCCAAGCGCGGCGGAACCCGGATCGTCACGGTGAACCCGCTGCCCGAAGCCGGCATGAAGACGTTCCGCAACCCGCAGTACGCCCGGGGCCTGATGGGGCGCGGCACCGACCTCACCGACCTGTTCATGCAGGTCCGGGTCGGCGGCGACCTGGCCCTGTTCTCGGCGGTCAACCGGCTCCTGCTGGAGGCCGACCGGCGCGGCGAGGACGTCCTGGACCACGCGTTCGTGACCACCCACACACACGGGTACGAGGCGTTCTCCCAGGCCCTGCTGGCCGAACCCGACGACACCTTCTGGGCCCGGACCGAACGGGACACCGGACTCTCCCGGGCACTGATCGAGGAACTCACCGCGATGGTGGTGGCCTCCGAACGCGTCGTGGTGTGCTGGGCCATGGGCCTGACCCAGCACAAGCACTCGGTACCGACCATCCGCGAGGTGGTCAACTTCCTGCTCCTGCGCGGCAACGTCGGCCGCCCCGGCGCGGGCGTGTGCCCGGTACGCGGCCACTCCAACGTCCAGGGCGACCGCACGATGGGCATCTTCGAACGCCCCGACGACTCCTTCCTGGACGCCCTGGGCGCGGAGTTCGGCATCGAACCACCGCGTGAGCACGGACACGACACCGTGAACGCGATCCGGGCGATGGCCCGCGGCGAGGTGGGCGTGTTCCTCGCGATGGGCGGCAACTTCGTGGCGGCCTCACCCGACACCGGGGTCACCGAGGACGCCATGCGCCGCGTGGGACTGACGGTGCACGTGTCCACCAAGCTGAACCGTTCGCACGTGGTCACCGGGACCCGGGCCCTCATCCTGCCCGCCCTGGCCCGCAGCGACCGCGACCACTGGCAGGGCCGCGACCGCTGGGTGACGGTGGAGGACTCCATGGGGCTCGTCCACGCCTCACACGGGGTGCTGCGCCCCCTCTCCGAAGGAATGCGCTCGGAGGTCGACATCGTCCGCGAACTCGGCCGCAGACTGTTCGGGAACACCCCGGTCGACTGGGACCGCATGGCCGACTACGACCGGGTACGCGACCACGTGGCCGGGGTCGTCCCGGGGTTCGAGGACTTCAACGCACGCGCACGGCGACCCGGCGGGTTCGCGCTGCCGCACGCCCCGCGCGACGAACGCAGGTTCCCGACCGCCACCGGACTCGCCAACTTCACGGCCAACGGCACCTACGCGCCCCAGGTCCCCCAAGGACGGCTGCTGCTCCAGACCCTGCGCTCCCACGACCAGTACAACACGACCATCTACGGCCTCGACGACCGCTACCGGGGCATCAAGGACGGCCGCCGAGTGGTGCTGGTCAACGCCGAGGACGCCACCGAACTGGGCCTGGCCGACGGAGCGTACACCGACCTGGTGGGCGAGTGGACGGACGGCGTCGAACGCCGCGCACCGCACTTTCGCGTGGTGCACTACCCGACCGCGCGGGGCAGCGCCGCCGCCTACTACCCGGAGACCAACGTGCTGGTACCGCTGGACTCCACCGCGGACGTGAGCAACACCCCCACCTCCAAGTCGGTGGTGGTGCGCTTCGAACCGTCCTCACGACGGAACTGAGCCGGAACCGGGCTGGAGCGGGAACCGGGCTCTGAGTACGGGTACGCGGGCGGGTTCCTGAGTACCCGTACTCAGGAGCCCGCCGAGCCGGTGCGGCACCCTGGTGACACCTCGGAACCAGGGAGCATCGTGCGCCATATCCTCGCCGCCTCGATTGACAACCGAGCCTCTCGCGTCTACCTCGCCCTCACCACCACCCTCCTCACCGCGGCGGTCGTCATCCACCTCGGCCCCGGCTTCGGCTCGGGCATGCCCGAGCTGGCCCTCGCGGTGTGGCTGCTTCCGTGCAGCGTGCTCTCGGTCCTGACGTTCGCGGCCCTCGACACGGCCGGCATGCCCGTCGACGCGCAGGCTCCCGTGTTCCTGGTCCTGTACGTGCTGGGCGCGTACGGGAACGCGCTCCTCCTCGGCCTCGCCGTGCGCGGGGTCCGCTCCCTGGCCGGCAGACGCCGCGCCGCCCGTCACTGACCCCCCGGACGGCGCCACGGGAGACGCACCCGGACCGGCCGCCACCGGGGGCGCCAGCTCAGCCACGGCAACCACGGCTCGCCCTGCGGGTGCGGGACGGTGGGGTCCTCCAGATCGCCCTGGAGGACGTCCTCGATCTCCTCGAACCTGATCCCCGCGAACACCATGATGTCGGTGGCGACCATCTCCACCGCCAGATGGGTGGCGTGCGTGACGGGGTCGTCGTCGGGCGTGCCCGCCCCATAGGCGCGCGCGGCCGTCAGCGCCCGCTCCACCGCCTCCTCACGGGCCTCACGGCTGCTGAGGTCGTCGGCGAGGATGGTCAGGACGTCGGCCATGTCGGTCACGATCGGCGCCAGTTCCCGCTGCTCCTCCACACCCATGGCGGTGGTGGTGCGGGCCAGGAACAGACAGCTCTCACCCAGCAGGATCAACCGCTCGATGACCTCGTCCTCCTCCAACACCGGCTCGGGGTTCCCCCAACGGATGGTGGACAGCCGCACCGTGGACCTGCTGCTCTCGCGCGCCTTGCTCAACTCGGCCATGGGCCGGCTCAGATCCCCCAACCGGTTGACCAGCTGCTCGCTGGAGTCCTCCCCGTCCTCCCCCAGGGAACGACCGACCAGCGCGAGCATGCTCGCCATCTCGTTGAGCGCGTCCTCCTCGATCCGGCGGAGCAGGGCCACCAACCGGGCGGGAAAGAACAACTGGCTGAAGGCGAGGGCCACACCGGCGCCGATCAGGGCGTCCACGAGCCGGTCCGTGCCCGGACTGGCACCACCGACGAAGATCGTGGTGAGGATGGCGCTCGCCGCCGCCTGACCGATGATGATGCGCTCGGCGTTGATCGCCGCGGCCACCGTCATGGCACACGCCGTGGCCAGCACCATGGCCACCACGTTGTAGTCGGTGATCCACAGGCTGAACTCACCCGCGAGGATGCCGATGAACACACCCATCAGCAGCCGAAGCGCCTGGGCGCCGCGCTCCCCGCCCGAGACGTTGAGAGCGATGACCGCGGCGATGGGCGCGAAGAAGGGCTGGTGGTCCTGGACGAGACCCCCCGCGATGGTCCACGCCAGCGTGGCGGCGATGACCGCGAGCACGATCAGGGCGGCGTTGGCGCCCACCCGGGCGCGCACCTCCTTCGCCACGGCCCGCGACCGCGCCCACCAGGTACGACCCTCAAGGGGCAGCTCTGCCATGATCTCCTCACCGGCGAAGGGACACGCCTTCGGGGGTGGGGGGCCGCCGGTTCCATTGATACCGGCCGGAGGAGGGATGTGTCGGTACCGCGCCCGGTGTTTCGCGCCGACGGTTCGGTGCCGCCCGGGCTCGCGACGCGTGCTCCTTCGCTCCGCGCCCGGCCCACCACCGACCGGGGCGGGCGGGGCGCTCACCCCGCCGGACGACCCGCGCGCCCGTGTGCGGGGCCCGACAGAGCAGGGCATCCTGGAGGGCATGACCGAACACCCCGCCCACGACACCGGCCCCATCCCGGGTTCCGTCCCCCTCCCGGGCTTCGGCCCCGTCCCCCGGGTCCAACCCGACCAGGACACCGAGCCCTACCCGGGCTCCATCCCGCTACCCGGCTTCGAACCGGCCCCACGGTCCCGCACCGCCGACGAGCCAGCCCGGGAGGGCGGCTCCACCCTTGAGGACGACGCGGCCCGGGGCGACGCGGCCTCAGAAGGCGCGACCCCACCGGGACACGCCCCGGAGGTCGAGCACCTGGCCGCCACCCTGCGCCGCCGCCGCGCCGAACTGGCCGAGGCCAAGGCCGCGCGGATCGGCGACGGAAGCATCGTCCACGAACTCACCACGCGCGTCTGGGTGGGCGTGGAGATCCCGGCCGTGGTGTGCGCGGCCGCCGACGACCCCATGCGCCTGCGCCCCTCCACCCACCCGGTCACCTGCCTGCGGTGCAGGTCGCGGCGCTCGGGCTCCGGCGCGGAGCAGATGCCCGGCCAGGAACTCCTCTGGCACTGAGCGCCCGGGGGGCGCCGGGCCCCGGGCGGGGGGTCACCCCCGCGAGAACCGGGAACGACGGAGCGCCCCGCTCAGCGAACCGGGGACCGGCCGGGCGGGCCGCTCCGGGGCGTCTCGCACCGCGAACGGGGCCGCTCCCTCCGCCCCTCACCGAACGGTCCGGCAGCAGGGGCGGCCCTCAGCCCTCCGGCCGGGCGGCCCGCTCCGCCGCGCGGGAGAGTACCGCGCGCAGACCGAGCTCGTAGCCGAGCACCCCGCACCCCGCCACGTACCCGGCGGCGACCGGCGCGGTGACGGAGGTGTGGCGGAACTCCTCACGGGCGTACACGTTGGAGATGTGCACCTCCACCACCGGCGCCTCGATCGCGTCCACGGCGTCCCGCAGCGCGATGCTGTAGTGGGCGTAGGCGCCGGGGTTCATCACCACACCCGCGTAGTCGCGGGCCGCGTGGACGTGGTCGACCATGCCGCCCTCGCTGTTGGACTGCGCACAGACCACCTCCACCCCCATCTCCAACCCCAGGGCGGCCACCCGGGCCTCGACCTCGGCGAGGGTGGTGCTCCCGTACTGCTCGGGGTCGCGCGTGCCCAACAGGTTGAGGTTGGGGCCGTTCAGCAACAGGACGGTGGGCGTCTTCTCGGTCATACGGGGCTTCCTGGTTCCGAGTCGGGCTGGAGACACCAGCGTAGACCCGCACACCAGGGTGGTTCCCCGCGCACCGAACCGGTATCATACCGACCAGTCGGTCCAACTCTTCGGGAGGCAACCCGTGACGTCCACCCTGCTGTCCAGGCGCGACCTCCGGTTCCTGCTCTACGAATGGCTCGACGCCCAGGCCCTCACCCGGCGCCCCCGGTACGCCGACCACTCCCAAGAGACCCTGGACGGCGCCCTCGACCTGGCCGAACGCGTGGCCACCGACCACTTCGCCCCGCACAACAAAACCAACGACGCCCACGAACCCCGCTTCGACGGCGAACGCGTGCACGTCATCCCCGAGGTGGGCCGGGCCCTCAGGGCACACGCCGAGACCGGACTGTCCTCCCTCGCCCTGGACGCCTCCGTGGGCGGCGGCCAGCTCCCCCGCGTGGTCTCCAGCGCCTGCGACGCCTACTTCCAGGCCGCCAACCCCGGCACCGCCGCCTACCCCTTCCTCACCGCCGCCAACGCCAAGCTCCTGCTGGCACACGGCTCCCCCGAACAGGTCGACACGTTCGTGCGCCCCATGGTGGAGGGACGCTTCACCGGCACCATGTGCCTGTCCGAACCACAGGCGGGCAGCTCGCTCGCCGACATCACCACCCGGGCCGAACCCGCCGAGGACGGCACCCACCGGCTCTTCGGCAACAAGACGTGGATCTCCGGCGGCGACCACGAACTCTCCGAGAACATCGTCCACCTGGTGCTGGCCCGCATCCCCGGAGGCCCGCCCGGGGTCCGGGGGATCTCGCTGTTCGTCGTACCCAAGCACCTCGTCCGCGAGGACGGCGCGCTCGGCGAACGCAACGACGTCGTCACCGCCGGGCTCAACCACAAGATGGGCTACCGGGGCACCGTCAACGCCCTGCTCAACTTCGGCGAGGGCCGCCACACTCCCGGCGGGGTCCCCGGCGCGGTCGGCTACCTCGTCGGCCCGCCCCACCAGGGTCTGCGGCAGATGTTCCACATGATGAACGGCGCCCGCATCGGAGTGGGAGCGGGCGCGACGGCGGTCGGCTACACCGGTTACCTGAAGTCGCTCCGCTACGCCCGCGAACGCCTCCAGGGCCGCCCCCTCGGCGCGAAGGACCCCGAACACCCCCCGGTACCGATCATCGAGCACACCGACGTGCGCCGGATGCTGCTCGCGCAGAAGAGCTACGTGGAGGGCGCCCTCGCGCTGGTCCTGTACTGCGCCCGCCTGGTGGACGAGGAGGCCAGCGCCGAGGACCCGGCACACGCCGAGCGGGCACACCTGCTGCTGGACGCCCTCACCCCGATCGCGAAGAGCTGGCCCTCCCAGTGGTGCCTGGAGGCCAACAGCCTCGCCATCCAGGTACACGGCGGCTACGGATACACCCGTGAGTACGACGTGGAACAGCACTACCGGGACAACCGGCTCAACGCCATCCACGAGGGAACCCACGGCATCCAGGCCTTGGACCTGCTCGGACGCAAGGCGGTGCTCGACCACGGCGCGCGCCTCTCCCTCCTCCTGGAGACCGCCCGCGCCACCGTGGAGCGCGCCCGCGCCCTGGGCGGCCAGGAAGCCGCGTACGCCGAACTGCTCGCCGCCGCCCTTGACCGCACCGCCCGGGCGACGGCCGACGCCTGGTCCGACGGCGACCCGTCCGTGGCCCTGGCCAACGCGACCCCGTACCTGGAGGCCACCGGCCACGTCGTCATCGCCTGGATGTGGCTGGAACAGCTCACCGCCGCCCACGGCAAGCAGGGCACCTTCTACGAGGGCAAGCGCGCCGCCGCCTCGTACTTCTTCCGCTACGAGCTGCCCCGCACCGAAGCCTGGTTCGCCCTGGTCGCCTCCCGTGACCGCACGGTCCTGGACACTCCCCCCGAGGTCCTCTAGGGCGTGTTTTGTGGATCATTCCGCGCTCGCGTGGCCAGGCTGCCTCTCGCTGCGCCGATGGAGCTCGGACAGCCAAACCCGGGCTGACCGTCGCTCATCGTCTTGCGAGAGATGGCCTGGCGGCCGCTCGCGGTGCTGGCGGCTCCGCCGCCAGAAGGCGAAAGCATCCACAAAACACCCCCTAAGGCCCGAAGCCCTCGAAGGCCCCACCGACACCCCGGTGCCCGTCCACCCCCGGTCGCCCTGCGGACCCGCCGGACGCCCTCCGGTTCAACCGGCGCGCAACCGCCCGGGCTCGGGAACGTCCAGGACGAACACGTGGCCGATGTCCGCCTCCTCGTATCCGTAGTCGGCGTTGGCCACCCGCATCCGCTCCGGGGTGACCTCGACGATCCGGACCGTGACCGGTTCCGCCCGGCCCGGCAGGGTCAACAGCCACGGCTCGGCCAGATAGGCCAGGCCCAGGGAGTCCAACGCGGACCGGGCCTCGGCCTCCTCCACCGCACCGTGCACGGGGTGGCCGAACGGGTTCACCGGGACGTAGCCCGCCCCCTCGGGGCGTAGGTAGCCCAGGATCTCGTCGTCCTCCTCGCGCCGGTGCGGTCTCCACGACCGGGGAATCACGTTTCCCGCCCCTGCGCGCCCAGGCGCTGCTCGGCGAAGACCTCCATGGCCTCGCGCTGGTAGTCGGCCAACCCCGGCTCGATCCGTTCGTACACCTCACGCCAGGGGCCCTCCTGCGCGTACACCCGCCCCAGCTGGGCGAAGGCCTGCGCGTCCGGGGTCCACATGCGGCTGACCTGCTGGAAGTGGCCCTCGATCTCCACCTGCACCGGTGGAGCCTCGGCGGGTGTGCCCGCACGCAGGTACGCGGCCATCCGCCGCATCCCCTCCACCGACTCGGCGCGCATCCGCTCGGCCTCCTCGGGAGCCATCTCCTCCCCCGCCCGCCGGGCCTGTTCCCACTGCTCGGGCCAGTCGGCACGCGCCCGCTGGGCGTAGTGGGCGGTGTCGAAGCCCTCGAAGAGCTCCTCGGGTCTACTGGTCACGTCGGTGCCCTCCAGTGAGTCCACCGTGCGGCGCACGGTGTCGACCAGGACGCTGAGGCGGTCCCGTTCGGCTTCGAGGTCGTGCAGGTGCTGCCGCAGGGCCGCGACCTCGTCCTGTTCGGAGTCGAGAACCCGGCGGATGTCCGCCAGACCGAGCCCGAGTTCGCGCATCACCAGGATGCGCTGGAGCCTGTGCAGTTCGCGCTGGCCGTAGTGGCGTAACCCGCCCGGCCCGGTGCTCTCCGGGAGCAACAGGCCGACGTGGTGGTAGTGGCGCAGCGTCCGGGAGGTCACCCCGCTCATCCGGCAGACCCCACCCATGGACCATGACATCCCGTCTCCCCTCCGGCCGGGGAGTCCGGCCTCAGAGACGACGCTAGATGTTGACGCAACGTCAACCGCAACCCCTGCCCCGAGGCCTCTTCCTCGGGAACACCCGTGTCCGGTCCTTCCCACCCGGCCCGGGCGGGCGCCCCCAGAGATGGCCGCCGGAGACGGCCGACGAGCGGTCCCCCTCGCCCCGCCCCCGCGCACGGCGCGGTCTCCCACGTCCAGCCCGTTCGCACTCGGGCTCGGGCCCGGGCCACGCGACTCCGCCGGGAGGGCCCCCGCGCGGACACACCCGCCAGTGACCTGTTGTGGCCAAGCGCAGCGGAGAGTCACCGCCGGATGGTACCCAGGTTCGGTTCCCTTTCCCCTGACTCGGAGGCTCCCGTGGCCGCACGCAACTTCAAGGGCCAGTATTCGGACTGGCCGTGGACCGCAGCCGTCATCATCTGCCTGTTCATCCTGGCCGCGGCCGTCACCCGCTGACAGGAAGCGGAGACGGCGCCTCCCGGGCGTTCGTCCCGGGAGGCGGGAACACCATGGCTCCGCTCCCCTCCGCGCGGCAGCGAAAACGAAGGACACCGGCCTTTACGTCGTAGATTTTCTACTGCCCCCCAGACCCCCGACCCCGACGACAACACCGTTCGCCACGGGCCCACCCACCGCCCCGACCCACTCCGTGCACGGAGAAACGGCGCGTCTTCGCAGCTCAGAGGATGCGCCATTGGACATCATCGGATACAGTCATCGAACTGATGTTCGAACGGTGGCTCTTCCCCTGCCGCTCCGCAGGAGGGGAGGAATGTAGGCCGTGCACCTGCGCGCCGCGTCGTCGTTCTCCTTCCGGCACGGCACCGCGCCGCCCGCCGCCCTGGTCGAGCGGGCGGCGCTCGACGGCCAGACGGTGATGGCCCTCACCGACCGGGACGGCCTCTTCGGCGTCGCCGAGCACATCCGGACCTGCGAGCGGACCGGGGTGCGCCCCGCCCTGGGCGTCGACCTCGCCCTCTCCTCCCCCGAGGGCGGCCGCGTCGTGGTCCTGGCCCGGGGCGCCCGGGGCTGGGCCAGCCTCTGCCGCCTGGTCACCGACGTCCACCGCGCCCCCTCCCCCGTGGCCGTACGACCCGACCAGCTCACCGAACACGCCGACGGACTGGTCGTCCTGCTCGGGCCCGACTCCGACGTGGGCCGCGCCGTCGCCCAGGACCGCCCCCTGCACGCCCGGGCCCTGGTGTCCGCCTGGCGGGGGGTGGGTGTGGAGATCGCCCTGGCCCCGCACGACCACGGCGCCTCCGGCCAGCGCCGCGCCGCACGGGACATGGTGCGCCTGGCCGACGAGGAGCACCTCCTCGCGGTGCTGACCAACGCCGTGCGCTACCCGACCCCGGACGGTGCCGGGGTGGCGCTCGCCCTCGACCGCATCCGCCAGCACGCCCCGGGCGGCTACCACCCCGCCCCGCGCACCGAGAGCGCCCACATGGCCACCGCCGAGGAGATGTCCCGGACCGCCGTCGCCGTGTGCGGCGGCGACCGCACGCGCGCCCGACGCCTGATCGCGCACACCCTCGCCCTGGGCAGCTCCTGCGCCCTGGACCCCGCCGCCGACCTGGGCTGGGGCCGTCTCCACCTGCCCGCCCGCGCCGAGGCCACCGCCGAGCTGCGCGACCGCGTCGCGGGAGGGGCCGCCCTGCTGGGCCTGGACCGCGACCGCCGCGCGGACGAACGGGCCCGGCGTGAGCTGGAGGTCATCTCCCGCCTGGGCCTGGAGAGCTACTTCCTGACCGTGGCCGACGCCGCCCGGGCCGTCCGGGACAAGAGCATCCGCTGTTTCGCGCGGGGGTCGGCGGTGGGCAGCCTCGTCGTGCACCTGTTGGGCATCTCCGCGATCAACCCCCTGGACCACGGTCTGCTGTTCGAACGGTTCTGCACTCCAAGCCGTCCCGGCCTGCCCGACATCGACCTGGACGTGGAGTCCGACCGCCGGTTGGAGGCCTACGACGCGGTCATCGCCTCCCACCCCGGGGCCAGCGCCACGGTGGCCATGATGGAGACCTACCGCGCCCGCAGTGCCCTGCGGGACGCCGGTGCGGCGCTGTCGCTGCCCTCCGTGGAGGTGGACCGCATCGCCTCGGTGTTCCCCCGGGTCCGGGCCTCCCGCATCAGCGAGACCGCCCGCGAGCTCCCCGAGCTGCGGAACCTGGACGGGCTGGACAGCGAGCACGTGCGCAGGCTCTTCTCCCTCGCGGAGCGGCTGTCGGGCCTGCCCCGGCACGTGGCGATGCACCCCTGCGGGCTGGTGCTGTCCGACCACGCCATGGGCGACCGGGTGCCCACCCAGCCCTCCGGGGCGGGCTACCCGATGGTGCAGGCCGACAAGGAGGACGTGGAACACCTGGGGCTGCTCAAGCTCGACGTCCTCGGGGTGCGGATGCAGTCGGCGCTCGCGCACACCCTGGACGAGATCGACCGCACCGAGGGGGCGAGCCCGGACCTGGAGGCCCTGGCCGACGACGACCACGCCACCGCGCACATGGTCGCGGCCTCCAACACCCTGGGCTGCTTCCAGATCGAGAGCCCGGGCCAGCGCGAGCTGGTGTCCCGGCTGCGGCCGCGCGGGGTCCCCGACCTGATCGCGGACATCTCCCTGTTCCGGCCCGGGCCCATGGGCACCGACATGGTCTCGGCCTACCTCGGGGCCAGGGAGGGTTCCGAGCCGCCCCGGCTGCCCCACCCCGACCTCGCGCCGGTACTGGCCGAGACCGGCGGGGCGCTGCTCTTCCACGAACAGCTGCTGCACACCATCGACACCATGACCGGGTGCGGGCTGGACCGTGCCGAGGCCATGCGCAGGGCCCTGGGCACCGAGGAGGGGCGCCGCGAGGTGGAGACACAGGTGCGCTCGCTGATGGCCGAACGCGGACACGACGGCCGGACCGTCGAGGACACCTGGCGGCTGGTGGCGGCGTTCGGCAACTTCGGTTTCTGCAAGGCTCACGCGGCCGCGTTCGCCCTGCCCACCTACCAGAGCGCGTGGCTCAAGCGGCACTTCCCCGCCGCGTTCTTCGCGGGGGTGATGACCCACGACCCCGGCATGTATCCGCGCCGGGTGCTCCTCAACGATGCCCGGCGCATGGGTGTGCGGGTGCTCGGTCTGGACGTGAACGCCTCCTGGCGGTACTGGCGGGTGGAGCCGGTCGGGGAGGGCAGGTGGGGGCTGCGGCCGTCCCTGGCCGATCTCGGGGCCCTCACCGGGGCCGAACTCGACCGCCTGTTGGCCCGGCGCCCCTTCACCGGGCTGCGGGACCTGGTGGCGCGGGGGTCCCTGTCCCGTGAGGCGTTGGACAACCTGGTCCTGGCCGGGGGGCTGGATTCCCTGACCGGGGTCACCGGAGCCCCCGGCGCCCCGGACCGGCGCGACGTCCTCGTGCACGCGCACGCCCTGGCGCAGGAGGGTCCGCGTCCCGAGGACTCCCCCGGGCAGCTCTCCCTGGAGGAATCGGAGTCGGAGTCAATCGAGACCGTGCCGGTGGGGACGGCCGCCCCGATGACCCACACCGACCGGGTCGCCGAGGAGTCGCGTGCCCTCGGCTACGAGATCTCCGGGCACCTGTTGGACCGGTACGTGGACCGGTTGGCGGACCTGGCCGCCCGCCACGGGCTCGTCACCGCCCAGAGGCTGCCCCGGGTTCCGGACGGGACCCGGGTCACGGTGGCGGGGGTGAGGGTGAGCGTGCAGACGCCGCCCACCAGGTCCGGTAGGAGGGTGATCTTCGCCAGTGTCGAGGACCGCACCGGTGTCGTCGAGGTCGCCCTGTTCGGGAACGTCCAGGAGCACTCCGCCAGGGCGGTGTTCGACTCGAGGCTGCTCGTGGTCCAGGGCCGGGTCCGCCGTTCCAGCCCGGAGGCACTGCCCACGCTGACCGTTTCCAGGGTCTGGCCGTTGGACCCGGGTCCGAAGAAGCCCTGAGCCGGGGAAGGGACGTCACCCGCCCTCCCCCTGCGGCGGTGCCCGGAGGGACGCGGTGGTCACGGGCACAGGGCCCCTCTGGAGGAGGGGGTTGGGGCAACCGGGCCCGGGCGGAGAGTAGCCCGCGCGGGTGTCGGGGTGGTGGGGGTTGGCCGGTTCCAGCCAAACCCGTCATGGAACAACCACACCGAGTTACTGTTCAGGGGTTGACCCCCAGCGGAAACGGAGCGTGACGTGGGCAGGCACGAGAACCCGGACGTACCCACCGACAGCGGCACCGGTGGCAGCGCGGGCGGGGACGGCAAGGACCCCAACAAGCACGGCGCGGAACCCATCCCGCCCCAGTCCGGGGATGGGCAGGACCCGAACCGGTGACCGGACACCCTGGAGCCCCGTTGGCTCGAACGCTCACCTCCACTGGCCAGATCACCGACCCCCTGTGGCACCGGGCCGTCCTGGGCACCGACCGGGCCGGGTTCATCCCCGACACCGTGTGGGTCACCTCCCGGACCCACCCCGGGTACTTCCGGCCGGTGACCCGTGACGACCCCGACCACGCCCGGTGGGCTCACGAGGACTTCGCGCTCGCCGTCCAGGTCGATGACGGCACCCCGGCCGGTGGCCCCCACGGGGAACCCGGGTGGGGTCGATTGCGCACGTCCAGCATTTCGCAGCCGTCGTTGGTCGTGGAGATGCTCCAGGCCCTGGATGCTCGGGAGGGGCACCGGGTGTTGGAGATCGGCACCGGTACCGGCTACAACACGGCGCTGTTGTGCCACGCTCTCGGAGAGGAGGCCGTGGTGTCGGTGGAGATCGATCCGCGGCTGGCAGAGATCGCGGTGAAGAACCTCGCGCAGGCTGGCCACTCCCCCAGGGTCGTGACGGCCGACGCGGCCGGGCGCCCGGCGGCGGGCGAGGGCGAGTTCGATCGGGTGTTGTCGACAGTCGCGGCGCGTGGCGAGGTTCCGTGGTCGTGGGTGGAGCAGAGCGCGCGGCACGGGGTCATCGTGACCCCGTTCGAGGTGGGCAACACTCCGGGGGTCCTGCTGAAACTCCGGGTTCACGGGGACGGGAGCGCCACCGGACACTTCATCGGGGACGCGCCGTTCATGGTGCTGCGGTCACAGCGGGCGGACATGCGCCGGGCCCGTGAGCTGGTGGACGAGGACGACCCGGAGGCGACGGACGGTCTGATCGAACTCAACCCGAGAGTGGTCGCCTACCGCAACTCCGGGTGGCAGCTCGCGTTGGGGCACCTCGTGCCGGACCTGCGGTACGCGGTGTACGAAGCCGCGGAGGACCGGCCGGAGTGGGCTGGGGAGGCGACGGTGTACGTGGCGACCCTGGACGGGTCCTGGGCGCTCGGCGAGTACACCCCGGCGGGCAGCCCTTTCGAGGCACGCCGGGGTGGACCCCGGGATCTGTGGGCCGAGATCCGCGCCGCGTGGGACGCGTGGGTGAAGTTCGACTCTCCGGGCCGTGACCAGCTGGGGGTGACCGTGGACGAGCGGGGGACGCACCTGTGGGTGGGGAATCCGGCGACGGAGGTCGGCCGCGATCAGCGTTCCCGGCTGTGAGGTTCCAGCTAGCGGCAACCAGCGCCGATGCTCTGACCCGGTACACCGAAACCGGACCCCGCCAGTTCGCTTGGCGGGACCCGTTCATCTGGGGTGTTACTTGGAGCGAACTGCGTCAACCACCCCAAGCCCGCAACACGATCACCGCTGGCAAGAAGGGGGACGACGAGGACGACGGTCATGTCTTCGTCCCGTGCCGTCCAGACGATGACGGGTGCCGCCCGGGCGTCCCGCCGACCCATTGCCCTCCCCGCAACTAACGGAAGCATCCTCGATGCACGAGCAGATCAAGCAGCTCATCACTCCTCACACCGGTCAGATCAGCGAGGTGGTTCCGACCAGTGGGTGCAGCGCCGCCATCACCGCCGTGGTCACCTGCGAACACGGAAGGGTCTTCGTCAAGGCCGTCCCGGACAGGCCGGGCGGGCTCCTGGAAGAGGTCCGCCGAGAGGGCCAGATCAACCCCCACCTGGGCGGATTGGCACCTCACCTGCTGTGGCAGGCACGGGGCGACGGGTGGTTCGTGCTGGGCTTCGAGGTCATCGACGCCCGCCCCACCGACTATTCCCCGGGTTCTGCGGACCTGCCTCGGATCGTGGAGGCCATGGACCGGATCACTGGCCTACCGCTCCCCGACGTGGCCCGTCCATGGGTGGAGGACCGGTGGGACAGGGCGCTTTCCGACGAGGAGATCGGTGTGGTCCGCGGTGACCACCTCACACACGGCGACCTCAACCCGAACAACATCGTCATCGACACGGACGACCGGTTGTGGGTGATCGACTGGGCATGGCCGACCCGGGCGTCGGCGGTGGTGATGCCCTCGGGATTGGCGGTGCAGCTGGTGTCAGCGGGCCTGGAGCCAGCCGATGTGGAGAAGCTCTTCGCGTCCACGTCGTTCTGGGCAGGCCTGGATCAGGGCGCGTTGGCCGTGTTCGCACGAGCGCAGGTACGGATGAACCGGCACTACACGCGGTTGCGCCCGGACGAGGAGTGGTTGGTGGCGATGTTGGACGCGGCGAAGGCATGGCACCAGCGCGTGCGGGGGTGACCAGGGATCTCAGTCCGCGCTCCCTCACGGTCGCGGAGCAGACCAGCGGGCGCGCTGGAGGGGCCTCGCCGGTGCCTGCAATCTGGTGTAGAGCACGTCATACCGGCGTGCGAGAGGTGGGTGCCGTGTGCCTCGACCCGGGCGAGTGGCCGCGACGCAACTGCTTTTGGTCCTAGGTTTCGTCGGGAGGCCGCGGGTATCCTGTCCCGGTACACAGAACCGGACCCCGCCAGCTCCGATGGCGGGGTCCGGTCGTTCGTGGGCTAGGAGGTCGCAGCCTTAACGAACGCTGTCCACTCCGCCGATGAGGCGTCGAGGTGCCCTAGGTGTACTGACCTGAGAGGTTAGGTACGCGGGAGGCGGGAGGGCCGCCAATGGCGGTGTGGAACCGGTGGTGATTGTAGTGGTGCAACCAT